>DWZN01000022.1 GCA_019117545.1 Candidatus Brevibacterium intestinavium
GATCCCTGACCACCTCGACGGTGCCGGGCACGTCGATGCCCTTGGACTGCGATTTCTCGATCGAGGCGTCGATGCGTCCGCGGGCGGCGGCCACGGTGTCATCGGTGCTTTCGATGACGATGACACGGGAACCGGCGGTGGCGAAGGCGTGGGCGATGCCCGCACCCATCCGTCCGCCGCCGTAGACGCCGACGGCTTCGGGCACCCGCGGGGCAGCGGGGGTGTCGGGGGTGGTCTCGCTCATGCCTTGTCGCCTTTCGTCTCCGAGCCGGTGGTCTCATCCGCCGGTGCTGCGCCGTCTGCCGGTGCTGCGCCGTCCGCCGGTGCTGTGCCGGCCTCGGCCGGTCCCGCCGCTGCTTCGGCGGCCTGTGCGGCGGCCTGTGCGGCGGCTTTCTTCGCCTTCTTCGCTTCCCGTTTGGACAGGAACGCGTCCATGCGGGCGAATTTCTCCTGCGATTCGAACAGCACGGCCTGGGCCACATTATCAATGAGCGGGTGGGCCTCGCGGGGTGCGTGGAAGGCCGATTTGCTCAGCCGCACGGCCAGGGGCGCGAAGCTGGCGATCCGTTCGGCCAGCGCCTGACCGGCGGTCTCGAGGTCCTCGGGGTCGACGACGTCGTTCAGCAGCCCGATCGCTTTGGCCTCATCGGCCTGCAGGGTGCGCCCGGCGAGCAGGATCTCCTTGGCCCGCGGTTCGCCGACGAGCTCGCGCAGGCGCCAGGCGGCACCGGCGGCGGCGAGGATGCCGAGCCCGGCCTCCGGATTGCCGATCCTCGTCGACGGGGTGCCGATGCGGAAGTCGGCGGCGAAGGCGAGTTCGGCCCCGCCGCCGAGCGCGAATCCCTCGACGAGTGCGATCACCGGCATCGGCAGCTGTTGGATGCGGGTGAAGATCTTCGAGTTGATCCCGGCCAGGGCATCGTCCCGGCGACGATCGCGCAGCTGGGCGATGTCGGCACCGGCGGCGAAGACCCCGGAGGTGCCGGTGAGGATCGCGACCTTCGGTTCGGCCTCGAGTTCGGCGCACACGGAGTGGAGGGCATCGACCATCGACTGATCGATGGCGTTGCGGACCTCGGGCCGGTTGAGCCGGATGATCATCCGGTCCTCGTGGCGTTCGATGATCACCGGCGACGACGAGCCCTCCCCCGCCGAGGCGGCACCCGCGTTCGGCGCGGAACCCGTGCCGCCGTTCGAACCTTCTCCGCCTCCCGGCGCGAAACCATCGCCCGCGCTCATGCGCGCTCCAGCAGCAGTGCCGAACCCTGGCCGACGCCCACGCACATCGTCGCCAGACCCTTCTTCGCTTCGGCCTGTTCGAGCCGGTTGAGCAGGGTCAGCGTGATGCGGGTCCCCGAGCAGCCCAGCGGGTGGCCGAGCGCGATCGCTCCGCCGAAGCCGTTGACGGTGTCCGGGTCGAGGCCGAGGTCGCCGATGCATGCCAGCGACTGCGAGGCGAAGGCTTCGTTGAGTTCGACGGCGGCGAGGTCGTCGACGCTCCACCCGGTGCGCTCGAGCACCTTCCGAGTCGCGGGCACAGGCCCGATGCCCATGATCTCCGGGGACACACCGGCGTTGGCGCCGGCGACGACGCGGGCGCGCGGGTTGAGTCCGCGCTTGTTCGCATAGTCTTCGGACACGAGCACGACGACGGCGGCCCCGTCATTGAGCGAGGACGAGTTGCCGGCGGTGATGACCCCGCCGGGTCCGTGGATGGGACGCAGCTGGCCGAGCTTCTCCAGGGTTGAGTCGCGTGGTCCCTCATCGGCGGTGACCTCACCGATGGGCAGGATCTCCGGATCGAAGCTGCCTGCCCTCTGCGCGGCCAGAGCCGACTGATGCGACCGGTACGCGAATTCGTCGAGGGCCTCGCGGGTCAGCTTCCACTTCTCGGCGACGCGCTCGGCCGTCTGCGGCATCGACAGGGTCGTGTCCTCACCGAAGGCGGGGTTCGTGAACCGCCATCCGATCGAGGTGTCCCAGCTCCGGCCCGGCTTCGACCAGGCGCGCGAGGGCTTCTCACTCACCCACGGGGCGCGGGTCATCGATTCGACGCCTCCGGCCACGACCACCTCGGCGTCTCCGGCGGCGATCATCGCCCGCGCCGTCGTGATCGCGGTCATTCCCGAGGCACACAGACGGTTGACGGTGAAGCCGGGCACGGATTCGGGCAGCCCGGCCAGCAGCACGGCCATGCGCGCGACATTCCGGTTGTCCTCACCGGCCTGGTTGGCCGAGCCGAGGATCACCTCGTCGATGTCGCCGGGGTCGATTCCTGTTCGGTCGACGACGGTCCGCAGCGTCGTGGCGACGAGGTCGTCGGGGCGCTGATCGGCCAGAACACCGCCGTAGCGGCCGATGGGAGTGCGCAGTCCGTCCAGGATGAATGCCTCGGGCATGGTTCTCCTCGGTGAAGTGGTGCGGGCTCGGGATGGTCGGTGGGTCAGGAGTCGTAGTCGACCGTGACCTCGTCGCTGACGGGGAACGTCTGGCAGGTGAGGACGAAGTTCGCGGCCACCTCGGCGTCTTCGAGGGCGTAGTTGCGAACCATGTCGACCTCGCCGCCGCAGATCTTCGCGCGGCAGGTCCCGCACACTCCGCCCTTGCAGGCGAACGGCACGTCCGAGCGCGCTTCCTGCGCGGAATCGAGGATGGTCTTGCCCTGCGACATCGCCGAGGTGGTCCTGCGCCCGTCGAGTATGACCGTGACCTCGCTGGTGGCGCCCTCGACGACCTTGTCCGCGTGGACGACCTCCGGCGGGGGTTCGTCGACGTAGAAGAGTTCGAAGTGGATCTTCTCCTTCGGCACGTCGAATTCGGCCAGGACCGTCCGAGCGTCACCGAGCATTCCGAAGGGCCCGCACAGCCACACATGGTCGAGGCTCTCGGTCCGCACCAGGCTGCCCAGCAGGGCGCGCAGCTTCTCGGCATCGAGGCGGCCGGAGAAGAGGTCGACGTCACGGGGTTCGCGGGAGAGCACATGGATGAGGTCGAGCTGCTGGTTCCGGGAGTCCTTGAGGTCGGCGAGCTCCTCGGCGAACATCACGGTATTCGTCTTCCGGTTGCCGTAGAGCAGGGTCACCGAGGCGTCCGGGTTGCTCAGCACGGTCGACGCGATGGACAGCATCGGGGTGATGCCGGAACCGGCGGCGATGCACAGGTGCTTGCCGCCGATCGAGGCGTCGGCCCGGAAGCTGCCCGAGGGCGGCTGCACCTCGATGGTCTCGCCGGGGCGCACCTCGTGGACGAGCCATTGGGAGAACAGTCCTTCGGGGACCTCGCGCACGCCGATGCGCGGGGCGGTGCCGACCGGGGCGCAGATCGAGTAGGTGCGACGGTGCTCTTCACCGTCGATGATCCGGCGCAGGGTCAGGGATTGGCCGGCGTCGAAGTCGAAGAGTTCGGTGTACTCGTCCGGCACGTCGAAGGTCACGGCCGCGGAGTCCTCGGTCAGATGGTCGACCGACTTCACCGTCAGCGGATAGAAGGCCGACCGGGACGAGGCCGCGGCGGACCCGGCTGCGGAGCTCGCCTCGGCGGATTCGGTCGGGGAAGTCGCCTCGGCGCTGCGATCGATCGTGTCGGTCATCAGATCTCCTTCACATGGTCGAACGGTTCGAGGCAGTCGAGGCACTGGTACATGGCCTTGCATGCGGTCGGCCCGAATTCGGAGGACAGTCGGACGTTGTCCGAACCGCACTGCACGCAGGTGACCGCGCGGCGGGTGGGCATGAGGGTCAGCGCCACCGGGCCCTCGTGGCGGGGAGCCTGTCCGGGTGGGGAGATGCCCGCGTCCTGGAGCGCCTTCCGCCCGGCCTCGGTGATCCAGTCACTCGTCCAGGCCGGGGTCAGGGACACGCGGACCTCGGCATCTTCGAACCCGGCGTGCAGCAGTTCGCGCTGCAGGTCATCGCGCATCGTCGCCATCGCCGGACACCCCGAGTAGGTGGGGGTGATGGTGGCGACGACGCGACCATCCTCGATCGAGACATCGCGGAGCACGCCGAGGTCGACGAGCGTGAGCATCGGCATCTCGGGATCGGTCACGCGACCGGCGGCGGCACGGGCACGGTCGATCGCCTCGGTGCCGGTGGGATCCTGGGTCCGGAGCATCACGGTCACCACCGTCCCTCCGGGTGGGCGCGGGCGACGACCTGCATCTCGGCGAGCAGCTTCGACAGGGCTTCGGTGTGGAGTCCGTCCCGGCCCTTCTGCCCGTGCACGCCGACTCCGGCGAGGCCGCCCTTATCGGGCCGGTCGATGCCGGCTGCGGCGAAGACCTGGTCGAGGATGACTCCGGCTTCATCGGCCACCTCGGCGGGGTCGACGCCGATTCCGGCCTCGGCGACGGCGGTCTCGACCGGGTGGGTCTCGAACAGTTCGGACCACAGCGGCCACAGCCCGTCGATCGCGCTCAGCAGACGCGTCCGCGACTCCTCGGTGCCACGGGCCAGGGTGAGCACCCAGCGGCCGGCGAAGTCGCGGTGGTAGGACAGCTCCTTGACGCCCTTGGCCGCGATGGCCGAGAGCACGGAATCGCGGCTGTCGGCCAGCCGTTCGAAGATCGACAGACGCCAGGTGGAGAAGATGAGGATCTTCGCGACCGCCTCGGCGAAGTCGCCGTTCGGGACCTCGGCGAGGCGGACGTTGCGGAAGGCGAAATCATCGCGGAAGTACGCGAGACGGTCCTCATCGGGCACGGGTGAGCCTTCGGGCAGTTCGGGCACGAGGTTCGGATCGGCGGCCGCGGCGCGGGCGAGCAGCAGCCGGGCCTGGCCGAGCAGGTCGAGGGCGATGTTCGCCAGCGCGATGTCCTCTTCGAGGTCCGGGGCGCTGGCGCACCACTCGGAGATCCGCTGGGACAGGACGAGGGCGTCGTCGCCGAGCATGAGGCAGTACGCGCCGAGATCGGCCGCGTCGACGCCGTCGGGCACGGTGGTGTCGACACCGGCCAGCGGGTCTTCGAAGTCGGTGCCGAAGGCCCAGTTCGCATCGTTGACGAGCAGGCCCGAGTACGCGTTGTCGTGCGTGTCGTGCTCGACGTTGGTGCCGGCTTCGTCGTGTTCGACGTTGATCGTCGGTTCGCTGCCCGCGGGGGTGCGTTCGGTGGTCATGTCGCGGCCCTCCTCACATGTGGGGGACATCGTCGGGGATGTCGTAGAAGGTCGGGTGACGGTAGACCTTGTCACCGCTGGGGGCGAACATCGGGTCCTTCTCGTCCGGGCTCGAGGCCGTGACATCGGCGGAGCGGACGACCCAGATGCTCACACCCTCGTTGCGTCGGGTGTAGACGTCACGGGCGTGGTGGACGGCCATCTGGTCATCGGCGGCGTGCAGCGACCCGACGTGGACGTGGTTGAGACCGCGCTTGCCGCGGACGAAGACCTCGTACAGCGGCCATTCGCCGCGGGATCCGCTCGCCGAGGCGGGGGTGTTCTCAGTCGCCGAGGTGGGGCCGGGGTTGGTCTCGGTCATTTCGCTGCCACCTCGGT
>DWZN01000173.1 GCA_019117545.1 Candidatus Brevibacterium intestinavium
GCGGTGTACCGCGAAGCGAGTCTGAAAGCAGTCATGCTTCGATTCGACATGGAGCCCCTGCTCGGCGGCCAGAGTCTGCAGATCGCCTGTGGAAAGGAGGTCGAGCATCCACAGGAAAATGCGCTTGAGTCTGCGGTGTGCGCTCCGGGTTCGGGACGGCCAGTGGTGCGGAAATCGGCCGCATCCGGTCGCCTGAGTGGTCGGGAGTCTCGCCGCGGCAGTGACTGCGTGGCCTTGAATCCACAGCCGAAAGCGTTCGAGTCGGCCGATGATCGGGCCTTCGCGGGAGGTGTCAGTCGGCTGAGGTGTTCCTGGACGGACACAGCGACGTGCCCCTGTCGTCGATGTTCGACCGTAAACTTGGAATCAGCGGTACTTTCCCCCGATTGAAGAAGGACGATCTATGTCGGCACAGAACGGTCCCGGCTCGCAGGGACCGAACAGGCCCGGGCCGTGGCGTCCCCAGCCTCCCCAGGTGCAGGCTCCGGTCAACCCGAGTCCTCCGCCCGCCCAGGCGATGCCGCAGTCCGGACAGGTGCCGCCCCAGCAGGTGCCGCCCCAGCAGAGCGATGAGCGGTTCCGACCCCGTCCCCAGCAGCAGGGGCGGCCGCCGACGCCGGGTGGCCCACCTATGCAGGGGCAGCCGCCGTTGCAGGGACAGCCTCCGGTGCAGGGGCAGCCGCCCATGCAGTGGCAGCCTCCGGTGCCCGCCCGTGTCTACGCGCAGCCGCGGTTCGCTCCGACCGTGACCCAGGAGATGCGGATGCGCGCCGGGATGCAGGCCCCGCCGCAGATGGTCACCGAGACCCCGTGGACCGGAGCGGTGCGACAGTCCCAACCGCAGACCGAGCCCGGTTCGACCGAGAACATCATCCGGCTCGCCATCGGCATCGTCGTCCTCGTCGCACTCTTCGGCGGCCTGCTGCTCATGGCGCTGCTGGGCGGACTGAGCTTCGGTCTGCGCCTGTTCGCCCTCATCGGGCTGTCGGCGGTCCCGCTCATCGGCATCATCGCCTATGTGCTGTGGCTGGATCGGTGGAAACCGCAGCCGAAGATCCTCTTGGGCATCTGCCTGCTCTGGGGCGCCGTCGCCGCAGTCATCCTCACCCTCGTCTTCTCCCTGTTCAGCGACATCGCGCTCTACATGGTCGGCATCGACGGGGTGCCCAGCATCATCGGCGCGGTCTTCCAAGCCCCGGTCGTCGAGGAGTCGACGAAGACCGTCCTCCTCGTCGTCATCGTCCTCGCGGCTCGCCGCTACTTCGAAGGCCCCCTCGACGGCCTCGTCTACGGCGCCCTCATCGGCGCCGGATTCGCCTTCACGGAGAACATCCTCTACCTCGGCGGGGCCTGGAACGAGAACCAGTTCGAAGGGCTGATCGAGATCTTCATCCTGCGGTGCCTGTGCGCCCCGCTGCTGCATACGGCGTTCTCGACCTGCGCCGGCGTGACCATCGGCTTCGCCGCACGCAAATGGCCGTGGTGGTCGCTGATCCTGATGTGGCTGCCCGGTCTCGTCTTCGGCATGGTGCTGCACAGCTTCTGGAACGGCACGATGGCCCTGCTCGGGGCCTTCCCCGAGATCGTCAACCGGATCGGTCTCATCGTCCTCAGCCTCATCCTCTCCGGAGCCTGGGTCGCCCTCGGCCTGGTCCTGCGTCGCAGCGAGAGGATGCACACCCAGAACATGCTCGGCGACTATGCGAACTCCGGTTGGCTCACCCACGCCGAGGTCGACATGCTCGGGACCTGGAAGGGACGGAAGAACGGTCGCCGCTGGGCGGCCTCGTTCCCCGGCGGCAAGGAGGAGATGCGGACCATGATCCGACTCTCGGGCAAGCTGTCGACCACCCGCATGCGCGTGCTCGCCGGCATCGGCGGCGACCAGGAGCGCATGATCGAACGGGCCGAGCTCAAACGGTTCTCGGACACCCGCGACCGGCTGCTGGCCGCCGCCGCGCGTCCAGCACGGTGAATCCGCCGTGACCGTCGTCGACATCGTCCTCATCGTCCTCGGCATCGGCACGCTGTTCGCCGGTTTCCGCCAGGGACTCATCACCGCTCTCGGCACGGCCGCGGGCTTCGTGGCCGGGTGGATCGTCGGGCGCCTGCTCTCACCGCTGGTCGAATCGCTCAGCGAGGGCACGGCGGCGATGGAGAACCCCGGCGTGCTCATGCTGCTCGCCTCGATGCCCTTGGTCCTCAGCGTCCTCTTCGCCTTCGCCGGCAGCGGCATCGGGGCGTGGATCAAACGCTCGATGGACTCGGATCTGGGGCAGGGCATCGACGCCATCGGCGGCACCATCACCGCCGGCATCGTCTACGTCCTCGTCGTCTGGCTCGCCGCGGGATTCATCCGCACCACCCCACTGGTCGAACCGAACCGGTGGGTCGCCGACTCCACGGTCATCGCAGCCATCGACCGGACCATCCCGTATTCGTCCCAGACGGCTCTCGGCGGGCTGGCCGAGGGGCTCAACGCCACCGGATTCCCCCAGGTGTTCTCCGGCCAGCCCGAACAGATCCGCGGCGTGGGAGAGCCCGATGAGGCCATGATCGATGTCGGTCGAGGCGTCGAGGAATCGGTCGTCAAGATCACGACCACGGCCACCACCTGCCCCGCCGGTTCGGAAGGGTCCGGCTTCGTCTACCGCGACGGACTCGTGGCCACCAATGCCCACGTCGTGGCCGGATCCTCGGAGCTGGCCGTCCAGGTCGCCGGTCGGGGACGGCCCTATTCCGCCGAGGTGGTCGAATTCGACGCCGAGGCCGATGTGGCCGTTCTCCGGGTGCCCGAACTCGAGGCTCCCGCCCTCGACTTCGGCGACGGCCTGGGTCCCGGTGACGACTCCGTGGTCGTCGGCTTCCCCGCCAACGGCCCCTATACGATCTCACCGACACGGGTGCGGGAGACCGTCAGCGCCCGCGGCCTCGACATCTACGATTCGAACTCGGTCGTCCGCGAGGTCTATTCGGTGCGCGGCATCGTCCGCGAAGGCAACTCGGGCGGACCGCTGCTCGACTCGAACGGCGATGTCGTCGGCATGGTCTTCGCCCGTTCGGCCACCGACTCCGAGACCGGCTATGCGCTCACCCGCGCCGAGATCGCCGACGAGCTCGAGGCGGGGGCCAACAGTTCCACCGCCCAGCCGACCGGTCAGTGCACCAATTGAGGCAGCCCGAGACCCGCATCGGCCCAGGGCCTACTTGAGATCCAGCCCGGCGAGCACGGCTCGGTGGTCGCTCGACCCGCGCTCGAGGACCTCGTCGAAGGAGGCGTCGAAGCCGCGGTAGAGGACATGATCGAGCCGGGTCACCGGGAACCGCGCCGGCCAGGTGAAGCCGAAGCCGCCTCGGGCCTGCTCCCGGGAGTCCTCGAGCTGGGGGACCAGCGTCGACAGATTGCCGTCGGTCGAGGCTGTGTTGAAGTCCCCGGCGACGATGACGTGATCGGCCGAGTCGGTCTTGACCACCGTGGACAGGCGGCGCAGGGCGGCGTTGCGCATCGATTCGTGCCCCGGGCGCACCGAGGGCATGTGCACGGCGTAGAAGCGGATATCACCGTGATCGGTCGAGATCGTGGTCGCGAACGCACGCGGCCACTGCAGTCCCAGATCGACCTCCTCGGGTTCGGACATGGGCCATTTCGACCAGACTCCGATGGTGTCGACGACCCGGGCATGGGTGAACGCGGAGTCGAGCTCCTTGTGGATGATCTTGCCCGACAGGGACTCGAGCTCCTGGATCGTGACGATGTCGGGATCCTGGTCGACGAGGTTCTGCGCCGCGGCCGTGGGCTGCGGCATCCGAGCGCCCACATTGTGCGTGGCCACCTTCAGATCCGCGTCCCCGGACGACTGGTTGGGCAGCAGCGCGGGCCCGAACATGCCCGTCCACACGAGCGCGGAGATGACAAGGCCGATGACCGACAGCCATGAGAATCGGATGAGGGTCATGAGCAGCACGAGGGCGAGGAAGATCCCCGTCCACGGCAGGAGCGACTCGACGATGAGGGCGATGCCCATCCTCGTCGGCAGCAGATCGTGGAGAAGCAGGAACGCCGCATAGAGGATCCCGAAGATCAATGCGGTGATGCCCTTGGCGGGATGGGGCCTTCTGCGCGCTGGTGAAAGTGCCTGGTTCATCGATCAATGATCATAACCGGGAAGTCTGGCTTCGGGCTGGGTGGGCGGTGCGATGCGGCTCACAGGCCCGGGGACGCCGGATCGAGGCGGACTCAGTGCAGGGCCGAGGAGGACTCAGTGCCGGGCGGTGGCGCTCCAGACGGTGACGTCCGGGTGGGTGTCGTAGCGGTAGCCCGAACCCCTCATCGTCCGCACCACCGAGGCGTATTCGCCGAGGCGGCGGCGCAGGCGGCGGATGTGCACGTCCACGGTGCGCTCGTCGGGGACCTCACCGTCGGACCAGACGGCGCTGATCAGCTCCTCGCGGGGCAGGGTCTCATCGGCGTGGGTGACGAGGGTGGCGAGCAGGTCGAATTCCTTCGTCGTCACGTCGACGAGCTCACCGTCGATGCGGACCTCGCGACGCGGGATGTCGATGCGCAGGCGCTCACCTGCGGCATCGGTGTAGACATCGCCGGCCCGGCCGCCGAAGCCGCGCGGGGACACGGGCGCGGGGGCGGAGTCCTCCCGCAGGGTCGGTGGGTGGATGCGGTTGGGGATCCTCGACCGCACGGGTCCGTGGGTGGCCGCCGGTGCGCCGGTCGCGGCGGGGGAGCCGGTGGCCACGGCGCGGACGGCGTCGATGTCGCTGCCCCGGCCCTCCGGGGCCAGGGCGATGACGGCCTGGGTCTCGGCCTGGCTGGCCAGCTCCTTCGCATAGGCCTGCAGCTCACCGGCGATGGCGGAGAGGTTCGTGCCGTCGGCGGCGGCCTTGGACTCGTCGAGTCCGATGTAGACGATGACGCCGCGGGCGGCCTTCGGGGAGGGAACGACACCGGCAGGTCCGAAGGTGTGCGGGGCGTTCTGCGGGTCGACTGCGCTCAACCTGGCTCCTGCGCGTCGGGTGGCCACTGCGCTGCGCGGGTGGACGTAGGCGGGTTCTGGATTCGGCATGACTGTCCTTTGCTCCGACCATCGGGTCGATGTGACTGAATGAGTCCGCTGCTGATGGGTGCGTGTACTCGTTCGAGGCCGGACAGCGGGAGGGTGATCACCGACCGCGAACGCAGCGCATACACATGGCTGCTGCGGACATTCGCATCAAACGGATCGGTGAAGTCATGGCTTCATTATTTGTCACAAAACGAAGCGGTTGCAACGACGCGGGCGAAAATGAGACGACTGTGACGAAATATGACGAAAGGTTGAGTCCGGATGCTCAGTCGACGATTCCGTACATCCGGTCCCCGGCGTCGCCGAGTCCGGGGACGATGTAGCCCTTCTCGTTGAGTCGCTCGTCCAGGGCCGCGGTGTAGATCTTCACCTCGGCGGCGTCGCTGTAGTCGCGTTCGATGCGCTCGACGCCCTCGGGGGCGGAGACGAGGCAGACGGCGGTGACGTCGCGGGCGCCGCGGGCGAGCAGGAAGTCGATGGCCATGGCCAGGGTGCCGCCGGTGGCGAGCATCGGGTCGACGACGAAGATCTGTCGACCGGTGAGGTCCTCCGGCAGGCGGTCGGCATAGGCGCTGGGCTCGAACGTGGTCTCGTCGCGGACCATGCCGAGGAAGCCCACCTCGGCGGTGGGCAGGATGCGCAGCATCCCGTCGAGCATGCCCAGTCCGGCGCGCAGGATCGGAACCACGATGGGCCGCGGTTCGGCGATGCGGGTGCCGGTGAAGTCCGAGACCGGCGTCGAGATCTGCTTGTCCTCGACGGCCAGTGAGCGCGTGGCCTCGTAGGCCAGCAGCATCACGAGCTCTTCGGTGAGCTGCCGGAAGCGGGCGGAGTCCGTGTCTCGATCGCGCAGGACGGTGAGTTTGTGGGCGATGAGCGGGTGATCTGCTGCGTGAAGATGCATACCCGAAATGTTACGGGAGAACCGGGCATGCGGCAGTGGTCAACGCCGGTGGGAGCGTCCACAATGGAAGCATGTCGTATTTCACTGAGATCCTGGCCGATTCCGGCGACGGCTTCCGAGCCCTCGACGTCGATGTCGGCGATGCGAACGACCTCGACGATCTGGCCGATATGATGCGCGCCGCCTCGGGAGACGACGGCGAAGCGGTCGCCGTCATCGAACACGAGGACGAATGGTTCGGCCTCGTGCGCCTGTGCGAGAACAACGAGATCAAGGTCTTCCTCTCCGATCTCGCCGCGGTCGAGGCCAGCCCGTTCGCCCCGATCTTCTCCGACTTCCTCGACTCCCGCCCCGATGCCTACGAAGCAGAGCCCGAGGAGGACTTCGGCATCGACGAGGACGAGACCGATGATGAGTCCGATGACGACGAGGTCGAGATGCTCGAGTTCGACCCCGACGCCGAATGGGGCGGAGACGCCGACATCTACGCCGACCGGGGAGTGGCCGCCGCGGTGCTCATCGACCAGGTCGAGGCGCACCGGTCCGACCCGGCCCGCGTCGTCGCCCACGTCGGCGAGGCCGTGGGCTTCGCCGACCAGCTCGAGGCCGCCCGCTGATCCCCGGTCCTGACGCGAAGGGGGCGAGGGACGCGGAATGGATGGGGCTCGCCCTCGCCGAGGCGGCCCTAGCTGCGGCCCATGACGACGTTCCCGTCGGCGCCGTGGTCATCGACGGCAACGCAGACGTGATCGGCCGCGGTCACAACCGGCGAGAGGTCGACGGCGATCCGCTCGGCCATGCCGAGCTCATGGCGATCGCGGCCGCCGCGAAGGCCACGGGCAGGTGGCGCCTGGACGACTGCACGCTCGTGGTCACCCTCGAGCCCTGCGCGATGTGCGCGGGAGCGGCCGTCGGCGCCCGCATCGCCCGGGTCGTCTTCGGGGCCTTC
>DWZN01000023.1 GCA_019117545.1 Candidatus Brevibacterium intestinavium
TCACCTCCGTCCGCCTCGTGTCGATCCAGGGCATGGACTCGATGAAGCTCGCAGAGAAGGCCCTGTCCAACCGTCTCGTCACCCGCACCCTGCCGGCCGACCGGGGGCAGATCATGGCCTCCGACGGCACCGTGCTCGCCGACAGCGTCTCGCGCTATCAGCTCGTCGTCGACCAGCAGAACGTCGCCCAATACAAGGTCGACGGCAAACTCGTCGGCGCCTGGGGAGCGGCCGAGGCCCTGGCCGAACCGCTCAACACCGATCCGGGCCTGATCTACCCGAAGCTCGTCGGCGACAAGCGCTGGAACCCTGTGGCCAAGGGGCTGACCTCCGAGACCTGGCAGGCGGTGAAGAAGCTCGACATCCTCGGCATCTCCGCAGAGGAGTACGCGGTGCGGTCCTACCCGGCCGGGGGGATCGCCGGCAACCTCGTCGGCTTCCTCAGCTCCGACGGCACCGCCCAGGCCGGACTCGAGATGGCCTATGACGAGCAGCTGTCGGGCACCGACGGCCAGCAGCAGTACGAGCGCGGTGCCCGCGGCGAGATCATCCCGCTCGGGGACAACAACATCAAGGACGCCGTCGACGGTCAGGGACTGCAGACGACGATCGACCCGGACCTGCAGTACTACGCCCAGCAGGCCATCGAGGAGCAGCGGAAGGCGCACAAGGCCGAATCCGCCTCCATCGTGATCAAGGAGGTCAAGACCGGCAGGATCATCACCGCCGCCGATGCCCCCACCGTCGACCCGAACTCTCCGGGCAAGGTCGACGGCGACGACCGCGGCTCGCGCATCTTCACCGATATGTTCGAACCCGGCTCGACGGCGAAGATGGTCACCGCCGCGGCCCTGCTCGATCAGGGACTCGTCAGCCCCGAACAGGAATTCACCGTGCCCGACGAGTGGGAGGCGCCCAACGGCGAGGAGTTCCGCGACTCCCACGAACACCCTGACGAGAAGCTCACTTTCGCCGGCATCCTCGCCCAGTCCTCGAACACCGGCACCATCCTCGCCGGTCAGAAGCTCAGCGAGGCCGAGCGGTACGAATACATGAAGAAGTTCGGCTTCGGCTCCACCTCGGGCATCGGCTTCCCCGCCGAGACCGGGGGCATCCTCCACCCGTACAAGGACTGGGACGGCCGCACGAAGTACACCGTGATGTTCGGTCAGGGTGTGGCCGCGAACGCGCTGCAGACCACCGACGTCATCGCCACCATCGCCAATGGGGGAGTCCACGTGCCCTCGCAGCTGGTCGACGGCATGATCTCCCCGAACGGTTCGACGGTCCCGGTGCCCGCGGGTGAGAATCAGCGGGTCGTCAGCGAGAAGGCCGCCGATCAGACCCTGCGGATGCTCGAAGGCGTCGTGGCCGAAGGCACCGGCAAGTCCGCCCAGGTCTCCGGCTACCGGGTGGCGGGCAAGACCGGCACGGCACAGGCCCCCGCCGCCGAGGGCGGAGGCTACGACGGCTACACTGCTTCATTCGTGGGCGTGCTGCCGGCCGAGGACCCGCAATTGGCGATCTCCGTGACTTTGCAGAGGCCCAGAGACGGCTATTACGGTGGACAGGCCGCAGCTCCCGTCTTCTCCGATGTCGCAGGCTTCGCAATGCGGCATCTGAAGATCCCTCCGTCGACCGAGAAGCCCGACCTGCCTGCTCGAGAATGGAAATGATGCGACTTTCACAGCTGCTGCCGATCGCTCCCGGCACCCTCCACGGCGATCCTGAGACCACGGTCACGGGGGTCTCCCACGACTCACGCGCGGTCTCACCCGGACAGCTCTACGCCGCCCTGCCGGGGTCGAACGTCCACGGTGCGAAATTCGCTCCCGAGCTCATCCGCTCCGGTGTCGACGCGATCCTGACCGACGCCGCCGGCTGGGAGCTGATCACCGAGGCCCTGTCCGGCAGCGAGGACGACCGCGCCCGGCTGGAGACCGTGGCCGCGCTCATCGTCGACGCCCCGCGGGCGGTGCTCGGATTCGTCTCCGCGGCCGTCTACGGCACCACCTCGGTGCCGGAGCTCATCGGCGTCACCGGCACGAACGGCAAGACCACGACGACCTACCTCGCCGATGGGATGCTCGCGGCCCTGGGCCACCGCACCGCCGTCATCGGCACCGTGGCCATCCTCATCGCCGGTGACACCGTCCCGAGCGTGAGGACCACGCCCGAGGCGCCCGAACTGCACGCGCTGTTTGAGAAGATGCGCGCCGCCGAGGTCGACACCTGCTCGATGGAGGTCTCCTCGCATGCGCTGAGCCAGCACCGCGTCGACGGGGCCCATTTCTCGGTCGCCGGATTCACCAACCTGTCCCAGGACCACCTCGACTTCCACAACACGATGGAGGAGTACTTTCAGGCCAAGGCGCAGCTGTTCACCCGCAGCTTCTCCGACCGGGCGGTCATCGTCGTCGAGGACGACTGGGGCGAGCGGATGGTCGCGGCCGCACAGGTGCCGGTGCGCACCCTCGGCCGCGATGCACGCAGCCAGTGGCGCATCGAACACACCCCGGGACGGTCGGACTTCGTCCTCCACCTCGGTCAGCCGGGACCGGACACGACCGCCATCGGGCTGCGGTCGCCCCTGCCGGGCGACTTCAACGTCACGAATACGGCCCTGGCCGCGGCCATGCTCATCGAATCCGGGATCAGCCCGGCCGAGATCGACGCCATCGGCTCGACCTTCGTGGCCACCGTGCCCGGCCGGATGGAGATCATCGACGTCTCGGGCCCGCGTGCGCTCGAGCAGACCCACCCCGAGACCCTGCCGCGGGCCATCGTCGACTATTCGCACACTCCCGATGCCATCGCCAAGGCCCTGTCGACGCTGCACGCCGATTCCGATGAGCTCATCATCGTCTTCGGCGCCGGCGGCGACCGCGACCGCGGCAAGCGCTTCGACATGGGTCGGGCCGCGGCGCGGGAAGCCGATGTGATCGTTCTCACCGACGACAATCCCCGTACCGAGGACCCGGCCGCGATCCGCGCCGCCATCAGGGAGGGCATCGACTCCGAGGTGGCCGGCGGGCGCGCACGTGTGAAAAAGATCATTGAGGTGCCCGACCGGGGCCGGGCCATCGACGAGGCGATCGCGGAGGCAGAGGCCTCTTCCACCGTGCTGATCGCGGGAAAGGGGCACGAGACAGGACAGACCGTGGGCACGACGGTGACCGAATTCGACGACCGGGCCAGGACACGCTCAGCGCTGTCCATGCGGCTGGGCGGCGCACAACCAGGTAAAGTTCACAGTTGATATGAAGCGACTGACTGCAGCCGAGATCGCAACCGCCGTCAATGGTGAGTTGTACGGCATCGACCCCGAGACCCCCCTGACCGCCGGTGTGGTGACCGATTCGAGAGAAGTCGGACCCGGCGACATCTACGTTGCCCGCCGAGGTGAGAGCCTCGACGGAATCGAGTTCGCCGCGGCCGCCGTCGAGGCGGGTGCGGCCCTGATCATCGGCGAATCCGTGCCGACCGTCGATGACGCGGCCCTGCCGACCGTCGTCGTGGCCGATGCCACCGAGGCGCTGGGCCAGCTGGCCAAGCACAGCGTCGAAGGTCTGCGCACCGAAGGCGAACTCACCGTCATCGCCATCACCGGCTCCGTGGGCAAGACCACGGTCAAGGACCTCGCCGCGGATCTGCTCGCCGGAGTGGACGAGACGGTGTGGCCGCCGAACTCCTACAACAACGAGGTCGGCGTGCCGCTGACGGCTCTGCGGGCCGTGGAGTCCACCCGCTTCCTCGTCCTCGAGATGGGGGCCCGCTCGATCGGCAACCTCGCCTATCTGACGAGCCTGCTGCGGCCCGACATCGCCGTCGAACTCGCCGTGGGAACCGCCCACTCCGGTGTGTTCGGCTCGATCGAGAACACCGCCCGGGCCAAGGCCGAACTCGTCGAATCCCTGACGGCCGGCTCGACCGCGGTGCTCAACGCCGATGACTCCCGTGTGGCCGGAATGCGCGAAGTCCTCGCCCCCGAGGTCGAGACCCTGTGGTTCTCCCAGCGCGAATCCCTGCCCGAATGGGTCGGTCAGTCCGATGCCGTCGTCCGCGGCACCGGGGTGAGCACGGACTCCTCCGGACATCCGACCTTCACCCTGAACCTGCCCGGTGAGGAGCCGCAGGACGTGCGTCTGGCTCTGATCGGCGAGCACCACGTCGGCAACGCCCTGGCCGCGGCCGCCATCGCCCACGCCTGCGGGGTCGGGACGAAACCGATCGTGACCACCCTGTCGACCTCCTCGGCCGCGAGCCGGTGGCGGATGGAGCTCATCGACTCGCCCTCGGGCGTGACCGTGCTCAACGACGCCTACAACGCGAACCCCGAATCCATGCGGGCCTCCCTGAAGACCCTGGCCTCGATGGGCCGCGGGGACGAGGAGAACCGTCCGCGCCGGACCTTCGCCGTGCTCGGAGAGATGCTCGAACTCGGTGAGGAGTCCGTGTCCGCGCATTCGGACATCGGCGAACTCGTCGTCCGGCTCAACATCACCCGCACGATCGTCGTCGGCGAGGGGGCGAAACCGATCTTCAACGCCGCGAACCTCGAGGGCTCCTGGGGCAACGAGGCGACCTGGGTCGCCACCGCCGCCGAGGCGAAGGATCTGCTGAACGCCGAACTCGCCGCCGGAGACATCGTCCTGTTCAAATCCTCCCGAGACGCAGGTCTGCGCTACCTCGGAGACGAAATCGCCGGCGTATCGGGGGCACAATGATAGCCGTACTGCTCGCAGCCTGTCTGGCGCTCATCCTCGCGCTGGTGGGCACCCCGCTGTTCATCCGGGTGCTCGTCAAGCAGGGATACGGCCAGTTCGTCCGTGACGACGGTCCGACCTCGCATGCGACCAAGCGCGGCACCCCGACCATGGGCGGAGTCGTCATCATCGGCGCCGCCATCCTCGCCTACCTGCTCGGACACCTGTTCACCGGTTCCGTGCCGACGGCCTCGGGTCTGCTCGTGCTGTGGCTGGCCGGCGGCCTCGGCGTCGTCGGATTCCTCGATGACTTCATCAAGATCAGGAAGCAGCGATCTCTCGGCCTGCGGCCGGTGCCCAAGCTCATCGGTCAGGCCTTCGTCGGCATCTCCTTCGCCGTGCTCGCCCTGCAGTTCCCGAACTCCTTCGGCGAGACCCCGGCGTCGACGAAGATCTCATTCATCCGCGACACGAACCTCGACCTCGCGTTCGGTTCGGCCGTGCTCGGGCTCATCCTGTTCGTCATCTGGGCCAACCTCATCGTCACGGCGGTCTCGAACGCGGTCAACCTCACCGACGGCCTCGACGGACTCGCCGCCGGTGCCTCGGTCGTCGTCTTCGCCGCCTACGTCGTCATCGGCACCTGGCAGTCGACCCAGAACTGCAACCTCATGTCCGAGGCCACGAACGCCTGCTATTACATGCGCGACCCCCGCGACCTCGCGATGGTCGCCGGAGCCATGGCCGCGGCCTGCTTCGGGTTCCTGTGGTTCAACACCTCACCGGCGAAGATCTTCATGGGCGACACGGGCTCGCTGGCCCTCGGCGGTGCCTTCGCCGGACTGGCGATCATGTCGCGGACCGAACTGCTGCTCATCGTCCTCGGCGGACTCTTCGTCATCATCACCCTGTCCGTGATCATCCAGGTCGTGTCGTTCAAGACCACCGGCAAACGGGTGTTCAGGATGGCGCCGCTGCAGCACCACTTCGAACTCAAGGGCTGGGCCGAAGTGACGATCGTGGTCAGATTCTGGATCATCGCCGCACTCTTCGTCATCGCCGGCATCTGCCTCTTCTACGCCGAATGGGTGTCGCGAGTTGGCTGAGAACCGTCCCGACACCGCACCTGCCGCGACCTCGCCTGCTGACGGCTCGGCTGCCGGAACCTCACCTGCCGACGGCTCGCCTGCCGCGAGCCCCGACGCCGGGACTCCTGCCGCGGCGATCCCGGAGGCGCTGAGCGGGCCGAGTTCCTCCCTGGCCGGGCTGCGCATCCTCGTCACCGGCCTCGGCGTGACGGGATTCCCCGCGGCCGTCCACCTCGGCGAACGCGGAGCCGATGTCATCGTCATCGACGGCGACGACACCTCCGATGTCAGCGAGAAGGTCCAGATCCTCGAGGTCTTCGACGTCGACATCCGCCGCGGTGCCCAGCACGTCGAGACCCTGCCCGAAGGACGCATCGACCTCGTCGTGACCTCACCCGGCTGGCGGCCGGATCAGCCCGTGCTCGCCGCGGCCGCCGCGGCCGGCATCCCCGTCATCGGCGAGGTCGAACTGGCCTGGCGGATCCGGGGCGCCAACGACGCGAAATGGCTGGCGATCACCGGCACCAACGGCAAGACGACGACCACGACGATGCTCGAATCGATGCTGCTGGCCGCCGGGCTCAGGGCCAAGGCCTGCGGCAACATCGGCACGCCGCTGCTCGAGGCCGTGCTCGAGCCGGGACTCGAGGTGCTCGCGATCGAACTCTCGAGCTTCCAGCTGCACTGGCAGGAGTCGATGAGCGCCGATGCCGCGGCCGTGCTCAACATCGCCCCCGACCACCTCGATTGGCACGGCAGCGCCGAGGCCTATGCGGCCGATAAGGCGAAGATCTATCACAATGCCAAGCTCGCCTGCGTCTACAACTGCGCCGACGATGTGACCCTGCACATGGTCGAGGACGCCGATGTCATCGAGGGGGCGAAGGCGATCGGCTTCACCACCGGCGTGCCCCGTCCCGGCGAGCTCGGTGTGGTCGAGGACCTGCTCGTCGACCGTGCGTTCATCCCGCAGCGGTACTCCTCGGCGGCCGAACTCGCAGCCGTCAGGGACGTCGCGATCGCCACCGGCGTCGACGGCAGCCGACCCGCCGCCCACCAGGTGGCCAACGCCCTGGCCGCCGCCTGCCTGGCCCGCGCCATCGACGTGCCGGGGCAGGCGATCTCGGCCGGGCTGCGCAATCATTCCCTCGGCGCCCACCGCATGGTCACCGTGGCCGAGTCCGATGGCGTCCGCTGGGTCGATGACTCGAAGGCGACGAACACGCACGCCGCGAACGCCTCCCTGGCCAGCTTCGACAAGATCGTGTGGATCGCCGGCGGACTGCCCAAGGGCGCCGACTTCACCTCCCTGCTGACCGACCACGGGGACCGGATCAGAGCGCTCGTGCTCATCGGAGCCGATGATTCGGCCTTCCGCCAGGCCATCGCCTCCGCCGGCACCGATTTCGAGGTCGTCCGGATCGAACCGGCTCTGGGCATCGACTCCGGAGTGCCCAAGCGCCGCGGCGAGGCCGTGGCCGCGGCCGCCGTCGCAGCGGCGGCGGATCTGGCCGAAGCCGGGGACACCGTGCTGCTGGCTCCGGCGGCGGCGAGTATGGACCAGTTCCTGAACTACAACACGCGCGGAGAGCTGTTCACCGAGGCCGTGCACACCCACCTGGGGCGCTGAGATGGGACGGCAGACCACCGCGAAGGCGGATGCACGCCGCCGGAAGAAGACAGCGAGGACATCCGCTGCCACCTCCGCGGCCACGGTCACCGCAACATCGTCGAAGTCTGCCGCGACGAAGAAGCCGAGGGTCGAGAATCCGACCGCGCGGGGCACCTCCACCGCGAAGAGACCGGCGGCCGAGAAGTCCGCGGCGACGAAGACCACCCCGGGCAGGAAACCGCCGGCCAAGAAGTCCGCAGGCAGAAAGCCGCCGACCAAGAGCACTGCCGGAACCAAGAGCAGCACCGGTGCCAAGAGCACCGCGACGGCGACGGGCACCGCGAAGAGCACCTCGGTGCTCAGGCACGCCTGGGCGCACCTGCGCGAAGACTTCGCCCGCGTGTCCGCATACCCGCTGACGACCTACTACCTCATCCTCGTCTCCGTGCTGGCACTGACCGGCCTCGGCCTGGTGATGGTGCTCTCGGCGTCCTCGATCACCTCCTACGACGGAGGAGAGGGCTCGTCCTTCGCCTACTTCAACAAACAGGCGCTCTTCGCCGGGATCGGCATCGCACTCATGATCGTGGCCAGCCTCATGCCGCTGCGCGTCTGGCGCGGACTCGCCTGGTGGGCGATGCTCGGCAGTGTGGTCATGCAGGCGGCGGTCTTCGTGCCCGGCTTCGGCAAGGAAGCCAAGGGCAATGCGAACTGGATCGGCTTCGGCGGCTTGCAGGTCCAGCCCTCCGAATTCCTCAAGGTCGCACTGGCCCTGTGGCTCGGTCTCATCCTCGCCCAGAAATACGGCAGGATGACGACCTTCGGCCACGCCATGATCCCCGTCGTGCCCGGTGTGCTCATCGCCGTCGGCCTCGTCGTCGGCGGCAACGACCTCGGCACCGGCCTCGTCCTCATGGCCATGGCCGTGGTGTGCCTGTTCATCGGCGGCTTCCCGATGAAGTACTTCCTGCTGCTGGGCGGCGTCCTGACCGCGGCCGTCGTCTTCTTCGTCCTCAGCTCCGAGAACCGCCTCAAACGCATCCAGGCCATGCTCACCGGCCATGCCGACCAGACCGCGGCCGACACCATGGGACAGGCCTGGCAGTCCAACCACGGACTGTTCTCCCTGGCCTCCGGCGGCTGGCTCGGGGTCGGACTCGGCGCCAGCCGGGAGAAGTGGTCCTGGCTGCCCGAGGCCCACAACGACTTCATCTTCGCGATCATCGGCGAAGAGCTCGGCCTGATCGGCAGCCTCGTCGTCGTCTTCGTCTTCGCCGTCCTGGGCTACGGTATGGTCCGGGTGGTCATGCGCTCCGAGAACCTCATGGTCCAGGTCACCACCGCCGGCTACTTCGCCCTGCTGATCGGGCAGGCCGCCATCAACATCGGCGTCGTCACCGGGCTGCTGCCCGTCATCGGCCTGCCCCTGCCCTTCGTCTCCTACGGCGGCTCATCGATCATCGCCTCCCTGCTGGCGGTCGGTGTGCTGCTGTCATTCGCCCGCAGCGAACCGGGCGCCGAGGCGGCCATCGCCGTCCACAAGGGTCGCCTGCGATCCTCGTTCGCCGTGTTTGCCCGCAAGAGAAGGAAATGAGATGACGAGTATCCTCCTGGCCGGTGGAGGCACCACCGGCCATATCTCGCCGATGCTGGCGATCGGCCGCGAACTGCGACGGGTCCACCCCGACTGGGACGTCGTGGCTCTGGGCACCCCCGACGGGCTCGAGGCCGACATCGTGCCGGCCGCGGGATTCGAACTGCTCACCATCGACAAGGTCCCCATGCCCCGGTCGCTCAGCCCCGCCCTGCTGAGATTCCCCGGACGCTTCTGGTCCAACATCTCCGAGGTCAAGCGGATCATCTCCTCCCGGAGCATCTCGGCCGTCGTCGGCGTCGGCGGCTATGTCTGCCCGCCGGCCTTCCTCGCCGCGCGGCTGGCGAAGATCCCGCTCATCGTCCACGAAGCCAATGCGAAACCCGGGATGGCCAACCGCCTCGGCGCGAAGCTGACCAGCAACGGCCGGGTCGGCATCACCTTCCCCGATACCGAGCTTCCCGGCTCCACCCTCGTCGGCATGCCCATGCCCAGTGAGATCACCGGCCTCGACCGCAGCGACGAATCCGCCAGGGCGGGCTTCCGGGCCGAGCTCGGACTCCGCGATGACCGACCCGTGCTCGTCGTCACCGGCGGATCCTCCGGGGCCCAGAGGATCAACGAAGCCTTCCTCGACGCCGCCGCCGGTTTCCAGGACGCGGAAGTCCAGGTCCTGCACATCACCGGTGCCGGCAAGGGCGATGAGCTCCGCGCGGCCACCGAGGCGCTGCCGGACTACCACGTCGTCGACTACGTCAACGGCATGCACCGGGCCTATGCCGTCGCCGACCTCCTCGTCGCCCGCTCCGGTGCCGCCACCGTCTCCGAAGCCAGCGTGGCCGGTGTGCCGGCACTCTACGTGCCCCTGGCGATCGGCAACGGAGAGCAGCGGCTCAACGCGGCCGGCAGCGTCCGGGCCGGCGCCTCGCTGATGGTCGACAACGCCGACTTCAGCCGCGCCACCGTCGAGGAGACGATCCTGCCGCTGATGAATGACCGGGCCCGACTGGAGCAGATGAGCCGCGCCGCCCTGTCCCTGAACTATCCCACCGATGCCGCGGAGCGAATGGCCGCCATCGTCACCCGAGCGCTGGAAGGCTGAACATGACCACTGCGAACATCGTCCCGGTAAGCGAACTCGGCGCCGTCCACTTCATCGGCATCGGCGGCTCGGGGATGTCCGGAATCGCCCGGATCATGGTCATGAACGGGGTCACGGTCTCCGGATCGGATGCGAAGGAGTCCTCCGTCGTCGAGGTGCTGCGGACCCTGGGCGCGACGGTGACGATCGGACATTCGGCCGACAACCTCGGCGAGGCCGACACCCTCGTGATCTCCTCGGCCATCCGCCGGGACAATCCCGAACTCGTCGAGGCGCAGCGCCGCGGGCTGCGCATCCTCCACCGCTCCGGGGCCCTGGCCTCGCTCATGGCCGACCGGCGGGCGGTGGCAGTGGCCGGCACGCACGGCAAGACCACGACCACCTCGATGGCCACCGTGGCCCTGCAGGCCAGCGGCGTCGACCCGTCCTTCGTCATCGGGGGAGTGCTGTCGACGACGGGCACGAACGCGCATTCGGGCACCGGTGACGTCTTCGTCGCCGAGGCCGACGAATCCGACGGCTCCTTCCTCCTCTACGAGCCCGTCATCGGAATCCTCACGAACGTCGAAGCCGACCACCTCGACCACTACGGGACACCGGAGAAGGTGCGTGAGGCGTTCATCGAATTCTGCAACGGCATCCAGTCGCGGTCCGGCACGATCATCGCCTGCGCCGACGATCCCGGTTCCCATGACGTGGCGGCACAGGCGCGTGCGCAGGGCGCCGAGGTCCTCCTCTACGGCACGGGCCCCGAGGCCGACATCGTCCTGCGCGATCTCGACTCCGGGGTCGGTTCGCGCTTCGTCCTCGACCTGCCCGGCCGCGCAGAGCCGCTGCCGGTCGAACTGCGGCAGCCGGGACTGCACAACGCACTCAACGCCACCGCCGCGATCGCTGTGGCCCACAGCCTCGGCGCCGATGTCGAACGCGCCGCCGCCGGGCTGGCCGGATACGGGGGCACCCGCCGTCGCTTCGAGGAACGCGGCATCGCCGGCGGTGTGCGCGTCATCGACGACTACGCCCACCACCCCACCGAGCTGCGCGCCGTGCTGGCCGCCGCCCGCGGAGTCGTCACCGACGGCGGCCGCGTATGGGCGATCTTCCAGCCCCATCTGTACTCGCGGACCATGGAGTTCCGGGAGGAGTTCGGCCAGGCCCTGGGGCTGGCCGATGAGGTCGTCGTCCTCGACGTCTTCCCCGCCCGCGAGGACCCCGTGCCCGGAGTCACCGGGGCGCTGATCGCCGATCGCGTCCCGCACGATCACGTCACCTTCGAAGAGTCCTTCGCCGAGGCGGTCCCGTTCGTCGCCGCACGCGTGCGACCCGGTGACCTCGTGCTCACTCTCGGCGCCGGGGATGTGACGATCCTCGGGCCCGAGCTGCTGAGTGCGCTGGAGAGCTGAGACGCATGGCGCCGCTTCCTCCGCCCCGCACCGGCGACGACTCCACCGCCGATCTCACCGGAGTCATCCGGGCCCGCCGGTGGCAGCTGTGGCGTCCCCGACTCATCGGCCTCGGCATCGTCGCCGTCGTGATCACGCTCGCCGCTGTCGCCTGGTTCTCGCCGGTGCTCGCGCTGGAGAAGGTGAACGTGAGCGGTGGGGAGCTCGTCGACCACGACAAGGTCAGCGACTTCGTCCTCGACGCCGATGGCGGGACCCCGCTGCCACAGGTGCGAACCGGCGAGGTCGAGGACTCCGTTCTCGAGCAGTTCCCGAAGGCCGCCGAGGCCGCGGTCCACTACGCGGGCCCGCGGACGCTGAAGATCGAGATCACCGACCGGACCCCTGTGCTCGCGGTCGAGGGGGCGTCGGGCTACCGGCTCTACGACGGTCAGGCCGTCGACCTCGGCGTCGTGGACGAGGCCCCGAAGGACCTGACCGTGCTCGGCTCCGACGACGACCCGGACCGTGCCACCGTGGCCGCGGTCGTCCGGTTCATGGGCAGTCTGCGTCCGGAGCTGCGCGAACAGCTGTCGACGATCGAGGCCGAGGACAAGAACAGTCTGCAGGGACGTCTGGACACCGGCGACCACCAGGCGACGGTCGTCTTCGGCGATTCGTCCAACCCGAGTCTCAAAGTCCGCACCGCCGTCCAACTCGCCTCCGCCGGACGCACGGAGATCGACGTATCCGTGCCCTCGGTGCCGGTGACGGACTGAGCCGGATGCCGCCTGCGGCCCGATTGCCCGCGTTTGGGCCCGACACACCGCGTGGCGTGTTTGGCCGAAGTCCGACACTCCGGGGAGAATGGTTGCAGTGCTGTTGCCTGGCCCAATAGCCTCAAGGCACAGAACACAGACCGAATGCGCACGCAGACCTTGCGTGGCTGAAGCGCTTGAGACGAGGAACCGACTTGGCTGAATTCCCACAATCCGGAGCGGATATCAAAGTTGCCGGGACCGGCGGCGGCGGTGTCAACGCTGTACAGAGGATGATCGACGTCGGCCTGCGCGGCGTGGAGTTCATCGCAATCAACACCGATGCCCAGGCACTCGTCCTCTCCGATGCCGATGTCAAGCTCGAGATCGGTCGTGACCAGACCCGAGGGCTCGGAGCCGGAGCGGACCCGGAGATCGGCCGCAAGGCCGCCGAATCCTCCGAAGACGCCATCCGCGACGCCCTCGAGGGCGCCGATATGGTCTTCGTCACCGCCGGTGAGGGCGGCGGAACCGGAACCGGTGCCGCTCCCGTGGTGGCCCGTGTCGCCCGCTCGCTGGGCTCGCTGACCATCGGTGTCGTCACCCGCCCGTTCACCTTCGAGGGACGGCGTCGTTCCGCGCAGGCCGAAGCCGGCATCGCCGCTCTGCGCGAAGAGGTCGACACCCTCATCGTCATCCCGAACGACCGTCTGCTCTCGATCTCCGACCGCAGCGTGTCCGTCGTCGAGGCCTTCCGCTCGGCCGACGAGGTGCTGCGCTCCGGTGTGCAGGGCATCACCGACCTCATCTCGGTCCCGGGCCTGATCAACCTCGACTTCGCCGACGTCAAGTCGGTGATGCAGGACGCGGGCACCGCGCTCATGGGCATCGGCGCCGCCACCGGCGATGACCGAGCCGTCCAGGCCGCCGAATCCGCCATCGCCTCACCGCTGCTGGAAGCCAGCATCGACGGCGCCCACGGGGTGCTCTTCTGCATCACCGGCGGCGGCGACCTCGGACTGTTCGAGGTCAACGAGGCGGCGCGACTGGTCCAGGAGGCCGCCCACCCCGAGGCGAACATCATCTTCGGTGCCGTCATCGACGACAACATCGGCGACGAATGCCGTGTCACGGTCATAGCCGCAGGCTTCGACAACAGCGCGCCGAACGCGGAGACCGCCGGTGTCGAACCAATCCCGGCCGCCGTCTCGGCGACTGCGAGCACCGAGTCCGAGACCGAGACCGACTCCGCAGCGATCGAGACCGAGTCCGAGGAGTCGGAGACGAGCGAGAGCGCGTCACCGCGGCGGAACGAGGAGCATCAGATCCCGGCGACCCTGCCGAGCGAACGCAGCGCCTCGAATGCCGACAGCGATCTCGATATCCCCGACTTCCTCAAGTAATATGCTGCGCTCGAGGTTCGTCATCCCGGGCAGCCGCACCGCGCACGTGGCCTTCACGGACCGGCACGGTGGGTACTCGAGCGGGGACTTCGCCTCGTTCAACCTCGCCCGTCACGTCGGAGACGATGACGAACTCGTCGCCGCCAACCGTGCCGCACTCGCTCAGGTCCTGGGCCTGAGCGGGGAACGGCTGGCCTTCGTCGCCCAGGTCCACGGCACCTCGGTGCGGACCATCAGCGACGAGGCCGAACTGCGCTCGGGACCGGTCGAAGCCGATGCCCAGATCACGAACCTCACGGGCATCGGCCTGGCGATCATGGTCGCCGACTGCACTCCCGTCATGCTCGCCGATCCGGAGGTCGGGCTCATCGCCGCCGTCCACGCCGGTCGGCAGGGAATGGCCGCGGGCGTGGTGCCCACCACGCTGGCGGCCATGCGCGAGGCCGGGGCCGATCGGATCCACGCGGTGATCGGACCCTCGGTCTGCCCCCGCTGCTACGAAGTCTCAGCCGAATTGCGCGCCGAGGTCGCCGCGATCGAGCCCACGGCCGCCTCGGTGTCGGTCTCGGGAACACCGGCACTCGACGTCGCCGGGGCCGTGGCCGAACAGCTCAGTCGTGAGTCAGTGATCATCGATCAGTTCTCACGCACCTGCACGAAGGAATCCGAGGACCTGTTCTCCTACCGCAGGCAGTCCACGACGGGCCGGTTCGCAGGCATCATCTGGCTGCAGGAAGAAAAGACCACGACACACCCATAGGACTCACCCGCCCCACGGTCCGCGTGCGATAGTTTGGGCGACAGGTGAGCAAGTGCCGAAGGCCGAGGAGCTAAGACATGTCAGCAATCAAGAAGACGCTGGAATACCTGGGTTTCGTCGAAGAAGAGGACGAGACCGTCGATCGCCACGACACCGACCGTCGCGAACCCGCCTACCGTGACCGCGAGGTCGTTGAGACCTATGACGAGGTCGATGAGCACGACGAGCCGGAAGCGGCAGCGGATGAGTCACCGGCACCGGTGACACCGATCCATCCGTCACCGATTCGGCCCGTAGACACCCCGGCCCCAGGAACCTCAATGAACCGCATCAGAACCATCCACCCCCGCAGCTACAACGATGCCATGGTCATCGGATCGGCCTTCCGCGAGGGCACCCCGGTGATCATGAACCTCTCGGAGATGGACGAGAACAACTCCAAGCGCCTCGTCGACTTCTCCGCCGGGCTGATCTTCGGCCTGCACGGATCGATCGAACGCGTGACGAACAAGGTGTTCCTGCTGACTCCCGAGAACATCGAGGTCGCCGGGGAGACCGAGGCCGATTCGGACACGCAGGCGAGTTTCTTCAACCAGAGCTGAACGGGTTCCGGGCTCTTCTCAACTCCTCTTCAGCTCGAGCCGTTAGGCTGGGGTTTCGGCACTCAAGCAGCAACGAAAGGCGCGAGGGACCCACGTGGCCACCATCTTCTATATCCTCGGTACGGCGCTGAGCCTCTATGTCTACGTGCTCCTGGCCCGCGTCATCCTCGACCTGGTGCAGGTGTTCTCACGCGAGTGGAAGCCGACCGGTTTCCTCCTCGTGCTCGCCGAGGTCGTGTACACGCTCACCGATCCGCCGCTGAAGATGCTGCGGAAGGTGATCCCGCCCCTGCGTCTGGGCCAGATCTCGCTCGACCTCGGGTTCATCGTCCTGCTCATCGGCGTCCAGATCATCGCCTCGGTGTTCTTCAACCTCTCCCACGCCTCGGTCTGAGAACACGGGCCTCGGTCCGAGAACACGGGCCCGGCGCGGCACCCGCGGCTCGCGGACACCCAGCACGAGGTTCCGGCCCGCGATCGGCTGCGGTGCCAGGGTCGGAGGAGGCGTTGAAGACGATCCGGACGGCATTCGCGACGAAGCGTCTGCGCAGCGAGGCAGACCATGATCGATTCGACCGAATAGCGGTGAAATCATTAGCGGTAATCGCCGAAGAGCGATGAATGCGGGCATGGGAATTGGCCGTTGACGGTTGCGGCTTGTTAGCCTCAATGAGGAAAAATGCGTTATCGAATGCGTGACACGCCATTACTGCGGGACAGAACTGCAGGTGTTACGCTAATGTGACGTTGAAGCCGTCCTTCCGGGCGGCAGCGTAATGATTGTAGATCGACCGAAGGTGACCTCATGGCGCTCACGCCTGAAGACGTAGTAAACAAGCGGTTCCAGCATGTGAAGTTCCGCGACGGGTACGACCAGGATGAAGTCGACGATTTCCTTGACGAGGTCGTCGTCGAGATCCGCCGTCTCTACCAGGAGAACGACGAGCTGCGTCAGAAGCTCTCCACCGCCGAACAGCGTGTGAAGGAACTCGAGGCCGGCGGCGCCACTGCCGCACCGGCTCAGGATTCCGACGCCACTCAGGCGATGCCGGCCGCCGTTCCCACTCCCGAGGAACCGGCCGAGGCACCTGCACCGCAGGAAGAGCAGGCCCCTGCCGCCCCGGCACCGGTCGAGGAGACTCAGGCTTCGGCTCCCGTCGTCAAGGAAGCCGCTCCTGCTCCCGCCGAGGATTCGAGCGCATCGGGCGCGCAGGCTCCTGCCATGGCCGCCGGAGCCGGTGGCGCAGCCGGAGTCGGCCTCGGTGCCGCCGCAGCCGGCGGCGACGGGGATGCCCACGGTCTCATCGCTTTGGCTCAGCGCGTCCACGATGAGCACGTGGCCGAAGGTGAGCGCAAGCGCGACGAACTCATCAAGGGCGCCGAGAAGGAAGCCGCCGACATCGTCGGCAAGGCCGAGTCCAAGCGCGATGAGACCCTGTCGACCCTCGAATCGCAGAAGTCGACGCTGGAGCGTTCGATCGATCAGCTGTCGAATTTCGAGCGCCAGTACCGCACCCGTCTGAAGAGCTACCTCAACGATCAGCTGCGTGACCTCGAGAACTCCACGAGCCTGGCTCCGGAGACCCTCGACGGAAACAACCCGCTGGGCGGCTCGTCGAACCACAAGCTCTGATACGAGCTGGGCACAGAGGTCCGGGAACTCCCGAGAGTTCCCGGACCTCTGTCATACCCGCCCGCCTCGATGACGGTCCGGGGGCGGGACCTCGGGCGTGGGCACAGGAGACCGGGCGGAAGTGCGCGAACTCCTGCGGCCCAGGGACGCCGGTGGGCTAGAATGAACCAAATGAACGATCCTGCCTCACGGGCGAAGAGAGCTCGCACCGCCGAACTGGGCCTGCTGTACGCCATCGCGGTCATCGTGCTCGTGATCGACCAGTTCACGAAGTTCCTCGCCGTCGCCCTGCTCGAAGGCAGGCCCCCGGTGCCCGTGATCGGGGATCTGGCCGGTTTCACCTTCTACCGCAACCCCGGTGCCGCACTCGGCCTGGGGTCGAGCGTGACCTGGGTGTTCCCACTCATCGCCATCGGCGTATTCATCGCGATCCTCGCGCTCTCACGCAAACTGGCCTCGCGCACCTGGGCCATCGGGCTCGGCCTGCTGCTGGGCGGACTGTTCGGCAACCTCGTCGACCGTCTGTTCCGGGCACCGTCGTTCCTGCACGGAGCCGTCGTCGACTTCATCGATCTGTCGCTGTTCATCTGCAATGTCGCCGACATCGCGATCACCGCGGCTGCGGTCACGCTCGTCGTGGCCAGCCTCAAGGGCATCGACATCGACGGATCGGACTCCCCACGTGTGAAAGAGGACTCCCATGACTGAACGCTCCATCCTCGTCCCCGAAGGGCTCGAAGGTCAGCGCGTGGACGCTGCGATGTCGAAGCTGCTGGGCCTGTCCCGCACCGCAGCGGCGGATATCTGCGCCGACGGCGGCGTGCAGATGTCCGGTCGCCCGGTGATCAAATCCGATCGCGTCATCGCCGGCGAACGGCTCGACATCATCATGCCCGAACCCCAACGACCCGTGGAGGTCGTTGCCGATCCGGTGCCGGGAATGAGGATCGTCCACGACGAGGACGCCTTCGTCGTCGTCGACAAACCCGTCGGAGTCGCCGCGCACCCGGCCATCGGCTGGACCGGCCGGACCGTCGTCGGGGGACTGGCCGCAGCAGGATTTCGAATCGCGACGTCCGGGGCTCCCGAACGGCAGGGCATCGTCCAGCGCCTCGATGTGGGCACCTCGGGGCTGATGGTCGTGGCCAAGAGCGAATACGCCTACAGCGTGCTCAAACGCGCATTCAAGGAACGCACCGTCGACAAGACCTACCACGCTCTCGTCCAAGGACTGCCCGACCCGGTGCTCGGCACGATCGACGCCCCGATCGCCCGGCACCCGAAGCACGATGGCCTCTACGCCGTGCGCACCGGAGGCAAGAACGCGATCACCCACTACGAGGTGATCGAGGCGCATCGGCGAGCCGCACTCGTCGAGGTCCACCTCGAGACCGGCCGCACCCATCAGATCCGCGTCCACTTCTCCGCCACCAAACATCCGTGCGTGGGCGATCTGCCCTATGGGGCCGATCCCGTGCTGGCCAAGGAGCTCGGTCTCGAACGGCAGTGGCTGCATGCGGTCAAGCTCGGCTTCCGCCATCCCGACACGCAGAAGTGGGTCGAATTCGAAAGCGACTACCCCGAGGATCTGCAGACCGCGATCGATCACATCCGACCCCACTGAACCGCCGGTGCCGGGCACCGGTCGCGGCGTCGCCGGGCGGGCGCGGTGGGCCACCTCGGGGCCGGTGGAGATGGACTAAGCTGGGGGCGCAACACAGGCCACATCAGGAAGGCGGCTGCCAGTGCCGAACGAGGACTTCGTCCACCTCCACGTCCACACCGAATACTCCATGCTCGACGGCGCCGCACGCCTCGCCGATCTCATGGCAGCGACGAAGGCCTCGGGCATGTCCGCGATCGCCACGACCGACCACGGCTATCTCTTCGGCGCCTTCGACTTCTGGTCCCAGGCCACCGCGGCCGGCATCAAACCGATCATCGGCGTCGAAGCCTATGTCACCCCCGGCACGGACCGGCGCGATAAGACGAGGGTGAAGTGGCGGACCGACGAATCGCAGAAGCGCGACGACCTCTCCGGCGGCGGTCTCTACACGCACATGACCCTGCTGTCGCGGAACAACACGGGCATGCGGAACCTGTTCAAGGCCTCCTCGTACGCCTCCCTGGACTCCGTGACCTCGAAGTGGCCCCGCCTCGACCAGGAACTGCTCGAGACCTACTCCGACGGGCTCATCGCCACCACCGGCTGCCCCTCGGGTGAGATCCAGGTCCGACTGCGCCTGGGCCAGTACGAGGAGGCCCGAGCCGCTGCCGGAAAATACCGTGAGATGTTCGGCAAGGACAACTACTACGTGGAGCTCATGGACCACGGACTGTCCATCGAGAAGCGCGTGACGAAGGACCTCATCCGTCTGTCGAAGGAGCTCGACATCCCGTTGGTCGCGACCAACGACCTGCACTACACGCACGAGTCCGATGCGAAGGCCCATGAGGCGCTGCTGGCCATCCAGTCCGGATCCAAACTCATCGAACCCACCTACGATCAGGGCGGTTCGCGCTTCGCTTTCTCCGGGTCCGGCTACTACCTCAAGTCCCCGGCCGAGATGCGCGCTCTGTTCAAGGAGTTCCCCGAGGCGTGCGACAACACGCTCGAGATCGCCGAGAAGTGCGAAGTGTCCTTCGACACCGAGGCGAACTACATGCCGAAGTTCCCCTGTCCTCCCGGAGAGGACGAGACCTCCTGGCTGATCAAGGAGGTGGCGAAGGGACTGGACTACCGGTACCCGAACGGTGTGCCCGAGGAAGTGCGCAGGCAGGCCGACTACGAACTCGACATCATCATCTCGATGGGCTTCCCCGGCTACTTCCTCGTCGTCGCCGACTTCATCAACTGGGCGAAGGACAACGGCATCCGCGTCGGGCCCGGTCGAGGCTCGGGTGCCGGGTCCATGGTCGCCTACGCCATGCGCATCACCGACCTCGACCCGCTCCAGCACGGACTGTTCTTCGAGCGCTTCCTCAACCCGGACCGTGTGTCCATGCCCGACTTCGACGTCGACTTCGATGATCGTCGCCGCGGCGAGGTGATCGAGTACGTGACCGAGAAGTACGGCGACGAACGCGTGGCCATGATCGTCACCTACGGCACGATCAAGACGAAGATGGCGCTCAAGGACTCCGCACGCGTGCTCGGCAAACCGTTCTCCATGGGCGAGCGGCTGACGAAGGCGCTGCCGCCGGCCGAGATGGCCAAGGACATTCCGCTGGCCGACATCGAGAACCCGGAGTCGAAGCGGTACAAGGAAGCCGGGGAGTTCCGCGAACTCGTCGACACCGACCCCGAGGCCAGGGAGACCTTCGAGACGGCGAAGGGCCTCGAGGGGCTGAAGCGCCAATGGGGCGTCCACGCCGCCGGCGTCATCATGTCCTCCGACCCGATCATCGACGTGATCCCGATCATGCGCCGGTTCCAGGACGGACAGGTCATCACCCAGTTCGACTATCCGACCGCCGAGGGCCTCGGACTCATCAAGATGGACTTCCTGGGCCTGCGGAACCTCACGATCATCTCCGACGCGGTCGAGAACATCAAAGCCAACCGGGACTACGATCTCGACCTCGAACACCTGACTCTCGACGACCCGGCCGCCTATGAGCTGCTCACCCGCGGTGACACCCTCGGCGTGTTCCAGCTCGACGGCGGCGGCCTGCGCGCCCTGCTGCGGATGATGAAGCCGGACAACTTCGAGGATATCTCCGCGACCCTGGCCCTCTACCGTCCTGGCCCGATGGGGGCGGACTCGCATACGAACTATGCCCTGCGCAAGAACGGTCTGCAGGAGGTCACTCCGATCCACCCGGAGCTCGAGGAGCCGCTCAAGGACATCCTCGACACCACCTTCGGCCTCATCATCTACCAGGAGCAGGTGATGGCGATCGCGCAGAAGGTCGCCGGGTACTCACTGGGTCAGGCCGACATCCTCCGCCGCGCCATGGGCAAGAAGAAGAAGGCCGAGCTGGACAAGCAGCAGGTCGGGTTCTTCGCCGGCATGAAGGAGCGCGGCTACTCCGAGGACGCCGCTCAGGCCCTGTGGGACATCCTGCTCCCGTTCTCCGACTATGCGTTCAACAAGGCCCACTCGGCCGCCTACGGAGTCGTGTCCTACTGGACCGCCTACCTCAAGGCCCACTACACGGCCGAGTACATGGCCGCGCTGCTGACCTCGGTCGGCGACAACAAGGACAAGCTCGCGATCTACCTCAACGAGTGCCGTCGACTGGGCATCACGGTGCTGCCGCCGGACGTCAACGACTCCTCGCTCCACTTCACCCCGGTCGGGCAGGACATCCGCTTCGGCATGGGCGCGGTGCGCAACGTCGGCTCCCATGTCGTCGAAGGCATCGTCGAAGCGCGGGCGGAGAAGGGCTCCTACACCTCGTTCACGGACTTCCTCGACAAGGTGCCCAGCCACGTGTGCAACAAGCGCACGATCGAATCGCTGATCAAGGCCGGCGGCTTCGACTCTCTCGGACACACCCGCCGGTCCCTTGTCGAAGTCCACGAGGAGGCCGTGGACTCGGTCATCGGGGTCAAGCGGCAGGAGGCCAACGGCCAGTTCGACCTGTTCGCCGGGCTCGGCGGGGGAGACGAGGAGCCGGGCTTCTCCGTGGCCATCCCCGACCGTCCCGAATGGGAGAAGAAGGAGAAGCTCGCCTTCGAGCGCGACATGATCGGCCTCTACGTCTCCGATCATCCCCTCAACGGGCTCGAAGGGGTGCTGGCCGCCGAATCCGATGCCTCCATCGCCGAGGTGGTCGACCCCGAATCGCAGCGCCACGACGGATCCCAGGTCAAGGTCTGCGGAATGATCACCCAGGTGCTGCGCAAGGTGTCGAAGAACTCCGGACGCCCTTATGCGATCGTCACCCTCGAGGATCTCGAGGCCGAGGTCGAAGTGATGTTCTTCGGCGACACCTACGAGCCCGTGGCGAGCCTGCTGGCCACCGATCTCGTGATCTCGGTGACCGGACGCATCCGGACCTCGGACGATCGCCCGACCTCGCTGATGGCGATGTCGATGACGATTCCCGATGTCACCGATCCCAACGACCGGCCGCTGAATCTGCTCATGCCGATGGAGAAGGCCACCGAGGAGATGGCGACCAAGCTCAAGCAGATCCTCGAGTCGAACAAGGGCCAGACCGATGTCCACGTCATCCTGTCCCAGCCGGGCCGGCAGACGGTGATGCGCTTGGACCGTTCGATCCGCGTGGATCCGAACCCGAGCCTCTACGGTGATCTCAAAGCGCTGCTCGGCTCTCGCTGCCTCAGCGGCTGAGTCCCGAACCCGGTCCCGGCCCCCTGCGGGGGTGGGCCCGTGTCCGCGTTGCCGCCAGCGGTCCGGTGAGAGGCCGGCACCTGTCCGGTGGACGGGCCGGAGGCGCTGAATCGGACCACGACGACTAGAATGGCTCGGGTGAACATTCTGGACTTCCGTGGCGAGACCCTGAACAAGCGATTCCTGGCACAGCGGCTTCCTCGTGCCGCCGAGACCCATGCCGATATCGAACGTCGCGTGGCCGAGCTGCTCGAGACGGTCGCAGCGGGCGGATCAGCCGCGGTCAAGGACCTCACCGAACGCTTCGACGGTGTGCGACCCGATTGCCTGCGGGTGCCCGATTCCGCGCTGGCCGCCGCCGAGGCGGAGCTCGACCCCAGGATCAAGGCGGCCCTCGTCGAGTCCATCGACCGCGCCCGGAAGGTCGCTGCCGATCAGCGTCCGGCCGATGTGCGCACCGAACTGGCCTCCGGAGCCTTCGTGACCACCCGCCATCTTCCGGTCGAACGAGTCGGCCTCTACGTGCCGGGAGGGCTCGCGGTCTATCCCTCGACGGTGATCATGAACGTGGTTCCCGCACAGACGGCCGGGGCGAGCTCCCTGGTGATCGCCAGCCCTCCCCAGAGCAGCGGTCTGCCGCACCCGACGGTCCTGGCCACGGCCCGCATCCTCGGCGTGGACGAAGTGTGGGCGATGGGCGGTGCCCAGGCCATCGGTGCGCTGGCCTACGGCTTCGACGACGCTGAGGAGCTCGAACCGGTCGATCTCATCACCGGACCGGGAAACGCCTATGTGGCCGCGGCGAAGTCCCTCGTCCGCTCCCGGGTCGGCATCGACGCGGTGGCCGGTCCCACGGAGATCATCATCCTCGCCGATGCTCAGGCGAATCCCCGCTTCGTCGCAGCCGATCTCATCAGCCAGGCCGAGCACGACGAGCTGGCCGCCTCGGTGCTGGTCACCGATTCACCGCAGCTGGCCGATCGGGTGGGAGCAGAACTCGAGATCCAGATTCCGCAGTCGGTCCACCGCGAGCGCATCGACACGGCCCTGAGCGGGAGGCAGTCGGCGATCGTCCTCGTCGACGACCTCGAGGCCGGCATCACCGTCGTCAACGGCTATGCCGGTGAGCACGTGGAGGTCCACACCGACGATGCCGCAGCCGTGGCCGAACGGATCACGAACGGGGGAGCGGTGTTCCTCGGCGACTGGTCCCCGGTCTCGCTCGGCGACTACTGCGCGGGATCGAACCACGTGCTGCCGACCATGGGCACGGCCGCCCACGGTTCGGGCCTGGGCGTGCACTCATTCATCAAGGTCAGCCAGGTCATCGACTATGATCGTGGGGCCCTGGCCGAAGTCGCCGAACACATCGACGCTCTGGCCGCCAGTGAACAGCTCCCGGCCCACGGCCGGGCCGTCGACATCAGGTTCGAGGAGTAGAGATGCGTTGTCCGTTCTGTCGTGAGTCCGACTCGCGGGTCGTCGACTCGAGGACCAGCGAAGACGGCGCCGCGATCCGCCGGCGGAGACAGTGCCGCCACTGCGGTCGCCGCTTCACGACGATGGAGGCCACGAGTCTGTCGGTGATCAAACGCTCCGGGGTGACCGAGGAGTTCTCGCGGCAGAAGATCATGTCGGGTGTGCGCAAGGCCTGCCAGGGGCGCCCGGTCAGCGACGACGACCTCGCGAAGCTGGCGCAGAGGGTCGAGGAGAACATCCGCTCGAAGGGCATCGCCGAGATCGATGCCGACGAGGTGGGGCTGTCCATCCTCGATCCGCTGCGCGAACTCGACCAGGTCGCCTACCTGCGCTTCGCCAGCGTCTATCAGGGCTTCGACTCCCTCGAGGACTTCGAGGCCGCGATCGATTCGCTGCGTGCCGATGCGCTGCTGCAGGCCGGACAGTCCAGGCAACCGCTGCCCGAGGACTTCGCCGACTGAACACAGGCTGAGGAAGTCGTCAATTCCTCTGAGAAATCTTGCTTCCGAGTACGTCGGTCGGGCAATAGTTGTGTAGTATTGACAGTGCGCGCTACGGCGCGCGGCCGCTTGCGGTTCGGAGGGGAAGCCGGACCCAAGCGGCCTTCTACTTTTCCGGGGCCGAGCTCTCCGCACGGCACTCGCATTCGCCGCACATGAGTGGCCGCTCTGCGCATGGGGGCGCATTCGCGCGCATCAGGGGGTGGGCACCGGCACACATCGGCGGATGAGGGGGATGGGCACCGACATGGCAGCGGGCACGCCCGCCGCCGTGCCGACCACGGCCGACGCCGAACTCAGCCGGCTCGACGCTCGGCGGCGGCGTCGAAGAGCTCGCTGAGCTCGGTGTGCGCAGAGGCGAGGATGCGCAGCCGCTCCGTCGTCCTGGTCAGGGCCACATAGAGACCGCCGATGCCCGTCTCGCTGCCGACCGGGGCGATGCGGCCGGGTTCGACGATGATCACCGAATCGAACTCGAGGCCTTTGGCCTGGTCCGGGGTGATGAGCGCGATCTGATGATCGAGCCCTCTGACCGAGCGTCCGAAATCGAAGTCCGCGAGCACCTCGGCGATGGTCTCGATGAGGCTCTCATCAGCGACGATTGCGATCTTGCCGGTCTCGGCCGCCGCGATTTCCGCGGTCGTGACCTCGGCGAGGGCGTCGAGGGTCTCCGTTTCGGAGGCGAAGGTGTCCAACTGCGGATCGGTGCCTCCCTGACGCACCGATTCGACGAGTTCGAGCTGCGGGAAATGACGGTGGAGGTACCGGTTGGCCAGATTCATCACCGACTGCGGGGTGCGGTAGGACACGGTGAGCACCTGGAGAGCGAAACGGTCGCCGACGAACTCCGAGAGGATCGAGGACCAGGTGCGGGCATTGTCGGCGCGTGAGGACTGGGCGAGGTCGCCGACGACGGTCGCCGACTTCGAAGGCACCCGGCGGAAGAGCACCCGCCACTGCATGGGCGTCAGCTCCTGCGCCTCATCGACGACGAGGTGGCCGTACGTCCACTCGCGATCCTCGAGGGCGCGTTCGGCCAGCGTCATCGACGGGCCCTGCTCCTCCCACCGTTCTGCGAGCATCTCGGCGGAGACCATGCCGCCGGTCTCGGTCATATCGACCACGGCCTCGGCGTACTCGCGGGCCGCTTCGTCCCGGGCCTGAGTCTGCTGCGGAGCGGAGCCGAGCAGTTCGGCCAGTTCGTCGAGCAGCGGCACATCGTCGATCGTGAATTCCTCGCGCCGATCCTCGTGCAGGCTCGCCTGCTCCGACGGGCTCAGCAGCCTCGCCGCGGCGTCCCGCAGCTTGTGCGGCTTGCCCAGCAGGGCCCGCAGCGCACCGGCGGGACTGATGGGGAACCACGCGAGGTTGAGGGCGCGACGGACGTCGATGCTCGAGCGCAGCTCTTCGAGGAGCTCCGGCAGGCGTTCCCCGGCCGAATCCAGGCCCATCTCGCGGGCGAGGTCCTCGGCGAGGATCTTCAGCAGTCCGGTGACGAAGCCGGTGCGGGCGGCATTGTGGGCGTCGCCGCTGCGGCGGGCCCGATCGCGTGCGGAGCGCACGTCCTTGCGGCGCAGCACGATCGTGTGCGATCCGACGCGCAGCTGCTCATCGTGGTCGGGCACCCGCTGGTAGTTCGCGATGTGGTTCTTCAGCACCTCGGCCATGACCGAGCGGCCCTTGATCTCGGCGACAGTCGCGGTGTCGGAGACGTCGGTGTCGAGACCTGGGTAGAGCTGACCGGGGGTGAGCAGGACCGCGCCGGTCTCGCCGAGGCTGGGCAGGACCTTCTCGATGTATTTGAGGAACACCGTCGAGGGTCCGACGAGCAGGACGCCGGACTTCGCGATCCTCTCCCGGTGGCGGTAGAGGAGGTAGGCGGCCCGGTGCAGCGCGACGGCTGTCTTGCCGGTGCCGGGCCCGCCCTGGACGACGAGGATGCCGGAGAGAGGGCGGCGGATGATCGCATCCTGCTCGGACTGGATGGTGGCGACGATATCGCCCATCCGGCCCGTGCGGTGGCTGGTGAGGGCGGCCAGGAGAGCTCCCTCGCCCTGCAGGTTCGAACGCTGCGCATCGTCGAGGGCGTCGATGTCGAGCACATCGTCCTCGATGCCGGTGACCAAACGATTTCCGGTGACGAGATGGCGACGGCGGGCGACCCCTTCGGGGTTGGCCGCCGTCGACTGATAGAAGCGCTCCGCGGCCGGTGCCCGCCAATCGATGAGCATCTGCTGGCGGTCGGCGTCGGTGAGGCCGATCCTGCCGATGTAGGTGGGTTCGTCCTCGTCGACGAGGTCGAGTCGCCCGAAGCACAGCCCTTCCTCAGCGCCGTCGAGGCGGATGAGCTGATCTTCGTACAGAGTGGCGAAGGCATCGCGTTCGGTCCGATGCTGATGGTTGCCTCCGACCTCGGAGATCCTCACGGTTCCGAGGCGAGCTGTGGTCTCCTCCCGCAGCTGGTCGAGTCGGGCGTAGAGTTCGTCGAGCTTGGCCTGCTCGGTGCGAATTTCTGAAGCTTCTGTCATCTCACCTTCTTGGGTCGGCATTCAATTATGCCGAACTTTCCCCGGTGACTGTAGTCGCAGCGTCATTTCCGATCGGGGCGTTTCTCACATTCGCCTCGCCGGTCGGCTCACAGTCCGAGGCGCGAGCGCAGCCCCTGACCGCTGAGGAAGGTCGCCGCACTCGCGGCCGTGCGCAGGCTGCGATCGAGACCGGCCGCATCGAGCGGGGAGTTCGATGCGAGCACGAGGACGTTGCCGTGCCGGCGGCCCTTGAGGATCCCCGGTTCGGTGGCCGCTGCCAGGTGGCGGAAGTGGTCGCCGAGCGCGGTCAGCTCCGCCTTCAGCACTCGGTGATCACCGGCGTCGGGGACATTGGCCAGATAGAGTCCGGAGTCCTTGAGCGCCTCCGCGCAGGAGGCGAAGAACTGCCCGGTCTGCAGGGCGGGCGGCACCGAGTCGTGGTCGAAGGCGTCTCGGACGACGACGTCGAGGGCATCGGGCCTGAACCGACTGATCTCCGCGGCACCGTCACCGGCGCGCAGGGCCAGAGCGGGGGAGCGGGGCAGGTCGAACCACTGGCGGGCGAAGTCGAGCAGGGCGGCATCGATGTCGATCGCCGTCTGCTTCGATCCCGGGCGCGCCGCGTCGAGGGCTCTGGCCAGCGCGCAGCCGGCCGCTCCGATGTGCACGGCCCGCAGAGACCCTTCCGGGAGTTCGACATCGATGGCTCGGCGCATCCAGTCGAGGTACTCGAAGTCCAGGCGCTGCGGATCGCTGAGCGTGATCGACGACGAGGGGACCCCATTGACGTGGAGGACGTAGGAATCGGCCTCGCCGTCGAGCTTCTCCAGACGCGCGGTGCCCGTCGAGATGTCGACGACTTGGGAACCGGGTGCTGTGTATATCCGTCTCTTCGCCACCCCTCACTTCTATGCCAGTCGGGCGCTCGTGGCAATTCGACCCGAAGCCTCGTGGGGACGGCGACCGCGACTCGAACGCCTCCTGCCTGTGGATCGAAATCCGCCGTCCACAGGCCGGTGCGCGGATCTGGTCGGACGACTGAGGCATCGGTTGGAGTGGAACCGGTCCGCAGAGCCGCGGCACCACCGCATTCGAGACGAGGACACCATCATGAGAACACCGGCCCGATCCCCAGAGGACATCATCGGCATCGTTCCCCACACGCTGGGCTACACGCCGCGCAACAGCCTCGTGGCCCTCATCGTCGGCACCGATGACAGTGGGGCACAGTCGAGTTCGACGACCCTGCGCATCGACTTCTCCCGCGAGACCGCCGCCCGGATCATCGCCGAGGGCGGGGACTGGTACGTCGACCTCGTCCTGCGCGCCGGCACCGTCTCCGGCGTCTTCCTCATCCTCTACGACGAGGACTACGAACACATCGATCCCTTCGCCGATGAGGCGGCCGGTCCGTTCGGCACCGAGCCGGCCGGTCCCATCGGGGCCGAGGCGAGCGACTCGATCGGCGCCGACGAGAACGGTGCCGCGCCGGGCGCCGCGCCGGATGCGCGGGACACCGGGCCGGACGGGCAGGAGGCCCAGGCGGCAGGCGATGCGGATGCCGAATACGCGAACGTCCACCGCGGCCTCGTCCACGCGGCGATCGACGAACTGGCCACGTCGTTCGCGACCGTCGGCGTCGACACACTCAGCGCCTGGTGGGTGAGTCGGGAGCGGTTCGGACGCATCGACGAGGACGGATACCTCAGCACACCGCTGATCGCGGCGACCGCCTCGGCGTGCGCCACCGAACTCGTCGCCAGCGGATCCAATCCGGCCGAAGCACCGGAGGACCTGGTCATCGGTCCGATGACGGCCGAGGCCTTCGCCCACAGCCGGGGCGGACACACGGACGAATGGATGGCCACCGAAGAGGCCTTCGCGATCCTCGCCGAGATCTATCCGCACCTGGAGGCGATGCGCGGCGACGACGAGTCCATCAACGAGGCCCGGATCAACGCGCTGTTGGATCTGCCGACGGTCATGGCCGTCGACGCCCTGCTGGCGAAGAAATGGTCCCGCGACGCCCTCGAGATGATCTTGAGCTTCGACCACCCCGATTTCCCGCCTGCCCGGCTCGCCCGCCTCGACGGCGACGCGCTGTGCGCACTGTCCCACCGCATCGGCCGCAGCGCCGAGGCCGCACAGCACCTCGTGGGACTGTCTCCGCGCCCGCCGCGGCCACGCGACATCCAGATCGCGATCGCGTTCTTCAAGGAATACCTGCCGCTGGGACACCCTCAGGTCCGCGCCACCGCCTATGCTGTCATCGCCTGGTACGAATGGGCCCTGGGCGGATCGACGATGGCGGAGAACTATGCGCTGGCCGCGATCGAGCTCGAACCCGAACACCGTCTGGCCCAGCTCATCACCCACGCCGTGGTCAACGGCCTCCTGCCCCGATGGCTGACTGAGGCCCGGGGCACACGATTCTGAACGCCCCGCACGGCCGAGGAGATGTCACCGGAGGCGGCACTCGGTTCTGAGACCGTCGGTCAGGGGCGGCGGGGCCGATTCGCAAAGGCGGGAATAACGTGCGAAAATTAAGCGTTGACCCAGTCATTGCAGTATGGGCGAACTATGCGTTCGCCCCGGACCGTACGCGGACCACTTGACTTGGGTCTTAGTACTGTCCGGATGCATGGGGAAGTTTCAACGCTCGCGAAAGGTGAACACGTGCCGAGAGTCGACAAGGAATCCACAACGGTGACGGAGAAGTCGGAGGGAACGGCCGGCACGACCTCGCCCGGTGGATCCAAGACCACTGCGGCGTCGAAGTCCACTGCGAAGAAGACTGCGAAGACGTCGAGCACTGCCGGAACCAAGAAGGCAGCGGCGAACAAGTCGGCCAAGACGGCCGCGAAGTCGACCGCTGCGAAGACCACGACGGCTGCGAAGACCACGACGGCTGCGTCGAAGAAGACCACGGCCGCGAAGAAGACAACCGCGTCGAAGACGGCGGAGTCGGCGACGACGAAGCCGACCGCGGCGAAGGAAGCGAAGAAGGCGGCCAAGTCGAAGAAGACCGTCGAAGACATCGACACCACCGAGGAGGTCGAACCCGCAGCGGACGCGCTGGCGACCGAGGAGAGCCCCGCCGAGGCGACCGAGACGAAGAACTCCGAGGAGAAGGAGAAGAACGCCGCCGTCGCAGAGGCAGGCGGATTCATCGTCTCCGACACCGACGAGGAGGACGCTCCTGCCCAGCAGGTCGTCTCCGCCGGAGCCACGGCCGATCCCGTCAAGGACTACCTCAAGCAGATCGGCAAGGTGGCTCTGCTCAATGCCGCCGAGGAGGTCGACCTGGCCAAGCGCATCGAGGCCGGCATGTACGCCGAGCACCTCCTCGATGCCGGTGAGGTCACGGATCCGCGGGAGACCATGGACTACAAGTGGATCATCCACGATGGTCGGATCGCGAAGAACCACCTGCTGGAGGCCAACCTCCGCCTCGTCGTGTCCCTGGCCAAGCGGTACACGGGCCGGGGAATGCTCTTCCTCGACCTCATCCAGGAAGGCAACCTCGGACTCATCCGCGCGGTCGAGAAGTTCGACTACACGAAGGGCTTCAAGTTCTCCACCTACGCCACGTGGTGGATCCGACAGGCCATCACCCGTGCCATGGCCGATCAGGCCCGCACGATCCGGATCCCCGTGCATATGGTCGAGGTCATCAACAAGCTCGCCCGCGTCCAGCGGCAGATGCTGCAGGATCTCGGTCGCGAACCGACTCCGGAGGAGCTCGCCAAGGAACTCGACATGACCCCCGAGCTGGTCGTCGAGGTCCAGAAGTACGGGCGTGAGCCGATTTCGCTGCACACCCCGCTGGGTGAGGACGGCGATTCGGAGTTCGGCGACCTCATCGAGGACTCCGAGGCGGTCGTGCCCTCGGACTCGGTCAGCTTCACCCTCCTGCAGGAGCAGCTGCACTCGGTCCTCGACACGCTGTCCGAACGCGAGGCCGGCGTGGTGTCGATGCGCTTCGGGCTCAACGACGGCCAGCCGAAGACCTTGGACGAGATCGGCAAGGTCTACGGAGTCACCCGTGAGCGCATTCGCCAGATAGAGTCCAAGACGATGGCGAAGCTGCGCCACCCGTCCCGGTCGCAGGTCCTGCGGGACTACCTCGACTGATCACCGAACGCTTCGCATTGCCTGTGGCCGCACCGATGGGTGCGGCCACAGGCATACCGGGCCCTGATCGACAGCGAGACTTCGCCGGGGCGTCAGAACCAGTCGACGATGCCGTGGAACAGGGCGTCCGCGTACTTCTGCCGGCCGGATTCCGACTCCACGAGCTTCGCCTCGTCGGGATTGCGCATTTCGGCGCACTCGACGATGACGGCGGGCACGGAAGCATTGTTCAGCCCCGCCAGATCCGGTCGCCGGCTGATCGCATCCTCCCCATAGGCTCGGTTCGGGGTGAAGGAATCGCCCATCGAATTCCCCAGCGACTTCGCCAGGGCCACCGAGGCCTTCTCGGTCTTCTCATCCTCACCGGGATCGGCGACGATGATGTGGAAGCCCTCGGCCGAACTCGACTCGCTGCCATTGGCGTGGATGCTCACGAGCAGATCGGCGTCGTCGGCGAAGGTTCCGCGCTCGTCCACGCAGGGCCCGACGCCCGTGTTGTCCTTCCGGCTGAGCACGACCGTCGCGCCGGCGTCTTCGAGCGAATCCCGCAGCATCGTCGACACCGACCATGTGAAGTCTGCTTCCGAATAGTCCGAGTTCGTCGACGTGCCCGTGGTGTTGCACGCCTTCGTCCCGCCGCGGCCATCGGGCACCTGACGGGAGATCTCCTCCGGGTGCGAGGCGTTGCCGCCGTTGTGGCCGGGATCGATCGCGATCGTCCTGCCCTCGAGATCGACATCGCGGGGATCAGCGGCGTCGGTCGCGCTCGTCCGAGTCGCCGCCGCGGACGAGGCGGACGGCCCGGACTCCGCTGCGGTGCGCTCGGCGGCCTCCGTCGTCGAGGTGGCCGGGGAGGACGAGTCCTGGCCGCACGCCGCCAGACCCGGCAGGGTGAGTGCGGCGGTGAGCAGGAGGCTCGGGGCGAGGAGACGATGCGACATGGTCCCCATTGTTCCAGCAATTGAGCCAGCCCAGTCGCAACCCGGTGCCGCTGAGCCGAATGAGCCCCGACACGGCCGGTTGGGAATAGGGTCTGCGGCGTCCAGCGATTAGAATTCAATCGAACGAGAGGAAATGTGTGGAAGACGAAAGCTACGGCGCCAGGCATCTGTCAGTACTGTCCGGTCTCGAGGCGGTGCGCAAACGACCCGGCATGTATGTCGGCACGACCGATTCGCGCGGTCTCATGCACTGCCTGTGGGAGATCATCGACAACTGCGTCGATGAGGCCCTGGGCGGCCACGGATCCGAGATCCTCATCGAACTCGCCGCCGACGGCTCGGTGGCGGTCACCGACAAGGGACGCGGCATTCCCGTCGACGTCGAACCGAAGACCGGTCTGACCGGGGTCGAGGTCGTCATGACCAAGCTCCACGCCGGCGGCAAGTTCGGCGGTTCCTCCTATGCCGCCTCGGGCGGACTGCACGGAGTCGGTGCCTCGGTCGTCAATGCCCTGTCGGCTCGTCTCGACGTCGAGGTCACTCGCGGTTCGAAGGTCCACAAGATGTCCTTCCGCCGAGGAGTGCCCGGCCGCTTCGACGATTCCTCCGGCACCCCGAGCCCCGACAACCCCTTCGAGGCGTTCACGGAACCGACCGGTCTCGACGTCGTCGGCAAGGCCAAGCGCGGTGCCACCGGAACCCGCGTGCAGTACTGGGCCGATCCCCAGATCTTCCTGGCCAAGGCCCAGTTCGACTACCAGCACCTGGTCGAACGCGCACGGCAGACCGCGTTCCTCGTCCCCGGCCTGGAGCTGCGCATCGTCGACCGGCGCGGAGTCGCCCGTGACGAGACCGGCGCCGTCATCGCCGAACGCGAGGAGATCTTCAAGTTCGACGGCGGCATCACCGAGTTCGTCGACCATCTGGCCATCGACCCGCCCATCACCGACACCTGGCGGCTGCAGAACACCGGCACCTTCAAAGAGACCGTGCCCGTGCTCAACTCCTCCGGCCACCTCGAATCCAAGGAAGTCGAGCGCGAGGTCGGCGTCGATGTCGCCCTGCGCTGGGGGACCGGCTATGACACGAAGGTGAAGTCCTTCGTCAATGTCGTCGCCACTCCGCAGGGCGGCACCCACCTGTCAGGTTTCGAACAGGCTTGTCTCAAGTCGATGCGCAAGGCCGTCGAGGCCAACGCCCGCAAACTCAAGGTCGGCAAGGACAAGCTCGAGAAGGATGATGTGCTGGCCGGCCTCACCGCCGTGGTCACCGTGCAGCTGGCCGAACCCCAGTTCGAGGGCCAGACCAAGGAGGTGCTCGGCACGGCGGCGGTGCGCCAGATCGTCGCGAAGACCGTCGAGGCCCAGCTCGGTGCCGTGCTGAGTTCGACGAAGCGAGCGGAGAAGCAGCAGTCCGCGGTCCTGCTGGAGAAGGTCGTGGCCGAGATGAAGTCCCGCATCTCCGCGCGCACCCACAAGGAGAACCAGCGTCGCAAGACGGCTCTCGAGGCCTCCTCGCTGCCGGCGAAGCTCTATGACTGCCGTGACACCGGGGTGGAGAACACGGAGCTGTTCATCGTCGAGGGCGACTCGGCGATGGGCACGGCCAAGGCCGCCCGCAACTCCGATCATCAGGCGCTGTTCCCCATCCGCGGGAAGATCCTCAACGTCCAGAAGGCGGCACTGGGCGATATGCTCGCCAACGTCGAGTGCTCGGCCCTGATCCAGGTCATCGGGGCCGGCTCCGGACGCAGCTTCGACCTCGACGCGGCACGGTACGGCCGTGTGATCATCATGACCGATGCCGATGTCGACGGGGCGCACATCCGCACCCTGCTGCTGACCCTCTTCTTCCGCTACATGAAGCCGCTGGTCGAGGAGGGCCGGGTCTTCGCGGCGGTGCCGCCGCTGCACCGGGTCGAGATCGTGACGAAGCGGGGAACGCCGAACGACGTCGTCTACACCTACTCGGAGGCGGAGCTGCACGCGCTGCTGAAGAAGCTCGAGAAGCAGAAGAAGACCTACAAGGAGCCCATCCAGCGCTACAAGGGGCTGGGGGAGATGGACGCCGATCAGCTGGCCGAGACGACCATGGACCAGAGCATGCGCACGCTGCGCAGAGTCACGATGGCCGACGCCGAGGCGGCCGAGAACACCTTCGAGCTCCTCATGGGATCATCGGTGGGTCCACGCAGGGAATTCATCGTCTCCGGTGCCGCCGTCCTCGATGCCGAACGCATCGACAGCTGATCAGCTCAGATCCCGAAGGTCGCGGGGGTGAGGATGAGCAGCGTCGGCAGGAGCAGCAGCAGTGCGGCCAGACCGATCGACATCAGCCGCACCGGGATCCGCGCCGGATCCAAGGGCTCGGACAGTCGGCGGATGCGCTGAGTCGACAGATCGCTGCGATGCTCGGGGCTGATGGCCGCGGCTGATCGCACGGCACGGGCCAATATCTGCGGATCCACGTGCTCCCTGGCCTGATCATCGGCCATGAGCTCGATGAGCCGATTGACCGAATTCAGCCCGATCGCCGTCGCTGAGAAGTAGGGCAGCGCCCGGTGCCATGCGGCGAAGGGGATGACGAGCACATCGTGCCGGAAGTCCAGGTGCGCGCGCTCATGAGCGATGACCGCAGTCCGCTCCATCTCGTCGAGGGCATGGATGAGCCCGGTCGAGAGCACGGCGGTGCCCTTCCTCGGCCCTTTGGGCAGGCAGTAGGCGACCACCTCGTCGGTGGTGATGATACGTGTGTCGGGGTAGTTGGCCGAGGGCTCGCTGAGCAGGTGGAGGATCTCGTCGTGGCGCAGACGGGTCTTGCGCGCAGAGTAGAAGGTCAGTGCGAGGCAGCCGAGCAGCCTGCCGATGAGCAGAAGGGCGATGACGAGGAAGATCCAGGCGATGACCGACAGCTGCGTATGGGTCTGTCCGCGCAGCAGGGCCAGGATGCCCTGAGGCAGGCTTGTCGATCCCGGGGCGACGGCGAAGGCGAGTGCGGCACCGATGAGGGACAGCCCGCCGGAGAGGCCGACGGCCTGCCAGAGGACGACCTCGGAGATCGGGTCACCGCGGAAGCGTGCGAGTGCGGCCGGAATCGGCCATGCGAGCAGAAAGGCCAGAACAGCCAGAATCAAGCCCAGAATGGTCATTGGAGTGACCGATCTGGATCAGGAATGCGTCGAGTGGTTGCGCCCGAGCAGATTGCGCAGCGCCTTGGTGTCGGCTTCGGAGACGGTGCCGAGGAAGCGTGCGAGGACGGCGTGACGATCCGGGGCCTGCGAGAGCATCTCCGTCATCAGTTCCGCGACATGATCCTCACGGGTCGACACCGCCAGGTAGCGATGCGGCCGGACACTGCGATCGCGAGTGACGAAGCCCTTCTTCTCCAGCCTGGACAGGACGGTGTGGACCGTCGTCAGTGCCAGTTCCCGGTCGGCGAGAACCTCGCGCAGTTCGGCCGCGCTCAGCCCGTCGTCATGGACCCAGATGGCGTCCATGACGCTGCGTTCGAGTTCACCCAGTGTTCCCACAGTTCAAAAGTCCTCGTCGTTTCGTGATGTTCGGTTTACCCGAGTATATCTCTACAGACTGTCGAATTCCAGGACAGCGGGCCGTCAGTCTCCCGTGAGCTGCGCCGAGGCCCTGTCGGCCGTCGGGCGCGATCGAGGCTGTCAAACGGCGTGGCCGTCGGAGGCCGGTCGGGGCCGTGGCCGCCGGGAATCTGGTCGGGACCCCTGGCGGTCGGCGAGTGAAAGGGAGCACCATTGGTACAGGACGTCTTGGATGGCGGAACGATTGCCGCTGTGCTTCTACGGTCTGTAGAATTCTACGTGACGTAGAAATAGTGTCCGAACTCGAACGGAGATCCCATGGATTTGGATCCAGTCCTCATCGGACGGTGGCAATTCGGAATCACCACCGTCTACCACTTCTGGATGGTGCCGCTGACTCTGGGACTCGGGATGCTCGTCGCGATCCTGCAGACGATCTATCACCGCACCGGCAATGAGGTCTATCTGCGCAGCACGAAGTTCTTCGGCAAGCTCTTCCTCATCAACTTCATCATGGGCGTGGCCACCGGTCTGGTCCAGGAATTCCAGTTCGGGATGGCCTGGAGCGAATACTCGCGCTTCGTCGGCGACGTATTCGGCGCGCCTCTCGCCCTGGAGGCGCTGCTCGCGTTCTTCCTCGAATCGACGTTCCTGGGACTGTGGATCTTCGGCTGGGGGAGACTGCCCCGGGCGGTCCACCTCGGTGCTCTGTGGTGCGCGGTCATCGGTTCGTGGATCTCGGCCTATTTCATCATCGTGGCGAACTCGTGGATGCAGCATCCCGTCGGCGTCGAGATGGTCGACGGCCGACCCGTGATGACCGATGTGTGGGCGGTGCTGGGCAACAACACCGCCATCGCCGCCTATACCCACACGCTCTTCGGCTCCCTGGCCGTCGGCGGCTCCTTCCTGCTCGGCATCTCCTGGTACCACCTCTACCACCGCCGCAAGGACGGCATCGACACCGTCGGCGACGACGGCAAGGTCGTCGTCGGGTCCTCGTCGGCCCTGCCCGGTCGCGATGAGACCGACCACCGGGTCTGGATCAAATCGCTGCGCATCGGCGCCCTCGTCGGCATCATCGCCTTCGCCGGTGTGGCCATCACCGGTGACGTCCAAGCCAAGCTCATGTTCGAACAGCAGCCGATGAAGATGGCCTCCGCCGAGGCCGCCTGCCACGACGGCACCGAATTCTCCGTGCTCACGGTCGCCGACCCGTCGTCGAACGACTGCGACGGGGTGGAGAACATCTTCGAGATCCCCGGCCTGCTGTCCTTCCTGGCCAATGGGGACTTCTCCACGCCCGTGCACGGAGTCACGACCCTCCTGCCCGACTACCAGGAGAAGTACGGCACCCACATCCCCGACGACCCGCGCTACGGCGACCACGCCGGCGAAGCGATCGACTACCAGCCGATCATGATCGTCACCTACTGGGGCTTCCGGATGATGATCGGGTTCGGCGTCCTGGCCGCCGGCGTCTGCGTGATCGGTCTGTGGCTGTCGCGCAAGGGCACGGTTCCGGTCTCGAAGTGGCTCAGCCGCGGATTCCTCCTGGCCATCACGGCCCCGTTCATCGCGAACTCGGCAGGGTGGATCTTCACGGAGATGGGCCGCCAGCCCTTCGTCGTGGTCCCGAACCCCGCGCAGCTCGACGGGGTGTACATGTACACCCAGGCGGCGCTGTCTCCCGAACTGAGTCCGGGGACGCTGCTGTTCTCAGTGATCAGCCTCACCGCCGTCTACGGCGGTCTGATGGTCGTCGAACTGCGGCTGCTGACGACCTACGTCAAGGGAGGAGTCGCCTCGGCGATGCCTGAGCTGGCCTCCTCCACGACCAAACCCACGATCACCGACGACGGCGAAGACGTGCTGTCGTTCGCCTACTGAGGAGAGTCACGATGGAAATTCTCGCCACGATCTGGTTCGTCCTCATCGTCGTGCTGTGGACGGGATACCTGTTCCTCGACGGATTCGACCTCGGTGTGGGCATGCTCCTGCCCTTCCTGTCCCGCAAGGAGCGCGGCAAGCGCGTGCTGCTGAACACCATCGGACCGGTCTGGGACGGCAATGAGGTCTGGCTGATCACGGCCGCCGGAGCGATGTTCGCCGCGTTCCCCCACTGGTACGCCTCCCTGTTCTCCGCCCTCTACATTCCGCTGACACTGGCGCTTGTGAGTCTGATCTTCCGCGCCGTGTCGATCGAGTACCGGGGCAAGGGACACACACAGGCCTGGCGATCGTTCTGGACCTGGGCGATGGCCATCGGCTCGGCCGGCACCGCCTTCTGCATCGGGGCGATGCTCATGATCACGACCACCGGGCTGCCGCTGAACAGCCACGGAGACATCATCGGCGGACCATTCGCCTGGGTCTCCTGGCCGGCGCTGCTCGGAGGACTGGGCGGACTCGGGTTCACACTCGTCCACGGACTCCTGTTCCTCGGGCTCAAGACGCAGGGCGACATCCGAGCCCGAGCCAGGCGGTGGGCCACACGGGCCATGCTGCCGGCGGCCGTGCCCTTCCTCATCTGGTTCGCGCTCTCGATCACCCACCGCGTCTGGCTCGTGATCCCTGTGCTCATCGGCCTCGCCGCCCTCATCGCCGCCTTCGTCGCGGTGCGCGCCGCGGCCGAGAAGCGGGCGTTCGTCCTCCACGGGATCCACCTCGTGGCCGGGTTCGCCGCGGTGTTCGCCGGCGCCTATCCGAACGTGCTGCCCTCGAGCCTGGATCCGGCGAACTCGCTGACGATCGCTTCGGCATCGTCGTCGGACTACACGCTGACCGTGATGCTCATCGTCACCGTGATCATCCTGCCGGTGATCATCGCCTACCAGACCTTCAGCTACCGCATGTTCCTGGACCGCATCGCCGAGACCCACATCCCCGAGGCGCATCGGGTGCCGGTGGCGATCCATTCGTGACCTCGCCGCTGTCGATTCTGCTCGAACTGCCGTCCGGCCGGCGGGGGCTCGGCCTGTCCGTCTTCTCCGCTCTGGCCCGCGCGGTGGGGATCGTGCTCATCGCCGAGGCGGTCGTCCGGGCGATCATCGGCCACAGCGGTCCGGGCGTGTGGGTCGTCCTCGGCCTCCTCGGCGCCGGACTGCGCGGCGGCGGACTCTGGCTCGACCGCCGTCTGGGCACCGGACTGGCCGCCGAATCCAAACAGGGGCTGCGGGCGGGGATCCTGTCCGCACTGCTGCGCGGACGCGGTCGGCCGAGAACCGCGACGGCCGTGACCGTCACCCGCGGCATCGACGACCTCGACGACTACTTCACCACGGTGCTGCCGGCACTGAGCGCGGCGGCCGTGGTGCCCGTGGTCCTGCTCGTGCGGATCGTCTTCAGCGATGTGCTCTCCGCCGTCATCGTCGCGGTCTGCCTGCCGTTGGTGCCGCTGTTCATGGTCCTCATCGGTCGCTACACCGCCGAATCGACGACCCGGACGATCAGAGCGCTGGAACGGCTGTCCGATCATCTGGCCGAACTCGCCGAGGGCCTGCCGGTGCTCATCGGCCTCGGCCGCTCCCGCGATCACGCGCGACGTCTGCGCGAACTCGGTGAGCGCTACCACCAGGCGAACCTCACGACCCTGCGCATCGCGTTCCTGTCGAGTCTCGCGCTCGAACTCATCGCCACGATCTCGGTCGCCCTCGTCGCCGTGGTCATCGGCCTGCGACTGGTCAACGGCACGATGGATCTGAGCTCAGGGCTGCTCATCCTCCTCATCGCCCCCGAATGCTTCACCCCTCTGCGCGAACTGGGCTCGGGATTCCACGCCAGCGAGAACGGCCGCGAAGCACGCAGCCGAGCGCAGACGCTGCTGAGCGAGGCAGAAGCCTCGGCACGGACGCAGACCGAGTCCGGGACCCGACGGCCGACGGAGGAGCGGAGTCAGCATGTCGTCTACGGCGACGGCACCGCGATCTCCTGGACTGATCGGATCGGAACGGGCCCGGGGGTGACCACGGTCAGCGGTCGGTCGGGAACCGGGAAGACGACCGTGCTCACGGCCCTCATCGGCGGCCTGCCCGCCGACGCCGACACGACCGTCACCCCCGTCAGAGCCGCCTATGTGCCGCAGACGCCGCGCATGTTCGCCGCCGCCATCGGCGCCGAGCTCGAACTCTTCGGACTCGATGCCCGGCAGGCCGAACGGGCACTGGCCGCGGCCGGGCTGCCCACGGATCCGCTGACGGCGACCGCGGCGCTGAGCCCCGGGCAGCAGCGACGGCTGGCGCTGGTGCGGGTGCTGCACCGCCTCGGCGATGGGGCCGATGTGCTCGTCCTCGACGAACCCACCGCCCATCTCGATGCCGACAACGCCGGCATCGTCATCGACATGATCGCCGAGGCGGCCGCCTCCCACCGTGTGATCCTGGCCAGCCATGACGAGCGTGTGAGGGCTCTGGCCGAAACCGAGATCCGACCGATCCGAACCCGGGAGCCGGCCCCGAACGACAGCGATCCGGCAGCGGCTGAGCGGCCGGACGCATCCGCGGCGAAGGAGCGGGAGGAGCCCGCGGCCGAGGGGCGGGATGCGTCGAAGGCTGCGAGGCAGGACGCTCCTCGGGCCGAGACCACGGCCGGTGGGCTCGATTCGGCGATGCTGTGGGAGGACGAGTCCGGTGCCGAACACAGCGTGGAGACGAAGGCCGCGGCGCTGCGACGCAGATGGTCGATCCTGCGCTCGAGCCTGCCGCTGCTCAACCCCACGATGGCTCTGGCCGCGCTGAGCGCCTGCGCCTCCAGCCTGGCCGCGATCGCCCTCACCGCTGTCTCGGCCTGGCTCATCGTCGAGGCCTCCTACCAGCCGCCGATCATGCTGCTCATGGTCGCCATCGTCGGGGTCCGCTTCTTCGGACTCTCCCGCTCGGTGCTGCTCTACGCCAGCCGTCTCAAACTCCATTCGGCGATCTTCGCCGCCCTCACCCGACTCCGCACGAGCCTGTGGGAGCACTTCGAACGAGTCGGCATGAGCGACCGGAAGCTGCTGACCTCGGACTCGGCCCTGAGAGCCATGGTCGCCGATGCCGATGACGTCCGCGATCTCGTTCCGCGCACACTGTTCCCGCCGCTCGTATCGGCCATGGTCGTTCTGGGCGTGTGCATCACCGCGGCTCTGCTCGATCCGGGATCGCTGCCGTGGTTCCTCCTGCTCGGCGCGGTGAATCTCATCGTGCTCGCGAGCATCGTCATCAGCGCCGAGAGCAGGCTGGCCCGAGGCATCCGGGACGACCGCAACCGGATCCTGTCGGTGTTGACCCGGGCGCTGAACGCCAAGGACGATGTCCACGCCAACGGTGCCGACGCACAGGTCCTCGGTCTGCTGTCCCGACTGGAGGCCGGCCTCGAGGCGAAGCAGGCGGCCTCGGCCCGGAACTTCGGGCTGGCCCATCTGTGGCTGCAGCTGAGCACCGTCGGCACGGCCATGGTGCTCGCCGCCACCTCGCCGGCGTCCACGGAGATCCTCGCGGTGCTGGCGCTCATGGCCTTGGGCCTGAACGAGGTCTTCGCCTCGAGCCTCGAAGCCTTCCGGCAGATGCCGGGGCTGGCCGCAGCGCTGGACAGTCTGCCCGACCCCGGTGCGTCCACATCCGCACAGCAGGCCGTCGAAGAGACGACCGCGCCGTCTGCGGACCGGCTGTCGGACCAGGAGTCCGGAGACGATCTGCTGCCCGCAGCTGAGCGCATCGAAGCACTCGACCTCAGAGCGATCACCGTGGGCTGGGAGGCGACACCGGTGATCGACGGGCTCGATCTGCATGCCGAACGCGGTGGATGGACCCTGCTCTGCGGGGACAGCGGCACCGGCAAGTCGACGAGCCTCAGCGTCCTCCTGCGCTTCCTCGACCCGTGGGCCGGCAGCTACACCGCTCGGGGCACACAGGACACGATCGTCGATATGCTCACCCGGGCCCCGGCCGATCTGGTCGGACGGATCGCCTGGTGCCCGCAGGAGGCGCACATCTTCCGCTCCACCGTCCGCGGGAATCTCGCTCTCTCCCAGCAGACGGTCCCGGGCGACGAGGACATGGTCGCCGCTCTGCATGCGGCGGGTCTGGACGAGTGGGCCGATGCCGAAGGACTCGACCGGTGGGTCGGCGACCACGGTTCGGAGGTCTCCGGCGGTCAGAGACAGCGCCTGGCCGTGGCGCGGACGCTGCTGACCGGTGCCGATGTCATCGTCCTCGACGAGCCGACGGCGCACCTGGACGATGAGACCGCGAACCGAGTCATCGACGACCTGCGCAGGAACCTCGTCTCACGCACCGTGGTCATGGTCACTCACGACCGCCGTCTCATCACCGACGACGACACCGTCGTCGACCTCGGCGAACGACCGGAGAACACTGCGGCCGCAGAATCGGTCAGTCTCGCTTCGACCCGAACATGATCTCGTCCCAGCTCGGGATCGAGGCACGGGAGTTCTTCTTCGACTTCGGCTTCGCCTCCTTCGCCGCGGCGGCCTCCCGGTGCGAATCATCGCTGACACCGGGCTCATTGAGCAGCGAGAGCTGATTCTCGTCATCGAAGACGCCGACCTTCTCCGTCGGCTCCTGCGGATCCTCGGGGGCCGGGGCGGCGTCCTCGAACGCGAAGACCTCGTCATCGGTCGCCGCCGCCGGCTGCCCCGGCGCGGTGTGAGCGCCCTGCGGGTGAGTCTCAGGATCCTCGGTCACCGCACGCAGACGGGTCCGCGGCTCCTCCTCGGAATGACGGCGCTTGCGCAGGTTCTCCAGAATGCGGCCGGTCTCGGCCTGATGGTCACGTGCCTGCTGCGACGGAGCCGTTCCTCCTGGCTGACGGGTCGGGGCCTCGGGCGAGACGGAATCGGAGGCGGGCTCGGCCGGGAAGACATCGACTTCCTCGGTGTTCCTCTGCCGTTCGGCACCGCTGCCGTAGTTCGGGATCGGACCGGTGTCGGTCGGGCCCGAATCGGCGAGCCATTTGGCCTCATCGTCGATCGGGGTCAGCGAACGACGGTAGTAATGCCAGCTGGCGGTCCGGATCCGATCAGCTGCGGTGAAGCTGAGTTGGACGTACCAATTGCCGTCCTGCTGCTTCCAGGAGTCCCATTCCATCGTCTCGATGTCGACATCGCGCATGGCCAGCCGCTCCTGGCAGAGTTCGATCAGCGGCGTCGGCTCGCCATTGGGATCGTGATCGGAGTAGATCGGATGGCGACTGGCGAGATAGGCCGTGCGAGAGCGTTCGGCCATCGCCGGACCCTCATAGGTGCGCACATAGTCGATATCGGCACCGGTGGAGGCCACGACCTCCTCGGCGTCCATGCCTCCGCGGATCATGGCCTGGATGTCCTTGGGACGCACCGGAGTCTCGGATTTGGGCTGGGTGCGCTCCCGGCGCACCGCGGCAATGAGAGCTTCATCGACGACGACTCGGTACTGAAGCCCGTTCTCGTCGTTCAACAGCAGATGAGTGCCATCCGCGTTGACTCCGTTCAAGATCAGTTCACGCATGCCATAAGCTCCTTTATCGCGTCTCAATGGCATCGTGTCACGTTCGGCGCGGCGAGTCGGGCAGATTTGCGCGCGAGTCGCGAAATCACGGGCCGGTCCGGGCCTCGGAGACCTGAAATGTGGACTCGATCACGTGGGATGTCCGAGGCCAGGGGGAGGGAGCCTTCTGCGGCCAGGGGGTCTGAACCGTGAGTGGGTATGACTCACTGTGCGGACATCGGGGCCCGAAGCTCTACAGCCTGTAAAATCAGGAGCGTGAATAAGACTGCACCCATCGATGCCCTGATCCTCATGTCATTCGGAGGACCGGAGGCCCCAGAAGAAGTTGTCCCCTTCCTTCGCAACGTCACCGCCGGCCGCGGAATCCCCGAGGAGCGACTCGAGGAGGTGGGGGAGCACTACTTCGGCTTCGGAGGCAAGTCGCCGATCAATGACCAGAACAGAGCCCTGCTGTCGGCTCTGCGCGGCGAGCTCGACCGGCGCGGGATCGACACGCCGCTGATCTGGGGCAACCGCAACTGGGACCCCTATCTCACCGATGAGGTGCGGACCCAGGCGCAGGAGGGACGCACCCGATTCCTGTCGATCGACACCTCCGCCTATTCCTCATACTCCTCGTGCCGGCAGTACCGGGAGGACTTCGCGAAGACGATCGAGACCCTGGCCGGCGAAGGCCTCGAGGTGTCGATCGACAAGATCCGCCAGTTCTACAACCACCCCGGCTATGCCGACGCCTGCGCGGCTCGCCTCGACGACGGCCTCGCCGACTTCCGCACGCAGGTCGGTGAGTTCGACGCCGACAAGCACCGCATCCTCTTCGTCACCCATTCGATCCCCAACGTCATGCAGGACGCCTCGGCAGTGGCCACCAACGGCTACCTCGCCCAGCACGAGGAGCTCATGGCGAATCTCCTGGGCCGACTGGACGAGGCCGAGCGGCTGCCCGCCGAGCTCGTCTACTGCTCCCGCTCCGGGCCCCCGGAGGTTCCGTGGCTCGAACCCGATGTCAACGACCGGATGACCGAACTCGCCGAGGAGGGGGTGACCGGTGTCGTGCTCGTGCCCATCGGCTTCATCTCCGACCATATGGAGGTCGTGTACGACCTCGACACCGAAGCGAAGGAGACCGCCGACGGGCTCGGCTTCGCCTTCACGCGCGTGGGTACAGTCGGCACGCATGAGGTCTTCGTGTCCGGTCTCGTCGATCTCGTCGAGGAGCGCATCGGCCAGCTGCGCGGCGAGGAGGTCGAGACTCCGGCCCTGCCGGGAACGACGCCGCTGGTGCCCGGAAGCGGGGCCTGCAGCATCGACTGCTGCCGCGGTCGCATCGATCGCGCCGTCTACCCGAACTGGGAGACCGTGAGCTGAGCGAGGCCGCTGAATGCACAGAGCCCTCCTCACCGTTTCGGTGGGGAGGGCTCTTCGTGGACCAGGCGGTCGATCGCCGCCTGGAATCGGAGGGCGAGGCTCAGAGCTCCTCTGGGCTGGGAATGACGGGCAGAGCGCCCGTCTCGGCCTGGATCACCTCGGCGATGGGGCCGGTGTCGACATCATTTCGGCCGGCCAGTTCCATCAGGTTCTGCAGGTCGTCGATGAGATTCTCAACCAGGAAGTCATCCCCGGCGGACCGGGCCTCGTGAATGCGATGACGGACATCATCGATTCGGGTGTCGAGTTGATCTGCGAATTCACTCATTGTGGATCCGTCCTTCCTCGGGCCGCCTCCGGAGGGGACGAACCCGGTCATCTACCGGCAGGTCGTGCTGTCGGTGCTGTCCATCACAAGCATTCTTGCAGAGCTTTTCGAGAACTCTATGTGTGGCCGACTTATGCCGACAAGCTCGTGATGAGAATCACCGCAACGGGTCTTCATTCCATCTTGCCAACGGCAAGCATACAGTGCACAATGCTGGGGACACATCACGCGAGAGGATATTATAGTCCTCCTCAGCACCCCCTGGACAGAGAGCGATGAGGCCATATGGCAACAGATTACGACGCACCTCGCAAGCAAGACGATGAGATCAAGAGCGACTCGATCGAAGAGCTCAAGGCTCAGCGTTCGCAGGCGCAGGCGAGCAAGATCGACGAGGACGAGACCGCGGTAGCCGAAGGCTTCGAGCTGCCGGGCGCCGACCTGTCGAACGAAGAGCTCTCCGTTCGCGTCCTGCCCAAACAGAACGATGAGTTCACCTGCATGGAGTGCTTCTTGGTCCGGCATCGGTCGCAGCTTGCGAGCGAAGAGGGCGGCGTCCCCATCTGCACGGACTGTGCAGGCTGAGTCGCTTCTCTTTCCCCACAGAACTGCGCGCCCGACGAAGCGTCGGGCGCGCAGTTCTGTTCTCGGCCGGAGTCGATCTCGCCCGGGCTGCTCAGTCGTGGACGTGGGCTGCTCGGCCGCGGGCGGTCTCAGCCGCTGAGGGCCTCGGCCAGCTGTCTCGGGTGACGTGTCGAGACCAGCCAGTAGGGTGTGGGGTCGTCGGCATCGTCGATGTCGATGCGCACCGAGTCCTTCGCCCAGGGACGGATCTTGAGGAAGGCGCGGGCGTCGAGATCGACTCCGCGAGCCTTCTGCGCCGCCTCGCCTTCGTAAGCGGTCGCTGCCGTGACGAACTTCCGGTCGATGTGGGCTTCGCCGACGAAGAGCTGGCGTTCGGTGACGATGATCGTCACGGTCAGCGAATTCAGCCACCACGCGAACAGGACGAAGCTGACGACGGGCAGAACGATCATGCCGAGCTTCCAGACGGGCAGGACCATGAGCGCAGTCGAGGCCGCTGCCACTGCGACGAGGATCCACATGCCGACCGAAGGACGGACCTTCTCCTGATAGACCACATGGGTGCCGGATTGCATTGTTGCCATGGGGCCATTGTCCCACAGCAGATGTTTTGGCCACGCTCAGACTTCGGCGTTAGAGTGCATCTTTGTGACCGAAACCCTCAAGATCGACCTTCAGCTCCTCGACGCGGGCACGAGCGCACCGGCCTACGCGCATGCGGGCGACGCCGGTGCCGACCTGTGCTCGACGATCGACTTCGTGCTCGAGCCCTTCGAACGCCGTGTGGTGCCCACAGGCATCGCGATCGCCCTGCCGATCGGCTATGCGGCCTTCGTCCACCCGCGCTCGGGCCTGTCGAGCAAGCACGGGGTCACCGTCGTCAACGCACCGGGCACCATCGATGCCGGCTACCGTGGCGAGATCCGGGTTCCGCTGATCAACCTCGACGCGAAGACCCCGCTGCGTGTGGCCCGCGGTGATCGCATCGCCCAGTTGGTGATCCAGAGGATCGCACACGCCGACTTCAACCTCGTCGAAACACTTGACGACAGCGACCGCGGGGCCGGAGGATTCGGATCCACCGGCGGCCTCGACGCCGCTCTCAGTGAAAAGGAGAAGTGAGGACTCATGGGACTGTTCTCCAGATTCAAGAAGACCACGCCGCAGACCGATGACGACGGCGTCCTCGACGACGAGCTGAACGAGGACGACGAGCGCGGGGCCGGCACGGCCGAATCGGACGCCGCCGAGGCTGTCGACGCCGCCGACGAGGAGGCGGAGACGGACGAGGACGAGGCGCTCTTGGAGAAGTCCGCCCCCTTCGATCGCTCGGAGAAGGGTCCGTTCGACATCTCCGAGGACTACCCGGAGCACGATCGGCTCGACCTCGGGGCCCTCAAGGTGCCTGTCGTCGACGGAATGCAGGTGCGCCTGGACACCGATGACGATTCCCAGCGCGTGCTGGCCGTGACCCTCATCCACGAAGGCGGAGGCATCCAGCTCCAGGCCTTCGCGACTCCGCGCTCCGAGGGACTGTGGAACACCGTGCGCCAGCAGCTGCGCGAATCAGTCTCCGCCCAGGGCGGCGAATCGGACGAGCTGCACACCTCTCTCGGCAAGGAACTGGCCATCGAGGTCCCGGCGAAGACCGAATCCGGCAAACCGGGCAAGAGGGTCATGCGCTTCGCCGGCATCGACGGACCGCGCTGGTTCGTCCGCGCCGTGTTCTCCGGCAAGGCCGTGACGGACGACGAGATCCGAGCCGAACTGTCGGCCCTCTTCCGCGGGGTCGTCGTCGACCGCGGCGAGGAGGCCATGGCGCCCAGGGAGCTCATCGCCCTGACCGCCCCGCAGGTCGGCGGCGATGAGGAAGAGGAGAAGAAGGACGAGGACGAACTCAATCCCTTCGAGCGCGGCCCCGAGATCACAGAGGTCCGCTGAGCGGGGATGCTCGAGCTCATCACCCGCCTCGTGCGCGACTTCGGTTCCCGCGATGCGGAAGCCCGAGCCGATCTGCGTCTGGTCAGCCAGATCCCGGGGGTCATCCCGGTCGAGGCGCTCGAAGCTCGCAAGACCGCCCGCATCGCCGGAGTCGTCACCGCCCTAACCCAGTCGTGCAGCGCCGACAGTCCTCGACTCGACATCACCGTCTCCGACGGCACCGGCCAAGCCCGTGCCCAATTCCTCGGCCGACGTGAGATCAGCGGCATCCGTCCCGGCGCCCTGATCGTCCTCGAGGGCCGGTTCTGCGGCAGCGACGGAGAGCTGCTCGCCCGCAATCCCGTCTACGAGCTGGTGCAGACGCGGGAGGACACCGAGGACTGACCGGTCCCTGCGCTTCAGTCCGTCTCCTCGCCCGGCGCCGCAGTCTCCTGGAGCAGCGCCAGCAGGGCGGCCTCCTGATCGGGGGAGGAGAGGAAGAACAGTTCGTCGCCGGCCTCGATGACATCATCGGCACTGGGGGCGAACGCCCGCGAATTGCGGATGACGGCCACCAGCACCGTGTCCAGCGGGAAGGTGATGGTGCCGATGCGCTGGGCCACGAGCGCGGCTGTCTCATGCACGGTGAACTCGAGCAGGCCTGCCTGTCCGCGTTCGAAGCTCATCAGATGCACGAGACCGCCGACCTCGACGGCCTCCTCGACCAGGGAGGTCATCAGGCGCGGAGTCGACACCGCGACATCGACGCCCCAGTTGTCGTCGAAGAGCCATTCGTTCTTCGGGTTGTTCACCCGCGAGACCGTCCGCGGAACCCCGAACTCGGTCTTGGCCAGCAGCGAGAGCACGAGGTTGGTCTTGTCATCACCGGTCGCGGCCACGACGACATCGGCCTCCTCGAGACCCGCCTCGGCGAGTCCGGCCAGCTCGCAGGCATCGGAGAGCAGCCATTCGGCGCCGGGGACGCGCTCGTGGCCCAGCGCCTCCTTGCTCTGGTCGATGAGGAGGACCGAATGGTCCTTGTCGATGAGCTCCCTGGCCACCGAGCGGCCGACGGAGCCGGCTCCGGCGATGACGACCCTCATTCTTCTTCCTCTCGCACGGGCTGATCGAGGATCCGCTCGATCTCGCCGAGGCGGTCGACCGGACACATGAGATGGACGAGGTCGCCGTCCTGGACGAGGAGATCCTCATGGGCGACGATGCCTTCGGACAAGCGGGTGACATAGGCCACGCGTGCTCTGGTCCGGGATTCGATGTCGCGGATCGGGCGGGCCACCCAGCTGGGATCGAGATGCACCTCGGCGAGGACGAGATTGCCCGAGGGCTCACGGTACTCGGTGATCGACCCCTGCGGAACGAGTTTGCGCATCACCTGCTCGGCCGTCCACCGCACGGTGGGCACCGTGGGAATGCCGAGGCGTTCGAACACCTGCGCCCGATCGGGGTCGTAGATGCGGGCGGCGACATTCTTCACCCCGAAGGTCTCCCGGGCAACACGCGCGGCGAGGATATTCGAATTGTCCCCGCTCGAGACCGCGGCGAAGGCGAAGGCCTCGGCGGTCCTGGCCTGGGACAGGGTCTCCCGGTCGAAGCCGACCCCGGTGATCGTCGAGCCGCTGAAATCACGACCGAGCTTGAGGAACGCGTCCGGGTCCCGGTCGACGACGGCGATGGAATGCCCATTCGCGTCGAGGGCCTTGGCCAGGGACGCCCCGACTCGGCCGCAGCCCATAATCACGAAGTGCATGGGTCTTCCTCTCCGCAGTGATCTACCATTGGTTGCCGTGGCCAGCAGTTTTTCCGATGCCGTCAAAAGACTACTCGTTGGACGGCCCTTCCGCAGTGAGGACAGGCGCGCGCCGGCGCTGAAGAAGCGCATCGCGATGCCCGTCTTCGCCTCCGACATGCTCTCATCGGTGGCCTATGCTCCCGACGAGATCCTCCTGGCCCTGTCCCTGACCTCGCTCGTGGCCCTGACCGTCGCCCCCTGGATCGGCGTGGCCGTCGGCCTGGTCATCCTCGTCATCGTCGCCTGCTATCGCATCAACGTCCGGGCCTACCCGTCCGGGGGCGGTGACTACGAGGTGGCCTCGAAGAACCTCGGCTCCGGTGCCGGCCTCGTCGTCGCCGCGGCCCTGCTGGTCGACTATGTGCTCACCCTGGCCGTGTCGATGACCGTCTTCGCCGCCTACATCACCACGGCCTTCCCGCTGCTGGCGCCCTACCGGGTGCCGGTGGCCATCGTCGGCATCCTGCTCATCACCCTCGCCGGTCTGCGCGGATCGCGGGCGACGCCGATGCTGCTGGCCGTGCCGACCTACCTCTTCCTCGGTGCCGTGTTCCTGACCATGTGCGTCGGCCTCGTCCGGGTCGGCACCGGCGACACGCCGCATGCGCGCACGGCCGACTACACGGTCGTCCACAGCGGAATCGGCGATGAGGCGACGCTGGGGCTGGCCACGGTGCTCATCGTCCTGCGCGCCTTCTCCTCCGGGTCCGTGGCGCTGGCCGGTGTGCAGACCGTGGCCACGGCGGTGCCGGCATTCAAGAAGCCGCGCGGGAAGAACGCCGGCAACACCCTGCTGCTGTCCGGTCTGCTCGCCGCCCTGATGCTCACGGGACTGACCTACCTCGCCTCGGTCACCGGCATCAAGTACGTCGACGATCCGCACCTCTACCTGGTGCGCGGCGACGGCAGCCCCATCAGCGCCGAATACGAACAGGAGCCGGTGCTGGCACAGCTGGCGCACGCCGTCTTCGACGATGCTCCGGTGATGTTCTACATCGTCGTCCTCATCACCGCGCTCGTGCTCATCGTCGCCGCCAACACCGCCGTCGAGGGCTTCCCCGGACTGGCCTCCCGGCTGGCCAGGGACGAGTTCCTGCCCAAGCAGCTGGCGACGAAGGGCGACCGGCTGACCTTCTCCAACGGCATCCTGCTGCTGGCCGCCGCGGCCATCGTGCTGGTGGTGGCCACGAACGCCTCGGCGACCACCCTGATCCAGCTCTACCTCGTCGGCGTCTTCGCAAGCTTCGTCCTCGGCCAGGCGGGAATGGTCGTGCACTGGCGGAAACGGCTGCGTCTGGTCATCGACTCCAAGACCAGACTGCGGATGCACCTCAACCGCATCATCAACGCCGTCGGCTGCGTGCTCGCAGCCGGAGTGCTCATCGTCGTCATCGTCTCGAAGTTCGTCGCCGGGGCCTGGCTGGCCGTGGTCGCGATGGCCGGTCTCTACCTCGTCATGGGCGCCATCCACCGCCACTACGCGCGAGTGGCCCGGGAACTGGCACCGGACGCGGATGCGAACACCCGGACCATTCCGTCGAACACGCACGCCATCGTCGTCGTCGCCGAGATCGACAAACCCACGATGCGGGCCCTGTCCTATGCCCGGGTGACCCGGTCGAGCCAGCTCGAAGCGGTCACCGTGGCCGTCGACGAGGACGCCGCCTCGACCCTGCAGAAGAAGTGGAACGACATGGAGCTGCCGGTGCCGCTGACGGTCCTCGGCTCTCCCTATCGGGAACTCGTCCGCCCGCTCCTGGCCCACATCCTCGCCATCCGCCGACGCTCGCCGCGCGATCTCGTCATCGTCTACATCCCGCAGTTCGTCGTGGGACGCTGGTGGGAGCACATCCTGCACAACCAGGTGGCACTCAAACTCCGCACCCGACTGCTGCTCGTGCCCAACGTCGTCGTGGTCTCCGTACCCTGGCGGCTGAAGTCCTTCTCCCGCCAGTACGGAGGAGATGGGCCCGATTCCGACACCATGCTCTACAGACAGGCCTAGACACCCATGAGCGACACCACGGTCCCCGCCCGGGAGCTGACCCTCGACATCGAGTCCCCGGCCGCAGGCGGCACGAGCATCGCCCGCCACGACGGTCAGGTCGTCTTCGTCTCCGGGGGTCTGCCCGGCGAGCGAGTGCGAGCGGTCACCGAGGCGGGTCCGCCAGCGAAATTCCTCCGCGCCCGGGTCACCGAGGTGCTCGAGGCCTCGGCACTTCGCGTCCCCGACCGGCGCCTCGCCTTCGCCGCGCCGGGAGAGTCGGCGCAGACCGATGTCCTGGCCGCCGGGGCGCCTCGGGCCGAGGTCTCCGGAGCTGATGCCACGGGGGCCGACGCCTTGGGAGCCGGATTCGGCGGGATGGAGTACGCCCATGTCGATCTGGCCGGGTCCCGAGACCTCAAGGCCGAAGTGCTCTCCGACCAGCTGGCCCGCATCGGCCACATCGACCGCGACGTCGAGGTCCGGCCCGCGCCGGGGGAGACCGACGGCACCGATTGGCGCACTCGGGTGCAGCTGGCGGTCGATGCCGAAGGGCGGGCCGGCATGCTCGCCCCGCGCTCGCACGACGTGGTCCCCCTGACGAGACCGCCATTGGCCGTCGGTGCCCTTCACGATCTCGAACTCGGCGGGCTGCGTCTGCCCGGTCTGCGCCGACTCGAATTCGCCTGGGCCGGCGACCACGGGGCCCTCATCGCCCGCGGCAGCCCCTCCCCGCAGGTGCTCGACGAACTCGAGGCCTGGCTGCCGAGGTCCTTCTCACTGCTGACCGAGGCCGAAGACAGCGGGGCCGGTGGTGGCGATCGCGGCCGCCAGGCACGTGGCAGCCGGCGCGGGCCTCGGCGATCAGGCGGTGCGAGGCTGCGTGCCGTCCGAGGCGGGCCCACCCTGACCGAGACCGTCGACGGCCGGGACTTCGCCGTCGCTGCCGACGGATTCTGGCAGGTCCACCGGCAGGCACCGTCCCTGCTCAGCGGCGAAGTCGTTCGGGCACTTCCCGATACCGTCGACTCGATCACCGACCTCTACTGCGGGGTCGGGCTGCTCGGCATCACGGCGGCCCGGGCCGAAGGGGCACCGCTGTTCGGGGTCGAAGGGGTCGGGACGGCGATCGCGCATGCTCGAGACAATGCGGTCGATCTCGAAGCCGAGTTCCTCGTCCGCCGAGTCGATCGGGCCCGTCTGCCCGACTCCGATGTCATCATCCTCGACCCACCGCGTGCGGGGGCGGGAAAGGCGGTCACCTCGGCGCTGATCGGATCCGCGGCCCGCACGATCGTCTACGTCTCCTGCGACTCCGCGACCCTGGCGAGGGACCTGGCCCGGCTGACGGACGGGGGATTCGCGATCGAGAGTCTGACCGGCTTCGACCTGTTCCCACTGACCGCGCATCTGGAGACCGTCACCGTCCTGCGACGGTGACGGCGGGGCGAGGGAAGGTCAGGCGGCGGTTCGGCGGGGGAGGAGGACGAGGACGATGAGGGCGATGAACGTCGTGAGGAATCCCCACAGCCCCCACCAGCCCGACGATCGGCCCTTCTCCTTGGCGATCGAATTGCAGATGACGGCGAAGATGATGCCGACGAGCAGGGCGCCGAAGCCGAACCCGGCGCCGAGTGTGAACGGGTCCATGTGATCTCCTCGAAGGCGTTGGCCTGGTCCGATGATGACGTCGCTGCAGTCTTCACAGTAGGCGGCGACGGACTCTCGCGTCCCTGGTGATGACCGGAGGCCGGGCGGGGGAAAACCTCAGCGGCGAGTTTCGACCGGCCGTGTGCCTCGGTGGTCAAAGGCACTCGGATGCGATAGAATTTATCTTGACGTCAAGATACTTTTGGAAACATATGTGTCGCGTAAATCGGTGCGCGGCGCAAGGGCTTGCCCGGTTTCTTGGATGAGTGTCAGATGAAACAGGAGAATCACGATGAGCAACGTCGATACGTTCAAATCGAAGAGCACCCTGACCGTGGGCGATAAGGATTATGAGATCTATCGCCTCGACAAGGTCCCAGGGTCCGAGAAGCTTCCCTTCAGCCTCAAGGTGCTGTTGGAGAACCTGCTGCGCACGGAAGACGGCGCGAACATCACTTCGGAGCATATCGAGGCCCTCGGCAGCTGGGATCCCAGCGCCGAACCGGACACCGAGATCCAGTTCACCCCGGCCCGCGTGGTGATGCAGGACTTCACCGGTGTGCCCTGCATCGTCGACCTCGCCACGATGCGTGAGAAGGTCGTCGAACTCGGTGGCAGCCCGGACCAGGTCAACCCGCTGGCTCCGGCCGAGCTGGTCATCGACCACTCGGTGCAGATCGACCGCTTCGGCACCGCCGACGCCGTCGAACTGAACATGGACATCGAATACCAGCGCAACGGTGAGCGCTACCAATTCCTGCGCTGGGGCCAGACCGCCTTCGAGGACTTCAAGGTCGTGCCCCCGGGCATGGGCATCGTCCACCAGGTCAACATCGAGCACCTGGCTCGCGTGGTCATGCCGCGCGAGGTCGACGGAGTCCTGCGCGCCTACCCGGACACCCTGGTCGGCACCGACTCGCACACCACCATGGTCAACGGCCTCGGTGTGCTCGGCTGGGGCGTCGGCGGCATCGAGGCAGAGGCCGCCATGCTCGGCCAGCCCGTGTCGATGCTCATCCCGCGCGTCGTCGGCTTCAAGCTCACCGGCGAGATCCCCTCCGGCGTGACCGCGACCGACGTCGTGCTCACGATCACCGATATGCTCCGCCAGCACGGTGCCGTCGGCAAGTTCGTCGAGTTCTACGGCAACGGTGTGGCCGAGGTGCCGCTGGCCAACCGCGCCACGATCGGCAATATGAGCCCCGAGTTCGGATCGACGGCCGCGATCTTCCCGATCGACGAGGTCACCATCGACTACCTCAAGCTCACCGGCCGCTCGGACGAGCAGATCCAGCTCGTCGAGGAGTACGCGAAGGCCCAGGGACTGTGGCACGATCCGAGCCGGGAAGTCGAGTACTCCGAGTACCTCGAACTCGACCTCTCGACCGTGGTGCCCTCGATCTCCGGCCCGAAGCGCCCGCAGGACCGCATCGAACTCTCCGATGCGAAGAACCAGTTCGCCAAGGACATCCACAACTACGCCGCACCCGGCGAAGAGGGCAAGTCCGTGGACGTCACCACCGCCGACGGACGCAACTTCGAGCTGGCCAACGGCGCCGTGGCGATCGCCTCGATCACCTCGTGCACGAACACCTCGAACCCCTCGGTGATGATGGCCGCAGGCCTGCTGGCCCGCAACGCCCGCAAGCGCGGACTCAACTCGAAGCCGTGGGTGAAGACCTCGATCGCACCGGGTTCGAAGGTCGTCACCGAGTACTACAACAAGGCCGGCCTGATCGACGATCTCGAAGCGCTGAACTTCTACATCGTCGGCTACGGCTGCACGACCTGCATCGGCAACTCGGGCCCGCTGGATTCGGAGATCTCGAACAGCATCCAGGACAACGACCTCTCGGTCACCGCAGTGCTGTCGGGCAACCGCAACTTCGAGGGCCGCATCAGCCCCGATGTGAAGATGAACTACCTGGCTTCGCCTCCGCTGGTCATCGCCTACGCGCTGGCCGGAACCATGGACTTCGACTTCGCCAACCAGCCGCTGGGCAAGGATTCGGACGGCGTCGACGTCTACCTGGCCGACCTGTGGCCCTCGCCGGAGGAAGTCGAGTCCGTCATCGCGGAGTCGATCTCGACCGATATGTTCGACAACGAGTACGGTCGGATCTTCGACGGTGACGAGCGTTGGCAGCAGCTCGACACCCCCGAAGGCAAGATCTTCGAGTGGGACGAGGACTCGACCTACGTGCGCAAGCCCACCTTCTTCGACGGCATGGGGCTCGAGCCCGAGCCCGTCGAGGACATCAAGGGCGCCCGCGTGCTCGCGAAGCTCGGCGACTCGGTGACCACTGACCACATCTCGCCGGCAGGTTCCTTCAAGGCCGACACCCCGGCCGGCAAGTACCTCGTCGAGCACGGTGTGCAGCGCAAGGACTTCAACTCCTACGGCTCGCGCCGCGGCAACCACGAAGTCATGATCCGCGGAACGTTCGCGAACATCCGTCTGCAGAACCAGCTCCTCGACGGAGTCCAGGGTGGCTTCACCCGCGACTTCACGCAGGAGAACGGTCCGCAGACGACGATCTACGACGCCTCTGTGAACTACCAGGCCGCCGGCATCCCGCTGGTCGTCCTCGGTGGCAAGGAGTACGGCTCGGGATCCTCGCGTGACTGGGCCGCCAAGGGCACGAAGCTGCTCGGCGTCGAGGCCGTCATCGCTGAGAGCTTCGAGCGCATCCACCGCTCGAACCTCATCGGCATGGGCGTCCTGCCGCTGCAGTTCCCCGCCGGCGAGTCGGCTGAGTCGCTCGGGCTCGACGGCACCGAGACCTTCTCCATCGAAGGCGTCACGGAGCTCAACGAGGGCACGACCCCGGCCACTGTCAAGGTCACGGCGACGAAGGACGATGGCACCAGCGTCGACTTCGACGGTGTGGTCCGCATCGACACACCCGGTGAGGCCGACTACTACCGCAACGGCGGCATCCTGCAGTACGTGCTGCGTCAGCTCGCGAACTCCTGACCGCAGACGCCGGTCCGGGCTTGAGGCCACGCTGGGCCTGGGGCCCGACCGGGCTGAGTCCGGTGCCGGTGCGAGTCGGCAGCTGGTTTGAGGCGGGTTCGACTGCGCCCGGATACGGCTGAGGCCAGTTGACGCAAGACGAAGGCCGGTGGGCGATGACCCACCGGCCTTCGCCGTTCCGTATCGGTGACGCTCCGTCAGCCGCACTGCGCACCGTCTGGGCCCCAACACCCACCGGCGGCCGGGCGCAGGATCGCGCGACGGCCGTTCATGCGGGTGCGCTAGGCGCCGTATCCGCCGTCGACTCGCAGGACGGTCCCGGTGACATAGGAGGCGTCCGGGCTGGCGAGGAAGACGACGCCGGCAGCGATCTCCTCCGGCCTGCCGTATCTGCCCAAAGCCGTGGTGGGAAGGAACAGAGAGGCGGCGTCGCTGTCGGCGGGATTCATATCGGTGTCGACGAATCCCGCCTGAACGACGTTGACCGTGATGCCGCGGTGAGCGAGATCGCGGGCGGCGCCTCGGCTGTAGGCTTCAAGGGCGGCCTTGGAGGCTGCATAGTCGGCCATCCCGCGGAATCCCGCTCGCGAAGCCGCTCCCGTGCTGATGCTGACGATCCGACCGCCGTCGGGCAGGATCGGGAAGGCCGCGCGAATCCCCGCGACCGCACCGGTGTAGTTCACCGAGAACTGGCGGTCGAGGCTCTCATGATCGACGGTCGCGCTGTCGACCGGCGCCGCCGCGGAGAACCCGGCATTGTTGACGAGGATGTCGAGGCGTCCGAACTGCTCGGCCACGCGGTTGACGAGTTCTGCAGCCTGCGAGGCATCTGCCTGGTCGGCGCGGAACGCCTCTGCGCGCACCCCCTTCGACTCGAGTTCGGCGACCACGGCCTCGGCCTGTTGTTCCGACGAAGCACAGCTGATCGCGACGTCCGCACCCTCGCCGGCCAGTGCCAGTGCCGTTGCTGCACCGATTCCCCTCGATCCGCCTGTGACGAGTGCTGTTCTGCCGTTCAGCTTTCCCATGATCACTCTTCTTCCGTTGTAGTGTCTCCGCAGTTGTTGACTGCGCGGTCCACAATAGGTCGTTGTGGTCTGAGTGGTCAAGAATTGGTAGACTGCAGGAATGGCACGACCGCGAGAATTCGATGAGATCGACGCGCTGAGCGCGGTGGAGGAGCAGTTCTGGAACGCCGGCTACGCCGCAACCTCGATGGCGGATCTGATGCGAGCCAGCGGCTTGGGAAAAGGCAGCCTCTATGCCGCGTTCGGCGACAAGCGTCAGCTCTTCCTGAAGGTGCTCCACCGTTACATCGCCAATCAGCATGAGCACCTTCGCGATGCGCTCGGCAGAGCCCCGCGGGCGATCGACGGACTGCGCACGCTGTTCGACATTCCGCTCGACGAAGCATCGGACTCCGGTGCGCGCCGAGGCTGTCTGCTGGCCAACAGCACCTGCGAGCTGAGCATGTCCGATGGCGACGTGCTCGCCATGGCTCACCAGGCTTACGAGACGACCACCGAACTCATTGCCGAATGCGTCTCGCGGGCCAGGGACGAAGGCGACCTATCGGCAGAGACGGACACGACTGCCTTGGCTCGGTCCCTGCTCACCGCCCAGCAGGGGATGCTGTTCATGAGCAGGACAGGAATGAGCTCCACGGAGCTGGAGGCCACCGCCAGAGCGCTCGAAGCCCAGCTGCTGCCGAACTCTCCGGCCTGACGGCCGCGAGCCATCGGCAGCGAAGCGTTAGGATGATCCGAATGGAAGCCGTCCGTCGCCGAAGCCGTCAGAAGTGAGGCCGAATGACATTTCTCGAATCCCTCGATTCGCCGGCCGAGCTGCGCCGGCTCGACACTGAGGAATGCGAGGTCCTGGCCAAGGAGATCCGGGACCACCTGATCACGAGCGTGGCCGGCACCGGCGGGCACCTCGGACCCAACCTCGGCGTCGTCGAACTGACCATGGGCCTCCACCGGGTCTTCGACTCCCCGCGCGACACCATCATCTTCGACGTCGGCCACCAGACGTACGTGCACAAACTCATCACCGGCCGTGCCGAGCGGTTCTCCACCCTCCGCCAGCGCGACGGTCTCTCCGGCTATCCGAGCCGGGCCGAGAGCGAGCACGATGTGCTCGAGAACTCCCACGCCTCGGCCTCCCTGTCCTGGGCCGACGGCATCGCCAAAGCCCGGCAGCTGACCGGTCAGGACGACCGTCACGTCGTGGCCGTCATCGGCGACGGAGCACTGACCGGCGGCATGTCCTGGGAGGCGCTGAACACCATCGCCGCGGACACCTCGACCCCGCCGAGGCGGCTGGTCATCATCGTCAACGACAACGGCCGCTCCTACGCCCCGACCGTCGGCGGATTCGCTGCCCACCTCGACGAGCTGCGCACCACGTCCGGCTACGAGAAGCTCCTGTCCTGGGGCAAGGAGACCCTGCGTCAGTCCGGTGCGCCCGGACGCGCGGCCTACAGCGCCATCCACGGCGTCAAGCGCGGACTCAAGGACATGGTCAGCCCCGCTCAGACCGGAATGTTCGACGAGCTCGGGATCAAGTACCTCGGTCCCGTCGACGGCCATGACCTGCCCTCGGTCGAGAAGGCGCTGCAGCTGGCCAAGCAGTTCGACGGCGGGCCCATCATCGTCCATATGATCACGCAGAAGGGCCACGGCTTCGACCCGGCCGTCAACGACGACGCCGATCAGTTCCACTCCGTCGGAGTCATCGACCCCGTGACCGGTCGGGCGACCCCCTCGAAATCGACGTCCTGGACCTCGGTGTTCGGTGCCGAGATGTGCGAACTGGCCGCCGAACGGTCCGATATCGTCGCGATCACGGCAGCCATGCTCAAACCCGTGGGCCTGGCCGGGTTCGCCGAGGAGCATCCGCAGCGGGTCTTCGACGTCGGCATCGCCGAACAGCACGCGGTCGCCTCTGCGGCGGGACTGTCCTTCGGTGGTCTCCATCCGGTCGTGTGCATCTATTCGACCTTCCTCAACCGGGCCTTCGACCAGATGCTCATGGACGTGGCCCTGCACCGCCAGGGAGTCACCTTCGTCCTCGACCGGGCGGGCATCACCGGCCCGGACGGGGCCAGCCATCACGGCATCTGGGACATCGCGATGCTGCGCATCGTGCCCGGTCTCCGGCTCGCCGCACCGCGCGACGCCGCCCGACTGACCGAGGAGCTGCGCGAGGCCGTCGACGTCACGGACGGTCCCACGGTGCTGAGGTTCCCGCGCGGCGGCGTCGGCTCGGACATCCCGGCGCTGAGGCGGCTCGACGACGGAGTCGATGTGCTGCGCGAGG
>DWZN01000174.1 GCA_019117545.1 Candidatus Brevibacterium intestinavium
ACGTCACGGTCACTCGCGGCGACGAGACCATCGCCGTCTACCGCGGCCGCTCCCGCACCCTGCCCGCCCGCAGACCCGCACCGTCGACCGACTGAGACCGACGGCACCGGGAGCACACTGACGGCACGGGCAGAGACCGACGACACCGGGAGCACACCGATCTTCCGCGACCGCGCACGCGACCACGCACTCGACCGCCACCGCCGGCCCGCACCCAACCACCCGCCGATGCCGGGACACCGCAATCCGGGCCCCGCCTCGGCGGCGAACAGATCTGCTATCGAGAAGAATTTCGCAAGGAGACGATGATGACTTCCACCGACCTCGACGCCGGCGAACGGATGAGCCTGGACGAGCTGCGCGCCGACCAGCTGAACAACCTCAGGACCACGGTGACCACCGTGTACGAGAATGTGCCCTTCTACCGGAAGGCCTTCGACGAACTCGGCGTCACCCCCGCAGACATCACGAGCCTCGAGGACATCGCGAAGCTGCCGTTCACGAACAAACAGGACCTGCGCGACAACTACCCGTTCGGGATGTTCGCAGTGCCGCAGGAGCAGGTCGCGCGCATCCACGCCTCCTCGGGCACGACGGGGCTGCCGACCGTCGTCGGATACACCACGGGCGACCTCGACAACTGGGGCAGCCTCATCGCTCGCTCCATCCTCGGCGCCGGCGGCAAGCGGGGTCAGATGATGCACAACGCCTACGGCTACGGCCTGTTCACCGGCGGTCTCGGAGTCCACGGCGCCGAACGCCACGGCTTCACCGTGGTCCCGATCTCCGGCGGACAGACACCGCGCCAAGTGCAGCTGATCCAGGACTTCAAGCCCGATATCATCACCGCCACACCGACCTATCTGCTCACGATCCTCGACGAGTTCCACAGACAGGGCATCGATCCGACGACCACGAGCCTGAAGACCGCGATCTGCGGGGCCGAACCGTGGACGGACGAGATGCGCAAGGAGATCGAGCAGTCCTTCGACATCGATGCCGTCGACATCTACGGCCTCTCCGAGGTGATGGGGCCGGGCGTGGCCTGCGAATCGGCCGTGACGAAGGACGGGCCGACCATCTGGGAGGACCACTTCTACCCGGAGATCGTCGACCCCTTCACCGGCGAGGTCGTGCCCGACGGGCAGGAGGGCGAGCTCGTCTTCACCTCACTGACGAAGGAGGCCCTGCCGATCATCCGGTACCGCACCCACGATCTCGCGACCCTGCTGCCGGGCACCGCCCGCCCGCACTTCCGCCGCATCTCGCGCATCACCGGCCGCTCGGACGATCTGATGATCATCCGCGGAGTCAACGTCTACCCGGCCAATGTCGAATCCGTGCTCTTCGAGTTCACCGTCCTCAGCCCGCACTTCCAACTCGTGCTCACCCGCCCGGGCCGGATGGACGAGATGACCGTGGAAGTCGAGGCCCGCGAAGGCGTCGGCGCCGTCGAACTCGAAGGCCTCGACCGTCTCGTGGCCGCCCGGATCAAGGAACGCCTCGGCGTCTCCTGCGATGTCGAGCTCAAGGTCCCCGGTCAGCTGCCGCGCTCGCTCGGCAAGCTCAAGCGCATCATCGACCGTCGCGACGGCGTGCGCTGAGATGCCGATCGCAGTCTCCGCCGCGGCTCGGGTCCGGCCGAACGCCGAGCCCCGGCGCGCGGCAGCACCGGGTCGGGCCCGGCTGTGACGCAGATCGCGGCGTCGTCCGAAGGCGTGATCTAGACTGATGCGCATGCCCGAATCGTCCTCACCTGCGTCGACGTCGCCGACCGCGGCGGGTCCGTCGCCCCCCTCCGCCGAGGCGGCCGGTCAGGAGCCCGTCTCCTCGGCACAGTCACCCGCCCCCTCCGCCGAGGCGACCGGGAACGGGACCGGCCCCAAGCGCTCCCGCCGCGGACGCCCCGGTTATGACCGGGAGACGCTGATCAACAAGGCCACCGAGGTCTTCGTCGCCCGCGGCTACGACGGCACCTCGATGGACACCGTCGCCCGCGAGCTCGGCATCACGAAGTCCGCGATCTACCATCATGTGAAGTCGAAGGAAGAGCTGCTGCATCTGGCGATCAATCGCGGCATCGACGCCCTCGACTCGGCGGTCGAAGCCGAGAGCCATCGGACGGGCATCACCGCGCTCGAACGCCTGCGCCTGGCCGTGCGCGCCAGCGTGGTCATCCTCATCGAGTACCACCATTCGGTCACTCTCCTGCTGCGGGTGCGCGGAAACTCGCCTCTGGAACGAGAGGCCCTCGAGGCCCGCCGCAATATCGATGCGAAGGTCCGCGCTCTCGTCGAAAGCGCCATCGCCGAGGGCGGTCTGCGTTCGGACTTCACTCCCGGCCTGATCACCCGGCTGCTCTTCGGCATGGTCAACTCGATCACCGAGTGGTACCGCCCCAGCTATCCCGTCGACCCCGACACCATCGCCGAGGCGGTCACGACGATGGCCTTCCAGGGCCTGGAGGCCTGAGGCTCGGGCGCCGGCCGGCGATCACCCCGCGAACGGACGGACCGGCTGTCCGACCACCCCCACCTCGGCGACGAAGAGGGCACCAGCCAGCGGATCAGCAGAAGTGTCCACGTGCTCTTGGGACGTGGTGACGAAGAGCCGATCGAGGTTGTCTCCGCCGAAGGTGCAGGCGGTCGTCTCGGCAGTGCCGACCTCGACGAGGCCGTCGAGTCTCCC
>DWZN01000175.1 GCA_019117545.1 Candidatus Brevibacterium intestinavium
AGGCCGTCGACCTGGCGCAGCAGTCCGCGGCTGCGGTAGATGTCGGTCAGCGGCTGGGTCTGCTCCTCGTAGACGTCGAGCCGGTGACGGATGACGTCCTCGCTGTCGTCGCTGCGGCCTTCGGTCTGGGCGCGGGCCAGAAGCCGGGCGACGACCTCGTCCGTGTCCGCGGTGAGTTCGACGACGTGGTCGATGGCCTTGTCCTCGGCTGCAAGCATGCGATCGAGCTCTTCGACCTGCGCGGTGGTGCGGGGGTAGCCGTCGAGGAGGAAGCCGTCCGCGGCATCGTCCTGGCCCAGACGATCGGCGACCATGGAATTCGTCACCTCGTCGGGAACGTACTCACCGGCGTCCATATAGCGTTTGGCGAGCTTGCCCAGTTCGGTCTCCCCCTTCACATTCGCACGGAAGATGTCTCCGGTCGAGATCGCGGGAACGCCGAGCGCCTCGGACAGGCGGGCGGCCTGGGTGCCCTTACCCGCGCCGGGAGGGCCGATCAGGATGATGCGTGAGCTCATGGGGTGTCCTTCCAATGGTTGGCAGCTGTTCGTCAGCGTCCGGTCGTGATCAGCGCAGCAGGCCCTCGTAATGGCGCTGCTGCATCTGCGCGTCGATCTGCTTGACCGTCTCGAGGCCGACACCCACGACGATCAGCAGGGAGGTGCCGCCGAACGGGAAGTTCTGATTCGCGTTGATGAGCACCAGAGCGATCAGCGGGATCAGGGCGACGAAAGCCAGGTAGAGCGAGCCCGGGAAGTTGATCCGGCTGAGCACGAAGCTCAGGTATTCGGCCGTCGGTCGACCAGCGCGGATCCCGGGAATGAAGCCGCCGTACTTCTTCATGTTGTCTGCGACCTCTTCGGGGTTGAAGGTGATCGCCACGTAGAAGTAAGCGAAGAAGATCGTCAGCAGGGCGTACACCGTGATGTAGATCGGATGGTCGCCGCGAGTGAAGTAGGTGCTGATCCATTCGACCCACCTGGATTCGGGGTCGAAGAACTGGGAGACCAGGCTCGGCAGGTAGAGCACGGAGGAGGCGAAGATGACGGGGATGACTCCGGCCATGTTCACCTTGATCGGAATGTAGGTCGAGGTGCCGCCGAACATCCGGCGGCCGACCATGCGCTTGGCGTACTGGACCGGGACCCTGCGCTGCGACTGCTCCACGAAGACGACGAGAGCGACGAGCACGAGGCCGACCGCCATGACGATGAGGAAGATGTCGACGCCCTGCTCGCGGAAGATCGCACCGAGCGAGGAGGGGAAGGCCGAGGCGACCGAGGTGAAGATCAGCAGCGACATGCCGTTGCCGACACCGTGTTCGGTGATCTGCTCGCCCAGCCACATGATCAGGCCGGTGCCAGCGGTCAGAGTGAGCACGAGGACGCTGATGCCCCACCAGGTGTCGTTGGCGATGAGATCCTGGCAGCCCTCGACGTCGCCGAAGAGGGCGCCGGAACGCACGGTGGCGATGAGTGTCGTCGAGTTGAGCACCGCCAGGCCGATGGTCAGGTAGCGCGTGTACTGGGTCAGCTTCGCCTGACCGGAGGCGCCTTCCTTGTGCAGAGACTCGAAGCGCGGGATGACCACCCGCAGAAGCTGGACGATGATGCTCGCAGTGATATAGGGCATGATGCCCAGAGCGAAGATCGACAGCTGCAGCAGCGCGCCGCCGCTGAAGAGGTTGATCATCGCGAATCCGCCCTCATTGAGCTGGGGCGAAGCCACGCATTCCTGCACCTGGGTGTAATCGATGCCGGGCGAGGGAATGAAGGAGCCGAGTCGGAAGATGACAAGAATGCCCAGGGTGAAGAGGAGTTTGTTCCTCAAGTCGGGCGTTCTGAAGGCCCTCCGGATTGCGCCGATCAAGCGTCCTCCTCGTTGGCGGATGAAAAGTCAGAGTCGTGGTCGCGACCTGGCGAATGAGACAAATACCAGCAAAACACTATCAGGGTATGACCCCCAGGTTGAAACCGACGAGGGCCGACGGCGGCTCGGTTCCGGCCGACCACCGGGCACCGCCGGGCGGGGTCGGGTTACGCAGAAGGGGGCGGTCACCGAAGTGACCGCCCCCTTCGTTCTGAAGCCTCGTTCCCGCAGCGCGGGAGCCGATCAGGCTTCGGTGGCGCTTCCGCCTGCGGCCTTGATCTTCTCGGCCGCAGAGCCGGAGAACTTGTCCGCAGTGATGTTCAGGGCCACGGTGATCTCACCGGTGCCGAGAATCTTCACGGGCTGCTTCGGACGCACAGCACCCTTGGCCACGAGGTCGGCGACGGTCACGTCTCCGCCCTCGGGGAACAGGGTGGACAGCTTGTCGAGGTTGACAACCTGGAACGTCACCTTCGTCGGGTTCTTGAACCCACGCAGCTTCGGCAGACGCATGTGCATCGGAGTCTGGCCGCCCTCGAAGCCGTGCGGAACCTGGTAGCGGGCCTTCGTGCCCTTGGTTCCGCGACCGGCGGTCTTGCCCTTCGAAGCCTCACCGCGACCCACGCGGGTCTTGGAGGTCTTGGCTCCGGGGGCCGGACGGAGATCGTGCAGCTTCAGCGAGTCGTTGTTCGACATATCAATCGACCTCTTCCACAGTCACGAGGTGACGCACGGCATTGATCATTCCCCGGATCTCGGGGCGATCGTCCTGCACCACGACGTCGTTGGTCCGCTTGAGACCGAGCGAACGCAGCGTGTCACGCTGGCTCTGACGGCCACCGATGGCGGACTTGTGCTGAGTAACTTTGAGCTTTGCCATCAGGACTTCGCCCCACTTTCAGCAGCTGCCCGCAGCAATGCGTGCGGAGCAACCTCGTCGACGGGAAGGCCGCGGCGAGCCGCGACTTCCTCGGGACGTTCGAGGTTCCTCAGCGCGGTGATCGCGGCGTGCACGATGTTGATTGCGTTCGACGAACCCAGCGACTTCGACAGCACGTCCTGGACACCGGCTGCGTCGAGGACCGCGCGGACGGGACCGCCGGCGATGACACCGGTACCGGGAGCGGCCGGACGCAGCAGGACGACGCCTGCGGCTTCCTCGCCCTGGACCGGGTGCGGGATGGTCTTCTGGATGCGCGGCACGCGGAAGAAGTTCTTCTTCGCTTCCTCGACACCCTTGGCGATGGCGGCAGGAACTTCCTTCGCCTTGCCGTATCCCATGCCGACCATGCCGTCGCCGTCTCCGACCACGACGAGAGCCGTGAAGGAGAAACGACGTCCGCCCTTGACGACCTTCGACACGCGGTTGATGGTCACGACATGTTCGATGAACTGGTTCTTGTCGTCACGATCGCCGCGGCCGCCGCGTCCACGGCCTTCGCCGCGTCCGCGGCCCTGGCCGCCCTGTCCACCCTGGCCGCGGCCACGGGAGGAGCGGTCACCGCTGTTGTCGTTGCGGGTCTCAGCAGTCGCCTGCTGTTCCTTGTTCTCTTCAGTGCTCATAGGGCCAATCCTCCTTCACGGGCACCTTCGGCGATTGCCTGCACACGGCCGTGGTAGGCGTTGCCTCCACGGTCGAAGACGACGGCTTCGACACCGGCGTCCTTGGCACGCTGGGCCACCAGTTCGCCCACCTTGCGGGCCTTGCCGGTCTTGTCGCCTTCGAATGTCCGCAGATCGGCTTCCATGGTGGAGGCCGAGACCAGGGTCTTGCCGACGGTGTCGTCGATGACCTGGACGAAGACGTGGCGCGTGGAGCGAGTCACTGAGAGGCGAGGGCGCTCGGCCGTTCCGCTCACGTGCTTGCGCAGACGAGCGTGACGACGCTTGCGAGCAGCTGCCCTGCCCTTGCCGTAGCTTTCCTTTTTGCCAAAGGCCATCTTTACTTACCAGCCTTTCCGACCTTGCGACGGACGATTTCGCCGGCGTAGCGCACACCCTTGCCCTTGTATGGTTCGGGACGGCGCAGCTTCCGGATGTTCGCAGCGGTCTCGCCGACCAGCTGCTTGTCGATTCCGTGAACGGCGACCTTCGTCTGTCCGTCGACGCTGAAGGAGATCCCCTCCGGCGGTTCGACGGTGATCGGGTGGCTGTAGCCGAGGGCGAACTCGAGGTTCGATCCCTTGGCCAGGACACGGTAACCGGTTCCGACGATCTCGAGGGCCTTCGAGTAGCCTTCGGTCACACCGACGATCATATTGTTGATGAGCGTGCGGGACAGTCCGTGCAGCGAACGCGATTCGCGCTCCTCGTCCGGACGGCTCACTGTGATGACACCGTCTTCGAGCGATACGGTGATCGGCTCGGCGATGGTGACGGACAGCTCGCCCTTCGGTCCCTTGACGGCGACATCCTGGCCGTCGACCTTGACCTCGACGCCGCTGGGAACGGAGATCGGGTTCTTGCCAATACGTGACATGGTCTTCTCTCCTTCCTTACCAGACGTAGGCGAGGACTTCCCCACCCACACCCTTCTTGGCGGCCTGACGGTCGGTCAGGAGGCCTGACGAGGTCGACAGGATGGCGATGCCGAGTCCGCCGAGAACCTTCGGCAGGTTCGTGGACTTCGCGTACACCCGCAGTCCCGGTTTCGACACCCGGCGCAGGCCGGCGATCGAACGTTCCCGATTGGGTCCGAACTTGAGGTCCAGGAGCAGCGTCTTGCCGACCTGGGCGTCCTCGACGCTCCAGTCGGTGATGTAGCCCTCGGTCTTGAGGATCTCGGCGATGTTCGACTTGAGCTTCGAGAACGGCATGCTGACGTCCTCGTGGTAAGCCGAGTTGGCGTTGCGCAGACGCGTGAGCATGTCTGCGACTGGATCAGTCATTGTCATTTGGGCACTTGCCCTTCCTCGTTACGGTTTCCGCCCACATGGAGTGCTTGGACCTGCAACGTAGAGATCATTTTGTCTTGAACGGGAACCCGAGGTGACGCAGCAGTGCACGTCCCTCGTCATCGGTCGTTGCGGTGGTGACGACGGTGATATCCATACCGCGGACACGGTCGATCCGGTCCTGATCGATCTCGTGGAACATCGACTGCTCCGTGAGGCCGAAGGTGTAGTTACCGTTTCCGTCGAACTGGCGATCCGAGAGTCCGCGGAAGTCGCGGATACGGGGAAGAGCCAGCGAGATCACGCGATCGATGAACTCCCACATCCGTGCTCCACGCATGGTCACGTGGGCACCGATGGGCTGTCCCTCACGCAGCTTGAACTGTGCGACGGACTTGCGGGCCCGGGTCACGACCGGCTTCTGACCGGTGATGAGAGTCAGATCGTTGATCGCACCCTCGATCAGCTTGGAATCGCGGGCTGCGTCACCCACACCCATGTTCACGACGACCTTGGTCAGACCGGGAACCTGCATGGGGTTGGCGTATTCGAACTCTTCCTGCAGCTTCCCGATGATCTCTTCGCGGTAAACCTGCTTGAGACGCGGTGCGGGACGGCTGGTGGTTGTTTCCGTCATCAGATCTCCTCCCCGGTGCGACGCGAGTAGCGAACCCGAACGGTCTTGGTGCGACCGTCCCGTTCGACGCTCTCCTCGCGGTATCCGACGCGGGTGGGCTTGTTGTCCTTGGGATCAACGAGCGCCACGTTGGACACGTGGATGGGGGCTTCGTGGGTCTCACGGCCACCAGCGGTGCCGCCGGCCTGAGTCTGCGTAGCCTTCTTGTGCTTGATCACGCGGTTGACGCCTTCGACGAGGACGCGGTTGCGCTCGGGGTAGACGGCAAGAACCTTGCCCTGCTTCCCACGATCGCCGCCTCGTGACTCCCGAGCGCCTGCGATCACCTGGACGAGGTCGCCCTTCTTGATCTTGAGCTTGTTCGCCATGCTCACAACACCTCCGGTGCCAGGGAGACGATCTTCATGAACTTCTTGTCGCGGAGTTCGCGTCCCACGGGCCCGAAGATGCGGGTTCCGCGCGGCTCCTCGTCGTTCTTGAGGATGACAGCTGCATTCTCGTCGAACTTGATGTAGGAGCCGTCGGGACGACGGCGTTCCTTGGCGGTGCGGACGATGACGGCCTTGACGACGTCGCCCTTCTTCACGTTTCCGCCGGGGATTGCGTCCTTGACGGTTGCCACGATGGTGTCACCGATCGAGGCGTAGCGCCGACCGGAGCCACCCAGGATCCTGATGGCCAGGATCTGCTTGGCGCCAGTGTTGTCGGCGACTTTGAGTCGCGACTCTTGCTGAATCACTATTTTCTCCTGTCGTCGCGCTGGTTCTCACGCCGAAACATGAGCCTTGCGGAACGGATTCATTGACATTTCACCCCGTTCCCGGTAGCCGCCCGCGACCAGTCGATGGTCGCGGGCGGGACCGGGTGGGTGGGGCGGCGTTGGTTACTTGGCGCGTTCGATGATCTCGACGAGCCGCCAACGCTTCGCGGCCGAAAGAGGCCGCGTCTCGGCCACGAGGACGAGGTCGCCGACACCGGCGGTGTTCTCCTCATCGTGAACCTTGTACTTGACCGACTTGCGCATGACCTTGCCGTAGAGGCGGTGCTTCATGCGCTCCTCGACCTCGACGACGACGGTCTTGTCCATCTTGTCGGACACAACGTAACCACGTGCGGACTTGCGAGTGTTGCGCTCGGCAGCAGTGGACTCGGTGTTCGTGGTCTCCGCCATCACTTGCCCTCTTCCTTAGCATCAGCGGGGTTCGGCCGGATGTCCAGCTCCCGTTCGTTGAGCACGGTGTAGATACGAGCGATGTCGCGACGCACAGCCTTGAGTCGACCGTGGTTCTCCAGCTGGCCGGTGGCCGACTGGAACCGCAGGTTGAACAGCTCGGCCTTGGCCTTCTTGAGCTCTTCAGTCAGACGCTCGTTGTCGAAACCGTCCAGTGCGTCGATGGAAAGGTTCTTCGAACCGATTGCCATTCTCACTCACCACCTTCGCGAGCCACGATACGGGCCTTGAGCGGAAGCTTGTGGATCGCCAGGCGCAGGGCCTCACGAGCAACTTCCTCGGACACACCGGCGAGTTCGAACATGACCCGTCCCGGTTTGACATTGGCGATCCACCACTCCGGCGAACCCTTACCGGAACCCATGCGGGTCTCGGCAGGCTTCTTCGTCAGCGGGTGGTCGGGGTAGATGTTGATCCACACCTTGCCGCCGCGCTTGATGTAGCGCGTCATGGCAATACGTGCGGCCTCGATCTGCCGGTTGGTGATGTAGGCGGGCTCGAGAGCCTGGATGCCGTACTCACCGAAGGACACCGTCGTGCCTCCCTTGGCGGCACCTCCCCGCTTGGGGTGGTGCTGCTTGCGGAATTTCACTCGACGAGGGATCAGCATGTCTCAGCCCTCCGATCCGGCCTCAGCCGCGGGGGCTTCGGCACTGTTCTCAGTGTTACGGGCCTGGTCGGTCCGACGCGCAGCGCCGTCCTGACCACGTCCGC
>DWZN01000176.1 GCA_019117545.1 Candidatus Brevibacterium intestinavium
TCTTCGTCGCCGGCGACGCCGGCCGGGGACAGTCGCTGATCGTATGGGGCATCGCCGAGGGGCGGGCCGCGGCCGCGGAGGTCGACCGGTACCTGACCGGATCGACGCGGCTGCCCGCACCGGTCGGACCCCGTGACACAGGTTTCAAGTGCTAGGATCTTCTGTGTCGAACAATGAGACGTCGGCGCATCGACGCGCTGACAGCCGAACAACAGCGCACCGCGACGGGCGGGTCGAGCCCGTCGTCGCGGTGCAGGTAGGGTGGAGTGCATGAGGCGTGCAAAGATAGTCGCAACACTAGGTCCGAATCAGAACTCCTACGAAGAGATCCGTGCACTCGTCGATGAAGGCGTCGATGTCGCGCGATTCAATCTCAGCCACGGAACACGTGACGAACACGAAGAGAAGTTCGCCTGGGTCCGCCAGGCGGCACTCGACACCGGACGGGCGGTCGCCGTGCTGCTCGACCTCCAGGGTCCGAAGATCCGAGTGGGCACCTTCGCCAACGGCGAGGAGGAGCTCGTCGAAGGAGCCTCCTTCACGATCACCAGCCGCGACGTCGACGGCACCTCCGAAATCGTGAGCACGACGCTGCCGACCCTGGCCGAGGACGTCTCCGTGGGCGATCCGCTGCTCATCGACGACGGGCGGCTGCGCCTGCGGGCCACCGAGGTCACCGCGACCGAGGTCGTGACCGAGGTCGAGATCGGCGGAACCATCTCCAACCACAAGGGCATCAACCTGCCCGGTGTGCCCGTGTCCGTCCCGGCCCTGTCGGAGAAGGACGTCGAAGACCTCAAATGGGGCCTGCAGCTCGGCTTCGACTGGGTGGCACTGTCCTTCGTCCGCAGTCCCGAGGACATGGACGCAGTGCGGGCGGTCATGGACGAGGTCGGGATCACCGCCCCGGTGATCGCGAAGCTCGAGAAGCCGCAGGCCGTCGAGCTGCTCGATGAGATCATCGACGCCTTCGACGGGATCATGGTCGCCCGCGGCGACCTCGGCGTCGAACTGCCGCTGGAGCAGGTCCCGATCGTGCAGAAGCGCGCCGTCGAGATCTCCCGCCAGCAGGCCAAGCCGGTCATCGTGGCCACCCAGATGCTCGAGACCATGATCGACGCCCCGCGCCCGACCCGCGCCGAGGCCAGCGACTGCGCCAACGCCGTCCTCGACGGTGCCGATGCGCTCATGCTCTCCGGTGAGACCTCCGTCGGTGCCCACTGGGTGGAGGCGATCCGGACGATGAGCCGGATCATCGGCTCCACAGAGGAGCACGGACTCGAACGGATTCCGCCGCTGGGCACCGTGCCGCATACGAAGGGCGGCGCCGTGACGGCCGCGGCCGTGCAGATTGCTCATCAGCTCGACATCGATCTGCTGTGCACCTTCTCCCAGACCGGTGACTCGGTGCGTCGGATGTCGCGTCTGCGCCCGGGCTGGCCGATCCTCGGCTTCACCCCCGATCCGCAGGTGCGCCATCAGCTGGCCCTGACCTGGGGAGTCCGGGCGTACCTGGTCAAGGAGGTGCGCCACACCGATCAGATGGCCCGACAGGTCGACGCGGTGCTGCTCGCCGACAACACTGCCGCTGAGGGCGACCAGTCGATCCTCGTGGCCGGTTCGCCTCCCGGAATCCCGGGGTCGACGAACGCCCTGCGCATCCACACCATCGGTGATGCCGCCAAGGGCGTCGCGGCCGCCTACCAGGACTCCGAGGACTCCGAGGAGGATCCGCTGGCCGGTTACGGCGTGGTGGCCGAGGCTCCGATCACCCGCGAGGTCCCGATCGTCGACGAGGGGCAGTCGCCCCGCCACTGAGGCACCGGAACCCGACCGCACCGGCGGCGTACGACCCGAATCCGGGTCGTACGCCGCCGGTTCTGTCTGTGCGGCGCAGCTCACACCGACTTGCGGAATTTCCAGAATTGCTCAACAGTTGTCCTCTGTGTTGTCTTCCCCTCCTTCGGCACACCGAGGAGGTCCAGCTACGAGAGGAAATCAATGAGACTGCCCGCCTGGAGCAAGTCCTTCGGAGTGCAGGTGACCATCGCACTCATCGCCGGCGTCATCCTGGGCCTGATCGCCCGGTCGTGGGGACCGATCAGCCAAGCGCAGGACAACTGGCTCGGAACGACCCTGGACACCATCGGTTCGTCCTATGTCACCCTGCTCAAGGCGGCCGTCGTGCCGTTGGTCATCACCGCGATCATCGCCAGCATCGGCAACCTGCGTAAGGTCACCAACGCCGCCAGACTCGCCGTGTCGACCCTGCTGTGGTTCGCCCTGACCGCTCTCATCGCCGTGCTCATCGGACTCGTCCTCGGTGTGGTCATCCAGCCGGGCAACCATGCCGACGCCGCCTCGCTGAGCACTTCGGCTCCGGACTCGCAGGGCAGCTGGATCGGGTTCCTCACCGGACTGGTGCCGGTGAACTTCCTCGGCCTGGAAGTGAGCACCGCCGCCGATGAGGCGGGCGGCCTGAGCTCCGAGGTCGACTTCAACATCCTCCAGCTCATCATCGTCTCCGGAGCCATCGGCATCGCCGCGGTCAAGGTCGGCAAGGCCGCCGAGCCCTTCCTCGAGTTCACCGAGGCGGCCCTGACCGTGGTCCAGAAGGTCGTGTGGTGGATCGTGCGCATCGCTCCGATCGGGACCCTGGGCCTGATCGGCAACGCCGTGAACTCCTACGGCTGGTCGACGATGGGCTCGCTGCTGTGGTTCGTCGTGGCCGTCTACCTCGGTCTCGCGATCGTGTTCTTCGGCGTCTACCCGGCGCTGGCCAGGGTCAACGGGCTGTCCATCCGGCAGTACTTCTCCGGTGTCTGGCCCGCCGCGCAGATGGGCTTCGTCTCCCGTTCGTCGATCGGGACGATGCCGGTGACCCAGAAGGTCGCGACCGACAACTTCGGAGTCCCGCAGAGCTATGCGGCCTTCGCCGTGCCCTTCGGTGCGACCACGAAGATGGACGGCTGCGCCGCGATCTATCCGGCCATCGCCGCCGTGTTCGTCGCCCAGTTCTTCGGCGTCGATCTCTCGCTCATCCAGTACCTGCTCATCGTCTTCGTCGCCGTCATCGGGTCGGCTGCGACGGCGGGCACCACCGGGGCGACCGTGATGCTCACGCTCACGCTGTCGACCCTGGGCCTGCCGCTCGAGGGCGTCGGCCTGCTGCTGGCGATCGAACCGATCGTCGATATGGGCCGCACCGCGCTCAACGTCTCCGGACAGGCGCTCATCCCGGCCATCGTGGCCAAGCGGCACGACATCCTCGACGTCGAACGCTATGACGGGCAGCGCGTCAACGGCTACGTCCCCGTCGCCGAGGACGCTGATGCCGATGAAGCCCCCGCTGAGGACGCCGGTGCCGACGCGCCTCGTGCCGAGGGGACCGCGGCTGACGCGCCTCGTGCCGAGGGCGCTGGCGTCGGTGCGGGTCGCGACTCGCACTGATGGTGTCGACGCGGACAGGCGTCCGGTTCAGGGCGCCGATGCCGACGCATCTGCGCTGTGAACGTCGGCTCTCTCACAGCCGTCAGCGAGGCGGCGCCAGGACCGATCCGCGACCGAGTCGGACAAGCCGAGCCAGGTCGGACTGGGCCGGACGGACCGGACTCGCTCGGACAGGCCGGCAGCGGCGGTCGCCCACCTGCTGAGCACCGTTTGTGGTCAGAGCACCGAGGCAATGCCGTTGAATTCGGGAAAACGCCTCGGTTCCATGACCACAAACGGTGCGGCCGGGTGTGTCCGCGAGGCCGTATCGAGCGACTATGAGTCTCGGTGGCCGTGCTTCGGGCGAGTTGTGAGCCTCCGAGGCTCACAGGCGGGCAGCTGAAGGCCGAGGACATGCTACCGCGTGGCCGGGGACATGCGACCGCGGACGACTGAGCCGCAACCTGGAAGATGACTGAGCCGCGACCTCGATGAGGCCGCGGCTCAGGGTTCGTACCGGATGCGGGACTCGAACCCGCACGTCTTTCGACAATGCATTTTGAGTGCACCGCGTCTACCGATTCCGCCAATCCGGCTCGCAACGGCGTCCCGTGTCCGGGCCGCGTCGATGATGGGGACGATTATACTTCGACAGTCCAGCGATTGCACAATCGCGTCCGCCGGGGCGTCGTCCCCGGTGGCCATCGTCACCGGGGGTGGTCACCCTCACAGAAGAAACTTGCCCACCCGTTGCCGTGCATCCGGCAGGCCTGGTCTAGACTGGGACCGTGCTTTCAAACAGCGAACAGTCAACTGCAGATGAGTCCGTGCCGGTCCGCCGCGTAGTCGTGGCCGAAGACGAGGCAGTGATTCGTCTCGATATCGTAGAAATGCTGCGCGAGGTCGGCTATGACGTCGTCGGCGAGGCTGCGGACGGCGAATCCGCCATTCGCCTGGCCGAGGAGCTCCGCCCCGATCTCGTCGTCATGGACATCAAGATGCCCATTCTCGACGGCATCTCGGCGGCCGAGCGCATCGCCCGCGCCCGCATCGCTCCGGTGGTTCTGCTCACCGCCTTCTCGCAGAAGGAACTCGTCGAGCGCGCCCGCGATGCCGGTGCCATGGCCTATGTGGTCAAGCCCTTCACCTCGGCCGACCTCATTCCGGCACTCGAGATCGCACTCTCGCGGCATGCGGAGATCAGCTCCCTGGAATCCGAGATCTCCGACCTCACCGAGCGCTTCGAGACCCGCAAGCTCGTCGAACGGGCCAAGAGCCTGCTCCAGACCTCGATGGGTCTGAGCGAGCCCGAAGCCTTCCGCTGGATCCAGAAGACCTCGATGGATCGTCGCCTGACGATGCGCGAGGTCGCCGAGACCGTGCTCAAGCAGATCGGCTCGAAGAAGTAATTCACCACCAAGTCCATCGATGATCGAGGGTCCCGACTGCTCAGCAGTCGGGACCCTCACTTCTCGGTCGCAGCGAACGGCTTTATGCCGTCGCAAGCGGCTTCTATGCCGCCGCGAGCCGCCTCTGTGCCGTTGCGAGCCCCTGCTCGGCCGCAGAGGAGCAACGGCTCATTTCGGTTCGGCCTTGAGGATCATGTTCGTGATCCGCACGATCGAGAGCAGACGCCCGGTCGCATCGGTCATCTTCACCTCGTGCGAGACGATCGTGCGTCCCTGATGCAGCACCTCGGCGCGGCCGGTGACGACGCCCTCGCGAGCCGCACGCAGATGCGTGGCATTGAGGTCGACGCCGACGACGGACTTCCCACCGGCGAGCAGATACGAGTGCATCGAGGCCAGGGACTCGGCGAGGACGACGTGTCCACCGCCGTGGAAGAGGCCCATCGGCTGCGTATTGCCTGCGACAGGGACGGTGCCGACGAGATGATCATGACCGAGCTCGACGAATTCGATCCCCATCTTCTCTGCCAGGGCGCCGCCGGCCTCCGGTGAGCGCAGCTGCTCGAGCAATCGGTCGACCCGGTCGGCCGGTGTGTCAGAGGTCAGGGAAATATCGGGACGCAGCATCGGTTCTCCTTCAAGTCAGCTTCGAACGCTAGGCTATGACATGTGAGTCACTCAAACGAATCCCTCCTGCTCATCGACGGACACTCCCTGGCTTATCGGGCATTCCACGCGCTGCCCGTGGAGAACTTCTCCACCAGCACCGGCCAGACGACGAACGCCATCTACGGCTTCATCTCGATGCTCATCAACGTCCTCCGCGACGAAGCACCGAGCCATGTGGCCGTGGCCTTCGACCTCGGCCGGCAGACCTTCCGGCTCGAGGAATACGCCGAATACAAGGCCGGACGCGCGAAGACCCCACCGGAATTCCACTCCCAGATCGACCTCATCAAGGACATCGTCACCGCGATGGGCATCACGGTCGTGACCAAAGAGGGCTTCGAAGCCGATGACGCACTGGCCACGATGACCCGGATCGGCACCGAGGCAGGGGCACCGGTCGAGGTGATGACCGGGGACAAGGACTCCTTCCAGCTGGCTTCGGAGACGGTGACGATCCTCTACCCCAAACGAGGGGTCAGCGACCTCAACCGGATGACGCCCGAGGCCATCGAGGACAAGTACGGCGTCACCCCCGTCAACTACCGCGGACTGGCCGCGCTCGTCGGTGAGAAGGCCGACAATCTGC
>DWZN01000177.1 GCA_019117545.1 Candidatus Brevibacterium intestinavium
TCGAGGCCTGGAAGCAGATAGCGGCCGGCCACGGCGGCCTGCCGATCTCGCTCGTGGCCGATCAGATCGGATGGAGCCGACGACATCTCAACGCAGTCTTCAGCGCAGAGTTCGGGATCGGTCCCAAGGAAGCCGCCCGTGTCCTGCGCTTCGACCGCGCCAGACGGCTGATCTCGGCACAGGCGGGCTCGCTGGCCGAGATCTCCGCCGTCTGCGGATACGCCGACCAGTCCCATCTCAACCGCGACTTCCGCCGACTGGCCGAGACCACCCCGGGCCGGTGGCTGCAGGAAGACCCCGTCGCCCGGCGCGGAACCGTCGGCCGCGAACCCACCGTGTAGGGTTCCGGCCGCAGTTCCCATTTGTCCAAGCCCACATCCGCCGAGGCGGGTCACGCTGGAGGGACGACGAACGAAGAGGAAAGGAATTGCCATGTCGAACCCCACCACAGCGAACATCTGGCCCACCTTCAGATATCGCGACGCCTCCGCCGCGATCGCATTCCTGGAGGCCGCTTTCGGCTTCGAAGTCGCGGCGAAGTACGAGAACTCCGATGACCCGCAGAGGATCGACCATGCCGAACTCCGATGGCCCGGCGGGGGCGGGATCATGCTCGGATCCGCCCGCGACGAGGGCGTGATGACGAAGACGTCGGTCGCCTCGGGGTCGGTCTACATCGCCGCCGACGACGTGGAGGAGCTCTACCACCGAGCCATCGCCGCAGGCGCAGTCGAAGTCATGGGCCTGACCGAGCAGGACTACGGCTCACTCGACTTCTGCGTCCAGGACCCCGAAGGAGTGCTCTGGTGCCTCGGCACGTACCGGGGCGCCGGTGTGGAGTGAGGCCGTCCCGGGGCCTCGCGGACTAGGCTGAGAGTCGGAAGCGGACCCGGCGGTCCTGTGCAGAACGAGAGGAGATCACCCGATGGAGGCGTCCGCGTCATTCTCACTGGTGGAGCGGTACGCCGATCGCCTCGGCCTGGGCGAGTCCGTGCCCGAACTGAGGCAGAGGGCCGCAGGATCGACGGGTCAGGTCATCGATCTGCTCGACGAGATCATCGCCGCCCACGTGCGCGCGATCTGCTTCGAGAACCTCGACGTTGTGACTGCTCGTGTCCGCGGCGAGGTCCGAGCCGTCTCCGTCTCTCCCGACGAGGTGGCCGACAAACTCCTCGACGACCGCCGCGGCGGGTACTGCCACGAACACGCGGTGCTCATCCGCACAGCCCTCGCCGAGCTGGGACTGGCAGTGCATCCGGTGCTGGCGCGCGTCCACCTCGGCGCCGGACGTGCCGAACCGGGCGGGCTGACCCACCAGGCGACGATCGTCGAGCTCGGCTCTCAGCGGCACCTCGTCGATCCGGGCTTCGGCGGAGGGACGCCCGAACGCGCGCTGCCGCTGACCGGCGGTGCGCGGACGACGGCGCGAGGGGAGCACCGCATCGTGCCGGCGGAGTCGGTGCTCGAGCCCGACATGCGCGCCGAGGCCGACTGGGCCCTGCAGTCCCGGACCGCCGAAGACCAGGACTTCCGCACGGTCTACGCCTTCGCTGACGTTCCTCGTCAGCGCTCCGACATCGAAGTCTCGAACTGGTACACCTCGACGAGGCCCGGGACCCGGTTCACGGGCGCACCGGTTCTCGCCCGAATGCTGCCCGATGGGGGCAAGCTGACCGCGGAGGGTCGGCAGCTGCGGTACGTCCGCTATGGTTCGACGCCCGAGCGCCGGGAGAGGACGATCGCCGATGCCGCGGATTTCTCACGCGTGCTCACGGAGGATTTCGGGCTGAGAGTCTCAGAGGAGTTCGCGGCGCTCGTGTGGAGCGCGATTCCCCAGCCCTGACCGGCAGGGTCGGCCCTGAGCGTTCGGATCGGGCACGGCAGTCGGGGCCGCGGCAGGCGGCGCTGACCTCCGCGGCAGGCGCGCCGACCTCAAGGGGACGCGGAGTCGTCGGACCGGGCGAGCACGCCCTCGGCCCAACGGTAGGGCCGCGTGGCCAGCAGCGCCCCGATCGAACGGCGCAGGCGCGAGATCTCGGCACGGACCGTGACCAGGTGATCGGCATCCCCGTAGAGCGTGCGACTGAGCTGCGAGGCGCTGATGCCGGCGGGCCCCGCCTCGGTGATCGCCGCGAGGATCTGCGCTCGGCGCGGGGTGAGCGGGATCGTCAGCGGTTCGGTGGTCGAGTCGATCTCGACCACGGCCGGGTCGGCCGAGAGTCGGAGAGTGACCGAGACCGGCTGGCCCGCCCCGTCACCCGAAGGGCGCAGCAGCCACCCTCCGGTGATCTTCTCCGGCAGGCACAGGCCCGCACCGGGGATGAGGATCGAACGGTCGGGGGTGGGCGCTTCGATGCGGTCCCGGCTGCGCACACCCTGCTGGTAGGCGACCCATCCGGCATCGTCGACGACCAGGGCCGGGCCCGGAGTGCCGGCGAGCACGGTCGACATGCGATCGCGCAGACTGTTCAGCTGCTCCTGTCGGACGATCATCAGTCGGGCCTCGGCCAGCCGCACCGCCGTCGTCACCAGCGACCGCACCGCCGGGTGGAGGGTGAGCGCCGGTCCGCTGATGTCGACGACGCCCAAGAGGGTCCCGTCGTGCGGATCGTGCACGGGCACAGCGCTGCAGTACCACGGGTGCTGGGTGGATTCGAAGTGCTCGGCGGAGAACAGCTGGACCGGCGATTCCTCGGTCAGGGCGGTGCCGATGGCATTCGTGCCGACGACCGACTCGGACCAGTGCGCCCCCTCGACGAAGCCGAGGCCATCGGCCTGACGGCGGGCGGAGGCGGCGCCGTCACGCCACAGGATGACCCCATCGGCATCGGTGACGACGAGGATGAAGGGCGCGGTGTCCGGGCTCCTGAGCAGGACCGACTTCATCTCTTCGACGACCAGCCGCAGCTTCGACCGTTGGCGGCGCGATTCGACCTCCGCACCGTCATCGACGACGCGACGGTTGGCCCCGGCGGGGTCGAGGCCCAGACGCAGCATTCTCTCCCACGAGCGCCTGACGAGCGCGCGTGGCTGCACCGGCGGCGAGGCCCCGGTGATCACAGCATCGTGAATGCGTGTCAGATCTCTGGCGAGATGTGCCAGGTCCGGCTGAGGCATGACTCGAGTATAGGCAGAGTCACCGCCCCTGACCATGTGCACGGCGCGGCCGTGCAACTCGATGCAACTCTTCTGCGAACCTCGGCGCCCGGCATAGCGTGGAGCCACTGAACTCAATGAGGAGGAAAGAGATGACCACGACGATCGAGCGACCGCAATTGACCGCTGATGACATCGCCACGAGGTGGCTGCAGGACTTCGAGTCCGCGCTCAGCCGCCGTGACATCCCGGCAGCGGCGGGACTGTTCGCCACCGCCAGCTACTGGAGGGACCTGGTGTCCTTCACCTGGAACCTCAAGACGGTCGAGAACCCCGACGGGGTCACCGACCTGCTGACCCACAACCTCGACCGGGTCTCTCCGTCGGACTTCGAACTCAGCGAACCCGCCGCGACCGCCGACGGAGTCACCGAGGCCTGGTTCACCTTCACCACCTCGGTGGGGCGAGGGAAAGGGCTCGTGAGACTCATCGACGAAGACGGGACCAAAGCCTGGACCGTGCTCACCGCCCTGCAGGAACTGACCGGCCACGAGGAGCCGCAGGGGCCGCGGCGGCCCAAGGGAGCGGTCCACGGTGTCGATCCCGAACGGAAGAGCTGGTCGGAAAGACTCGCCGAGGAGGACGCGGCCTGGGGAAGGACCGCCGACCCGTACATCCTCGTCGTCGGTGGGGGACAGGGCGGAATCGCCCTCGGAGCTCGCCTGCGTCAGCTGGGTGTTCCCGCCCTCGTCGTCGACCGGTGGGAGCGGCCCGGAGACCAGTGGCGCTCGCGGTACAAGTCGCTGTGCCTGCACGATCCCGTGTGGTACGACCATCTGCCCTATCTCAAGTTCCCCGACAACTGGCCGGTCTTCGCTCCCAAGGACAAGATCGCCGATTGGCTGGAGTTCTACACGAAGGTGATGGAGATTCCGTACTGGTCATCGACGACGGCCACCTCGGCGAGCTATGACGAGGCGAACGGGCAGTGGACCGTGGACGTCGACCGCGGGGGTGAGAAGATCACGCTGCGACCGACCCATCTGGTGATGGCCACGGGGATGTCGGGCAAGCCCAATGTACCGACCTTCCCGGGCGCGGACACATTCAGGGGAGAACAGCAGCACTCCTCACAGCATCCGGGACCGGACGCCTATGCCGGCAAGAAGGTCGTCGTCATCGGCAGCAACAACTCGGCCTTCGACATCTGCGGAGCCCTGTATGAGAACGATGCCGATGTCACGATGGTGCAGCGGTCGAGCACGCACATCGTCAAGAGCGATTCGCTCATGGAGATCGGCCTCGGCGACCTCTATTCGGAGCGGGCCCTGGCCAACGGAGTGACGACGGAGAAGGCGGACCTCACCTTCGCCTCCCTGCCCTATCGGATCATGCACGAGTTCCAGATCCCGCTCTACGACCAGATCAAGGAACGCGACGAGGACTTCTACCAGCGGATGGAGGACGCCGGATTCGACCTCGACTTCGGTGATGACGAGTCCGGTCTGTTCCTCAAGTATCTGCGCCGCGGCTCGGGCTACTACATCGATGTCGGAGCGGCCGAGCTCGTCGCCGATGGGAAGGTCAGGCTCGCCAAGGGGCAGGTCGACCACCTGACCGAGGACGCCGTGGTGCTCGATGACGGGACCGAGCTGCCGGCCGACCTCGTCGTCTACGCCACCGGCTACGGGTCGATGAACGGCTGGGTCGCCGACCTCGTCGACCAGGAGACGGCGGACAAGGTCGGCAAGTGCTGGGGTCTGGGGTCGGAGACCACCAAGGACCCGGGCCCGTGGGAGGGCGAGCAGCGCAATATGTGGAAGCCCACCCAACAGGAGAACCTGTGGTTCATGGGCGGCAACCTCCACCAGGCTCGGCACTACTCGCTCTACCTGGCCCTGCAGCTCAAGGCCCGGCACGAAGGCATCGACACTCCGGTGTACGGGCTGCAGGAGGTCCACCACCTCAAGTGAGATCAGGCATCCGAAGGCGGGGGATGAGGCCTGCGTTTCAGCCGAACGACGGCCTCATCCCGTGCCGGAGTCCTCTGGCAGGCCCAGCCTCGCGAGAACGTTCTTCACATGCTCGAGCGCCTCTTCCTGGATGAGGCCGAAGTTCTGGTTGAAGTACATGCCGTCGCCGATGAGCTGGACGGTCATCGCCAGATCGGCATCGCCGAGGTGGTCGTTGAGCGCGTCGAACCACGCTTCGCGAGTCGCGCGCAGCGCCGTCTTCGCCTCCTCGTACTCCTGGGCCAGGCAGCTCGCGGCGATGAGGCTGCGGTCGAGGGGAGTGCCGATCTCCGCGGACGTCTCGAGATAGTACAGGGCGAGGCGCTCGCCGGCGGCCTTCATTGAGGCGACGTCGTCATCGACCAACCGCCCGAGGCGTTCGAGGCTGCCGTTGACCAGTTCCGCCTTCGAACCGAAATGGTAGAGCAGTCCGCCCTTGGAGACTCCGGCCTTCGCTGCCACGGCGTCGAGCGTCGCACCAGCCGTTCCGCGCTCATCGAGCAGAGCGTCGAACGCGTCGAGCAGCTTCTCTTTGGTCTCCGTCGGATTGCGTGCCATGGCCTCGAGCCTAG
>DWZN01000178.1 GCA_019117545.1 Candidatus Brevibacterium intestinavium
CTCGTGGTGCTCGACCGTGACGACGAGCTCAACTACCTGAGCGTGCGCAACCTGCCCCACGTCCACGTGCTCACCTACGATCAGCTCAATACCTACGATGTGCTGGTCGCCGATGACATCGTGTTCACCGAGGCAGCTCTGCAGTCGTTCCTGAGCGGCAACCGCAGATCGGAGGACGCATCATGAGTCTCAACTTCAAGGACCCGCGCGACATCATCGTCGCCCCGGTCGTCTCGGAGAAGACGTACGGCCTGATGGACGAGGGGAAGTACACCTTCCTCGTCGATCAGAACTCGAACAAGACCGAGATCAAGCAAGCCATTGAATCGATCTTCGATGTGCAGGTCGCCAAGGTCAACACCCTGAACCGTCAGGGCAAGCGCCGCCGCACCCGCACCGGTTGGGGGAAGCGCAAGGACACCAAGCGTGCCATCGTCGCCCTCAAGGACGGATCGATCGACATCTTCGGTGGATCGCTCTAAGCGATCCTTCGTCAAAGAAGGACAAGACTCATGGGAATCCGTAAGCACAAGCCGACGACCCCGGGCCGCCGCGGCTCGTCGGTCGCCGACTTCGTCGAAGTGACCCGGTCTACACCGGAGAAGTCACTCCTGCGCCCGCTGCACAAGCACGGCGGTCGCAACAGTCAGGGACGCGTGACCACTCGCCACCAGGGCGGCGGTCACAAGCGTCAGTACCGTGTCATCGACTTCCGCCGCCATGACAAGGATGGCGTTCCGGCGAAGGTCGCTCACATCGAATACGATCCGAACCGTACGGCGCGCATCGCTCTGCTGCACTATGCAGACGGTGAGAAGCGCTACATCCTCGCGCCGCAGAACCTCAAGCAGGGTGCGCAGGTGGAAGCCGGTCCGGGCGCCGACATCAAGCCGGGCAACAACCTCGCCCTGCGCAACATCCCCGTCGGCACCGTGCTGCACGCCGTCGAGATGCGTCCCGGCGGCGGCGCCAAGATCGCCCGGTCCGCCGGTTCGTCCGTGCAGCTCGTGGCGAAGTACGGTCGTTTCGCACAGCTGCGGATGCCTTCGGGCGAGATCCGCAACGTCGATGCCCGCTGCCGTGCGACCGTCGGCGAGGTCGGCAATGCCGAGCAGTCGAACATCAGCTGGGGCAAAGCAGGCCGCATGCGTTGGAAGGGCAAGCGCCCGTCCGTGCGCGGTGTCGTGATGAACCCGATCGACCACCCGCACGGCGGTGGCGAGGGCCGGACCTCGGGTGGTCGTCACCCAGTCAGCCCGTGGGGTCAGTTGGAAGGCCGCACACGCCGGCCGAACAAGGAGAGCGACAAGTACATCGTGCGGCGTCGCCGGACCGGCAAGAAGCGCTGATTGGAGTACTGACTTATGCCTCGTAGCCTCAAAAAGGGTCCTTTCGTCGACGAACACCTCTACCAGAAGGTGGCTCGTCAGAACGAGAAGAACAGTAAGAATGTCATCAAAACATGGTCTCGTCGCTCGATGATCATCCCGGACTTCCTGGGACACACCATCGCAGTACATGACGGACGCAAGCATGTCCCCGTCTTCATCACTGAGTCGATGGTCGGACACAAGCTCGGCGAGTTCGCACCGACACGGACGTTCCGTGGCCACGAAAAGGACGATCGCAAGGGTCGCCGCCGCTGAGGCGGGGGACTCTTTCGATCCTAGATAAGAGAGAAGGAAGCGATGGAAGCCAAGGCTAAGGCGCGTTACCTGCGCGTTACGCCTCGCAAGGCTCGGCGCGTCATCGACCTCATTCGTGGTCAGCAGGCGACCGAAGCACTTGCAGTGTTGAAGTTTGCAGAACAGTCGGCATCAGATCCGATTTACAAGCTCGTGGCCTCCGGCGTCGCCAATGCGCGTGTCCGGGCCGACGAGGAAGGCGTTGCGTTCGACGAGAACGAACTGGTCATCTCCGAAGCGTTCGTGGACGAGGGGCCGACCATGAAGCGGTTCCGTCCGCGTGCCCAGGGTCGCGCTTTTCGCATCGATAAGCGCACCAGCCACGTGACCGTGGTCCTGGCCAGCGGCGACGACCTGCCTCAGCGCAAGAGCCGGAAGGGGAACCGTTAATGGGCCAGAAGATCAATCCGAACGGATTCCGACTCGGAATCACCACGGATCACAAGTCGAAGTGGTTCGCTGACTCGACGAAGCCGGGGCAGCGCTACAAGGACTACGTGCTCGAAGATGTCAAGATCCGCAGGATGATGAGCACCGGCCTCGAGCGGGCCGGCATCTCCAAGGTCAACATCGAACGCACGCGTGACCGTGTCCGCGTCGACATCCACACCGCACGTCCGGGCATCGTCATCGGACGTCGCGGAGCCGAAGCCGATCGCATCCGCGGTCAGCTCGAGAAGCTCACCGGCAAGCAGATTCAGCTCAACATCCTTGAGGTGAAGAACCCCGAGGTCGACGCGCAGCTCGTCGCCCAGGGCGTTGCCGAACAGCTCGCCAGCCGCGTGGCCTTCCGCCGTGCGATGCGCAAGGCGATCCAGAGCGCCCAGCGCGCAGGTGCCAAGGGCATCCGCGTGCAGTGCTCGGGCCGCCTCGGCGGTGCTGAGATGAGCCGTTCCGAGTTCTACCGCGAAGGTCGTGTGCCGCTGCACACGCTGCGCGCGAACATCGATTTCGGTGTCCACGAAGCCCACACCACGTTCGGCCGCATCGGCGTCAAGGTGTGGATCTACCAGGGCGACCTGACCGACAAGGAGCTTGCCGCCGAGCAGGCGAAGGCTCCTGCTGCTCGTGGCCCGCGTGGCCGTGGGCGCGGTCGTGGTGGCCGCGGACG
>DWZN01000179.1 GCA_019117545.1 Candidatus Brevibacterium intestinavium
ACGGCGATCGGGATCGTCCTCATCGTTCTCGGCGTGCTGTGCTTCATCGCCTCGATGTTCCTCTTCAAGGGCTGCACCTCGGTGGCGCCCGGACATGCTGTCGTCCTCCAGCTGTACGGGAAGTACGTCGGCACCGTCCGGCAGTCGGGGCTGCGGTTCGTCAACCCGTTCTACACGAAGGATCAGGTCTCCACCCGCATCCGCAACCATGAGACCTCGACGCTGAAAGTCAACGACCTCGACGGCAACCCGATCGAGATCGGCGCCGTCGTCGTCTGGCAGGTCAGGGACACCGCACAGGCGATGTTCGAAGTCGACGACTTCGAGGAGTTCGTGGCCATCCAGGCCGAGACCGCCGTCAGGCACATCGCGAATTCCTATGCCTACGACTCCTCCGACCCGCGTCGGATGTCCCTGCGCGACAATGCCGATGAGATCACGTCGAAGCTCTCCGACGAAGTGGCCGCCCGGGTCACGGCCGCCGGTGTGACGATCATCGAATCCCGCATCACGCAGTTGGCCTACGCCCCGGAGATCGCCCGTGCCATGCTCCAGCGGCAGCAGGCGACCGCCGTCGTCGCCGCTCGCCAACTCATCGTCGAGGGCGCCGTGGGCATGGTCGAGACGGCGATCGAGGAGATCGAGGGGCGTGGGATCGTTCGGCTCGGTCAGGCCGAACGCAGCGATCTCGTGTCGAACCTCATGATCGTCCTCTGCGGTGATCAGGCGGCGCAGCCGACGATCAGCACGACGCGCAATCAGCAAGCGGAGGATTGACGCGCAGGACGGGGAGGCCGGCCGTCGACGGATCGTCGAGGGCCGGCCTCCCTGGTGACCGGTCACCGGTCGCGGTGACCGTTCGCGGCTGCGTTCAGTCCTCGCCGATGATGACGAACGAGGTCGGCAGCTGTTCCTGCTTCTCTTCGGCAGCTCTCTTCGGCTCGGCCGACTTCTTCGACGCCGCCGGTGCCTTCTTGGGGGCAGGGGCCGGGGCGGCCTCTGCCACCTTCGTCTCCGAGTCCGCGCCGATCATCAGCGGCAGATCCTCCGGCTCCTCAGCGGCAGGCTTGCGCTGCCCAGCCGCTCCGTGACCGGCGGCGGGCTGCGCCTCCGCCCGGTCGGCCTTCGCCGATGACTTGTCACCGCTCGCCTTCGCCGGTCCCGACTTCGATGTCTCTGAAGTCTTCGCCGACTCGGATGTCTTCGACGACTCGGACGTCGAGGCGTCCGTCGCCTCCGCGGGCTCAGACGTCGAAGCATCGGACCCCGAGGCAGCCGACGAGGACTCATCGGACTGCGCGGATCGCGAGCTCGAGCGACGACGGCCGTTGCGCGAGCGTGAGCGGCCCTTGCCCCGCTCGGCCGTGTCCGAATTGCTCTCTCCGCGCGAATGGTCTTCGGTCCCGCCGTCGGCAGAGCCGGTATCGGTCTGCTTCATCGTCGCCTTCGCGATCGCGGCGACTGCGGAGCGCGAAGCATCCGAGGACACCGAATCCTCGTGCGAATCGGACTCATTGTGCTTGGACTTCGAACCCGAGTCGCTGCGGCGCTTCCGGTCGCGGCGGTGGTCACCGCCCGAGGACCGATTGCCCCGATGCGACTTCGAGCCGTCCTCGTCCGATCCCGGCAGCAGCAGTCCGCGACCGCTGAGGTCGGCCCCCGCGCTGACCATCGACTCGGCCAGACCGGTGCCGATGCGCTTGCGGGTCATCTGGACGAGACCCAGCGAGGTCACCTCGGCGACCTGATGCTTCGTCCGGTCGCGGCCGAGGCATTCGACGAGGCGGCGCACCACGAGATCGCGGTTGGATTCGAGCACCATGTCGATGAAGTCGACGACGATGATGCCGCCGATGTCACGCAGGCGCAGCTGCCGGATGACCTCCTCGGCGGCTTCGAGGTTGTTGCGGGTCACGGTCTCCTCGAGGTTTCCTCCGGAGCCGGTGAACTTGCCGGTGTTGACGTCGACGACGGTCATCGCCTCGGTGCGGTCGATGACGAGCGATCCGCCCGAAGGCAGGTTCACCGTGCGCTGCAGTGCCTTCTGGATCTGCTCCTCGATGCGGTAGTGGTCGAAGATGTCCTCGTCCTCGTTGTAGCGGTGGACGCGCTCGAGCAGATCCGGGGCGACGGATTCGACGTACTCGTGGATGGTGTTCCAGGCTCCGTCGCCGTCGATGACGAGCGAGTTGAAGTCCTCGTTGAAGACATCGCGGATGATGCGCACGATCATGTCCGGCTCGCTGTAGAGCAGCTGCGGGGCCAGCACCTTCGTCGACTTCGACTTCTTCTCGATCGTCTCCCAGCGCTTGGCCAGTCGTTCGACGTCGCGTCCGAGATCCGTATCGGTGGCGCCTTCGGCCGCGGTGCGCACGATCACGCCGTTCGAGTCGCCGACGAGCTCCTTGAGCAGCTTCTTCAGCCGTGCCCGCTCGTTGTCGGGAAGCTTTCGGGAGATTCCGGTCATCGAGTTGCCGGGCACGTAGACGAGGAACCTGCCGGGCAGGGAGATCTGGCTCGTCAGACGCGCACCCTTGTGCCCGATCGGGTCCTTCGTCACCTGGACGAGCACCGAATCGCCGGGGCTGAGCGCGGTCTCGATGCGGCGGGCCTTGCCGTCCATTCCGAGAGCGTCCCAGTTGACCTCACCGGCGTAGAGCACGGCATTGCGCCCCTTGCCGATGTCGATGAAGGCCGCTTCCATGCTCGGCAGCACGTTCTGGACCTTGCCGAGGTAGACGTTTCCGATCAGCGAGGCCTGCTGGCGGTTCTCTTTGAGATAGTGTTCGACGGCGATACCGTCCTCGACGACCACGAGCTGGGTCTGGTCACCGCTTTCGCGCACGAGCATGGTGCGATCGACGGATTCTCGCCGGGCGAGGAATTCGGCCTCGGTGATGATGGGACGACGACGTCCGGCCTCGCGTCCCTCCTTCCGTCGCTGCCGCTTGGCCTCGAGGCGGGTCGAGCCCTTGAGCGAAGTGACTTCGTCGCGGTCGCTGCTCCGCGAGCGGGAGCGGCGGCGACGGCGTCGGCGGGATCCGCCGTCGCTGTCGTCGTCATCGCCGCTGTCATCCGAGTGCGAGTCCTCGGATCTGCCGTTGTCGGACTTGCCGTTGTCGGAGTTGCCGTTGTCGGAGTTGCCGTTGTCGGACTTGCCGTTCGTCTCCTGCGAATCGGAGTCGGAGCTCTGCTTCGAACCTCGGCTGTTCGATCGCGAGCCCCGTCGTGAGGAGCGGGAACGTCCGCCGGAGGAGCTCTCGTCATCGGAGTCGCCTGTGCCCTCGGAGTCCTGAGACTTCTCCGCCGAGTCGTCTTCGGAGCGGTCATCGCTGTCATCGCGACCTCGCGAGCGGCGTCCGCGGCCGCCTCGGCGACGACGCGGACCGTTCGAGCTCTCGTCATCGTCGTCGCCCCGGTGGGAGGAGCGCGCCTCGTCATCGCTGTCGTGGGAATCGTCCCAGTCGTCGGAGTCGTCGTCTTCGATCTTCACGACTTCGGCGAGTTCGGCCTTCGGCACCTGGAAGATCAGGCCTCCGTCGTGGGGGACGGTGGGGTTGGGGCGCGGTTCCGGCGACGACGCGGATGCCGGGGCGGGAGCGGCGAAGGGATTGCGCGGATCGAAGTTCACCGGCGACCGGCCGGCTCCCTCCCGGTCGTTCGGCTCCTCGTCGTCATCCGAGTCCCGGTACGACGACTCATCTCCGTCTCCGCGGACGTACTCCTCGAAGACGAGTCCCCGGTTGGCCACGGCGTCTCGGGCAGGCTTCGGGCTCGCCCGCCGGGCGGTCGGCTCCCGCTCCTCGGCGTCCTCGTCGTCATCCTCTTCGTCGTCGGCATCGCCGGTCCGCAGCGATTCGGCCGCGGCGGCGATGTCGTCGAGTCGTGCGCGCACGCTGCCGTCGACGTCTTCATGGTCGCTGTCCTTGGCGTTGACCGACTGCTGCAGATCGGCCAGGTCGGCGAGGATGCCTTCGGTCGGATCTGTCGGTTCATTACCGTCGTTCGACGTTTCGTTCATCAGTTCTCCCAGTCCGAAGACGCCGTCCACACCGTACGGATCTTCGGATCCTTGCATGGTCCTTGGGCGGACCGAAACTTGTGGATGGCACGTCAGGCTCGCGCTCGGCGCGTAGGCCTGAGGTGCTGCCTCATCTTGTTGTCGACCTGCGAGGTCATACCCTCGACTCGGTGGAGGCACTTCTCCCATTCGGTGTGAGAACAGGTATCCGTATTCACATTATGTCACACATGTCCCTCTCCGCTGAGGGGCCGAGGGCGCAGGGTTTGCCGCATGGAGTGCGGCCAGGCATTCTTAAGGGGTGAACAGTGCACAGACCCTCCCCGATGGCCGCGACACGGATGCCCCCGCCCCGGCGTGGGTGCTCAGACGGGTTCCCTTCGGAATCTTCCTCATCGTCGGCTCCGTGATCGGGTTCCTCGCCTCGTTCTCATTGGCCGCGGAGAAGTACGCCAAGCTCGCCGATCCCGAGCTCGTCCTCTCCTGCGACCTCAATCCGTTCTTCTCCTGCGGTTCGGTCATGGAGCATCCGGAGGCCGAGCTGTTCGGCTTCCCGAATCAGCTGCTGGGTGTGGCCGCCTTCGTCTTCCCGCTGCTCATCGGCGTGCTCTTCCTCGCCGGGACCGAACTGCCTGGTTGGGTGATGATCGGGCTCAATCTCGGTCTGGCCCTCGGCGTCGTCCTCGTGATGTTCCTGTTCTACGTCTCGATCTACAGGATCGGGGTCGGCTGCCCGTGGTGCATCGTCGTGTGGACCGTGACGATTCCGATGTTCGTGGCCGTGACCGCCCACAATGTGCTCTCCGGCGCCTTCGGCACCCGGGCCGAGGCGAATCCGTTCGCTCGGGTCTTCGCCAAGGAGAACATCGCCCTGTCGGTGCTGTGGATGCTCATCATCTTCGCCTGCATCGTCGTCCAGTTCTGGTCGTTCTTCTCCAATCTGGTCTGAGCGGCACTCGCCTCTGACTTGAGCGATTCGGGCCGATCACGGTTGTTCTCAGCGATTCGGGCCGATCACGGCCGAAGGGGCGCCCCACCGCCTGGTGGAGCGCCCCTTCGCTGATGGAACGGCAGATGCCGTGGCCTCAGGCTGGGTACCAGATGCCGATCTCACGGTCGGCCGATTCCGTGGAGTCGGATCCGTGGACGAGGTTCTTCTGCACCTTCTCACCCCAGTCGCGACCGAAGTCGCCGCGGATCGTGCCGGGCGCGGCGGCCGTCGGATCGGTCGCTCCCGCCAGCGAGCGGAAGCCGGCGATCACTCCCTGCCCGGAGGCGATGATCGACACGATCGGGCCTTCGGCCATGAAGTCGACGAGCGGCTGGTAGAAGGGCTTGCCTTCGTGCTCGGCATAGTGGGCGGCCAGCTCCTCGGACGTGGCCGTGCGCAGGTTCAGCGCGTCGATCCGGTAGCCCTTGTCTTCGATCCGGGCCACGATCTGTCCGACGAGGCCGCGAGCGACCCCATCGGGTTTGATGAGAATGAGGGTGCGTTCCATTCCGGTCCTTCCAAGTTCGAGTGGACGTCGGTCCACAGTTTACCCGGGCGCCGAGGCGGCTCTGCCCGGGATCGGCCGCGGCTCACGAGCGGGCCGCGACCTCGCGATCGATGCGGGCCGACCAGTACACCGCCACCGCCCACAGGGCGATGAAGATGACCGCGACGAAGAACATCGAGTTGAGGACGAATCCGGATGCCAGAAGCAGCGCCTGGACGATCCAGCCGAGGATCACTCCGGGACGCTTCTGTCCGATCCGGCGAGGCAGCATGATGACGGCGACGATCGCGAGCACGGCGATGGCAGAGGCGCCGATGAGCAGCTGGGCCAGGCTCAGAGTCTGCGCCGATTTCACGACCAGTCCGAAGGTCGTGAGCACGGCGAAGTAGACGACGACGAGCTCGCAGATGAGGATCGACCCGCACAGGACGGGATACTTGGACTTCACGATTCCTCTCCCTTGCCCAGCAGCAGACGCGCCTCGGCGACGGTGTAGAGGGAACCGGTGACGACGATCCCGGGGCTCTTGGCCGCAACGCCGGTGGCGAGGTCGATGGCCTTCATCAGAGCGGCATTGATGTCGGAGGTGACGATGACCGAATCCTCGTCGACCCACTCGCGGGCCGCCTCGGCGAGCTTGTCGACCGGCAGCGCCCGAGCGCTCAGGGTCTCGCTGACGACGAAGACGTCGGCACTGCGGTGCAGCTCTTCGAGCACCCCGTCGAAGTCCTTGTCCCCGAGCATCGCCAGCACCATGACCACGTAGTCGAAGTCGAAGGCCTCATCGAGGGTCTCGGCGAGCACGTGTGCGGCGTCGGGGTTGTGCGCTCCGTCGACGACCACGCTGGGTCCGGTGCGCACGAGTTCGGCGCGGCCGGGCGAGGTCACCTGGGCCAGGCCCTCGGCGACCGTCTCCTGGTTCAACGGCTTGTCCTCGGTGCCGAGGAATGCCTCGGCCGCGACGACGGCGACCGCCGCGTTGTGGGCCTGATGGCTCCCGTGCAGTGGGACGAAGACGTCCGCGTAGACATCGCGTCTGCCCTGGACGGTGATCAGCTGCCCGTCGACGGCCCGCTGGCGGTCGAGGAGGCGGAAGTCCCGGTCCTCGGCCACGAGAGCGATCTCACGTCGTTCGGCCTCGGAGTCGAGCACGGTCTGGGCCGCTTCGTCCTGGACGGCGGTGACGGCCACGGGCTCGGGTGCCGGGGACGGATCGACGCTGCGGTCGAGGACACCGGCCTTGGTCGCCGCGATCGCCTCGATGGTCCCACCGAGGAACGCCTGATGGTCGAGTCCGATCTTCGTGAACACGCACACCTGGGCGTCGGCCACGTTCGTCGAGTCCCACTGCCCGCCCATGCCGACCTCGGTGATGACGACATCGACCGGGGCGTCGGCGAACACCGCGAAGGCCAGCACCGTGAGAGCCTCGAAGTACGTCAGCTTCGGGCGGTCCTCGGACTCGAGCTGAGCGTCGATGATGTCGAGATAGGGGGCGATCTCGTCATAGATGCGCACGAAGGTCGGGATGTCGACCGGGGCCCCGTCGACCGAGATCCGTTCGGTCACCGACTGCATGTGCGGGCTGGTGAACCGACCGACCCGCAGATCGTGGGCGGTGATGAGCGAGTCGAGCATCCGGGCCGTGGAGGTCTTCCCGTTCGTTCCCGTCACCGTGATCGTCGGAGCCGCCGTGTGGATGTCGCCGAGGACCTCGCAGGCTCGTCGGGTCGCGTCGAGGCGCAGCTCGACCTGGGTCTCCCCCGCCCGGGCGAGCAGCAGGGCGTAGACCCGCGCCAGCTCGGCCTTCGCGGTCTCCGGCGCGGGTGAGCCGGTGCCGGCCTCATCCCGGTCGCCGTGACCGTTCGTCGCTTCGGTGCTCATGCGCGGCTCACCGCCAGACGGGTGCCCTCGGGCAGCTCGTCCGGGTCGAAGACCTGTGCCGCGCCCTCTGCCGAACCGAACTCCAGCGAGGTGGCCAGGGTCTCACCGGCGATGAGCTCGCTGTGGGTCTCGAGCGCCGCGGTGACCTCGGCGCTGGCCTCGACGATGACGGCGATCCGATCGGAGATGTGCAGATCGAGCCGCTTGCGGATGCCCTGGATGGCGCGCACGGCGTCGCGGGCCATGCCTTCGGCCTCGAGCTCGGGGCTCACGCGCGTGTCGAGGGCGAGGAAGCCGGAGTCCAGGGCGGCCAACTCCATGCCCTCGGTGCCGGATTCGGCCACCGACTCCAAGGAGTATTCGCCCTCGACCAGTTCGATGCCGCCGCTGACGACCGTGCCGTCGGTGACCGACCAGTCACCGGTCTTCGAAGCCTTGATGACCTGTTGGACCTGCTTGCCCAGACGCGGTCCGGCAGCGCGGGCGTTGACGACGAGGTTCTGCGACAGGGAGAACCCGGCGGCCTCCGCCTCGGCGATGTCGAAGACCTCGACCTCACGGACATTGAGCTCATCGGCGATGATCCCGGTGAAGTCCGCACCGAGCTCGGTGTCGGTGGCCACCGTCAGGCGCGCCAGGGGCAGGCGCACGCGCAGGTGGTTGGCCTTGCGCACCGAGGAGGCCGTCGAGCAGATGTCGCGGGTCAGGTCCATGGCCGCGACGAGGCCGGCATCGGCGGGGAACGCCTCGGCGTCGGGATAGTCGGCCAGGTGCACGGAGCGCTCACCGGTCAGTCCCCGGTAGATCTCCTCGACGGTGAACGGCAGCAGCGGAGCCGCGACCCGGCAGAAGGCCTCGAGGCAGGTGAAGAGCACATCGAAGGACTCGTGGGTGTCGACCCCGCCGTCCCAGAAGCGGCGACGCGAACGACGCACGTACCAGTTCGTGAGCATGTCGAGGTAGCTGCGGACGAGTTCGCAGGCGGCCCAGATGTCCAGGCCCTCCATCGCCTCGGCGAACCCGGCGATGAGGTCGTGCGTCTTCGCCAGCAGGTAGCGGTCGAGGACCTGCGTCGAGTCGTATCGGGTCTGCGCCTGGTAGCCGGTCTGGGCTGCATCGGGCCCGTCGGCGGCGTTGGAGTAGGTGGCGAAGAACTGCCAGGTGTTCCACAGCGGGAGCACGACCTGCCGGACAGCGTCGCGGATGCCCTGCTCGGTGACGACGAGGTTGCCTCCGCGCAGGATCGACGAGGCCATGAGGAACCAGCGCATCGCGTCCGAGCCGTCACGGTTGAACACCTCGTTGACGTCCGGGTAGTTGCGCAGGGACTTCGACATCTTCTGCCCGTCGGAGCCGAGGACGATGCCGTGGGAGATGCAGTTCGTGAAGGCCGGGCGGTCGAAGATCGCCGTGGCCAGCACGTGCAGCAGGTAGAACCAGCCGCGGGTCTGTCCCACGTATTCGACGATGAAGTCGGCCGGGAAGTGGTTGTCGAACCATTCGGAGCTCTCGAACGGGTAGTGCACCTGGGCGTAGCTCATCGAACCGGAGTCGAACCAGACGTCGAAGATCTCCGGGATCCGACGCATCACGGACTGGCCGGTCGGGTCGTCCGGGTTCGGCCGGGTCAGATCATCGACCCAGGGACGGTGGAGGTCGACCTCGCCGGAGTCGTTGAGCGGCAGACGGCCGAAGTCGGCTTCGATCTCGGCCAGGGAGCCGTAGACGTCGGTGCGCGGATAGGCGGGGTCGGAGGAGACCCATACGGGAATCGGCGAACCCCAGAACCGGTTGCGCGAGATCGACCAGTCACGGGCGTTCTCGAGCCATCTTCCGAACTGTCCGTGCTTGACGTTGTCGGGCACCCAGTTGATCTGCTCGTTGAGTTCGACCATCCGGTCCTTGAACTCGGTGACTCTGACGAACCAGGAGGACACCGCCCGGTAGATCAGCGGATTCCGGCAGCGCCAGCAGTGCGGGTAGGAGTGCTCGTAGGATTCGTTTCGGATCAGCAGCGCGCTGCGGCCCTCGAGCGGACCGGTGTGGTTGCGCAGGTCCTTGATGATGGCCTTGTTCGCGTCGAAGACCTGCATTCCCGCGTAGTCGGCCACGGTCGAGTCGAAGCGTCCGGCGTCGTCGACTGGACGGGTGGCGGTGATGCCGTAGGAGTCGGTCAGCTCCTTGTCCTCCTCACCGAAGGCCGGTGACTGGTGGACGATTCCGGTGCCGTCCTCGACGGTGACGAAGTCGGCGGCGAGGATCGTGTGCATCCGCTCGCCGAACTCCTCCTGGCGCCCCGCGAAGTACGGGAACGGAGGCTCATAGGACCGACCGACGAGTTCGCTGCCGGGGAAGGTCCGCAGCACCTCGGGGTGCTCACCGAGCTCACGGGCATAGGCGCCGAGGCGGGCCTCGGCGAGGATCAGGGTCTTGCCCTGCAGCTCCTCGGCCCCGTCGGCACCGGCGACGACGGCGACCAACGGGATGTCCGGGTTGACGGCCACGGCCTGGTTCGACGGCACCGTCCAGGGAGTCGTCGTCCAGATGAGGACCCATTCATCGGCATCGGTGAGTTTGTAGCCGATCGTCACCGACGGGTCCTGACGTGTCTTGTAGACATCCTCGTCCATGCGCAGCTCGTGGTTCGAAAGCGGTGTCTCGTCCTTCCAGCAGTACGGCAGGACCCGGTAGCCCTCGTAGACGAGGCCCTTGTCCCAGAGCTGCTTGAACGCCCAGATGACGCTTTCCATGTATTCGACGTTGAGCGTCTTGTAGTCGTTGTCGAAGTCGACCCAGCGACCTTGGCGGGTCACGTACTCCTGCCATTCCTTCGTATAGCGCAGCACCGAGGAGCGGCATGCATCATTGAACGCGGCCAGGCCCATGCGGCCGATCTCGGACTTGTCGGTGATGCCCAGCTGGCGTTCGGCCTCGAGCTCGGCGGGCAGCCCGTGGGTGTCCCAGCCGAAGCGGCGGTCGACCTTCTTGCCGCGCATGGTCTGGAATCGCGGAACGACGTCCTTGACGTAGCCGGTGAGCAGGTGACCGTAGTGGGGCAGGCCGTTGGCGAAGGGAGGGCCGTCGTAGAAGACGAATTCGTTCTCCCCGTTCTCACCGGGATCGCGCTGGTCGACGGAGGCCTGGAAGGTGTCGTCCTCCTGCCAGTAGCGCAGGACGGCGTCTTCGATCTCAGGGAAGTTCGGCGAGGCGGACAGGCCGAAGGCCGAGGTCGATGCCTTGGGATAGAGAGGCTGGGTCATGAGCGTCCTTCTGGGTCACTGCGGTCACTGTCACGAGGACGACAGTCTGCCGCGGTACCACCTCGCTTATCCGCTGCCTGCGCCGATGAGCTCAGGCGGCGGATCGCTCATTGCCGGATGATGACGGATCCACCCGTCCGGTTCTACTGGGATCGCTGGGATCCGTTCTTCCGGATGCTCCCCGGTGATGGCCGGATCAACGCACTTCAATCGTATACCGTCGGCTCCGCTGAAGACCACTCACCGCCAGCGCGGCCGGCGCGAGTGGTCTCCGACCGGGCCGACGACCGTCACAGCCCCTGGTTGCGGGCCACCTTGTACTGTTCGGCCTGGGCGATGGGACGGATGACCATGAGGTCGACGTTGAAGTGGTGGGGGCGGGTGAGCGTGTAGACGACGGCATCGGCGACGTCCTCGGCCGTGAGCGGATTCTCCACGCCTTCGTAGACCTGGGCCGCCTTCTGCGCATCGCCGAGGCGTTTGAGGCTGAATTCCTCGGTTGCGACCATGCCCGGCGCGATCTCGATGACCCGCACGGGTTCGCCGAGGAGTTCGAGCCTGAGTGTTGCGGCGATCGTATGGGAGCCGTGCTTCGTCGCCACATAGCCGCCGCCCTTCTCGTAGGCCTGGTGGCCGGCGGTCGAGGACATCACGACGATATCGCCGCGACCGGAATCGATCAGCGCCGGCAGAATGGCTTTGACGACGCGGAGGACACCGAGGACGTTGATGTCGAACATGTCCTTCCATCCCTCGACCGAGGACTCCGCGATCGTGTCGACGCCGTAGGCGGCTCCGGCGTTGGCCACGAGGGAGTGCACCGGTCCGCCGCGCAGAACCTCGGCGGCCATGGCCTCGACCTCGGCGTCATCGGTGAGGTCGGCGACGATGTAGTCGGCTCCGGTCTCCTCGGCGAGGGCCTTGAGCTTGTCCTCACGTCTGGCCACGGCCACGACGTCCCAGCCCTGTTCGCGCAGCTGCCGCACCGTGGCCGCCCCGATTCCCGAGCTCGCGCCTGTCACCACTGCTCTGAGTGTTTCCATCTGCCTTCTCCTCTGTCGCGGTGTCCGGTCGCATGTGCGACCTCGTCTCCCGGCTCAGTCTACGGAGTCCGGTGGGGCTCAGGGGTCGGGTTCCGGGGCGCGGACGGGACGGGGCGGCTGAACCGAATCCGTCGGCGTCTGCGAGGCTGCGTCGGCCGGATCACCCGGGTGCGGTCTCCGACGGCGGCTCGGCCGCGGTGCGCGGGGCAGGGAGTACGGGTTGCGGGGCCCGCCCTCGCCGAAGACGGCGCGGACTCCCGGGATCCTGACCGCCGGCCAGGTGATCACCGCGCACACGACCGCGTAGGCCAGCGGCATGACGAAGGCGTGCAGCGCCACGCCCGCGACAGTGTCGGGCAGTCCCATGAGATTGCGGACCGGATAGAGGATGAGCGGATGGAGCAGGAACACGCCGAAGGAATACGGATAGAAGCGGTGCAGAAGGCCGAATCCCTCGCGCAGGTGGAAGTGCAGCAGCAGATAGGCCGCCATCGAGGCCACAACCACTCCGGGGGCGAGGAACGCGTAGGGGAACAGCCACGGCTTCTCTCCTGGTCCCAGCCCTGCCCAGGCGGCGGTGCCCGCGATCGCGACCAGCAGAGTCGACCAGGCGAGAACGGCCGCACGCGCGGACAGGACGATATCGCGCAGCACCCAGCCCAGGATGTAGAAGCCGGCCATGGGCAGGAATCGGGTCGCGATATTGGCCTCCCCGACGTCGAAGATCATCGACACCCACTGGTCGAGCATGCCGATGCCCAGAAAGATCAGGCCCGTGCCCCACTGCAGGCGACGCGATCCGTGCACGCTGAGCAGGCGGAAGAACGGTGTGAGCAGGGTCAGTCCCGCCAGGACGTAGAGGAAGTAGAGCTGGACGAAGGGCGAGCCAGTGAGGATGGCGACCCCGGGGTTCCAGCTCTCGTCGTCGGGCTGGAGGTAATAGCGGCGGAACAGAACGTAGACGACGGTCCAGAACACGAGGGGGATGCCGATGCGCCAGATGCGTTTGGACAGGAACCTCCGCGGTTTGCTCCCGCGATTCGGGTCGAGAGCCAGGGCGCCGGAGATCATGATGAACACAGGCACCGACCAGCGGGAGGCGGAGTCGACGGCGTTGGCCAGCCACCAGTCGGGACCCATCCCGGAGAAGTTCTGCTCGACCACGGTGCCCAGCGAGTGAATGGCGACGACGGCGACGATCGCGATCGCTCGCGCCGGATTCATCCATGCCGTCGAGGTCGGAGGAGGATTCTCGGTCGGAATTCTGTCCAAGGTCGCCATGGGCCAATATTCTCATTGCCCGGCGCGGACGCGTCTCAACCGACCTTCAGGATGTGCGGCCCCTGACGTCGTCGGTGCGGATCGGAGTCCCGAACGTGCCTGCTCGTGTCCGGGAGTGAATCTGCCGCTTCCGGGACGCACACGGGCCTCTCACCGGTTTGGCCAGACGCTCACCGGGTGAGAAAATCAGCAATTATGAACACACCTGCCTTTTCGGACTCGACGCACGAGTCAGTGAACCTGCCTGACAAACCGGCTCTCGAGGGCCTGCGGGACAAATGGGACGCCGCGTGGAGCGAGTCGGAAGTCTACGCCTTCGACTCCGAGACCGATCGTGGTCAGGTCTACTCCATCGACACTCCCCCGCCCACCGCTTCGGGTTCGCTGCACGTCGGGCACGTGTTCTCCTATACGCAGACCGACATCATCGCCCGCTACCAGCGCATGACCGGCAAGAACGTGTTCTATCCGCTCGGCTGGGACGACAACGGTCTGCCGACCGAACGCCGGGTGCAGAACTACTACGGCGTGACCTGCGATCCCAGTCGGCACTACGATCCGGACTTCCAGCCGCCGGAGAAGGCACCGAAGAATTCGCGGGACTTCGTCAAGATCTCACGCCAGAACTTCATCGAACTGTGCGAGAAGCTCTCGGCCGAGGACGAGCAGGTCTTCGAGGATCTCTTCCGCTCCACCGGCCTGTCCGTGGACTGGAACTACACGTACCGGACGATCGACGATGATTCCCGTGCGGTCAGCCAGCGGGCGTTCCTCGCGGATCTCGCCGGCGGACATGCCTATTCCCAGGACGCCCCGACGATGTGGGACGTGACCTTCGGTACGGCCGTGGCCCAGGCCGAGCTCGAGGATCGGGAGAAGGACGGCGCCTATCACAAGGTGAAGTTCTTCCCCGAGGGTGCCGACGGACTGGCCGACACCTCTGCCGAGCCGATCGTCATCGTCACCTCGCGTCCCGAGCTCATCCCCGCCGTGGTCGCCCTCGTCGCCCACCCCGACGACGAACGCTATGCCTCGTTCTTCGGCACGAACGTCGTCTCCCCGCTCTTCGGCGTCAGCGTCGAGGTGCGTGCTCATGAATTGGCGAAGTCCGACAAGGGCACAGGCATCGCCATGGTCTGCACCTTCGGCGACCTCACCGACGTCACCTGGTGGCGCGAACTCGATCTGCCCACGCGTGCGGTCATCAACCGCGGCGGTCGGCTCAACCTCGAGGTCCCCGAGTGGATCGCCGCCTCCCCGAAGGCCGAGGCGGTCGCCAACTATGAGGCTCTGGCCGGCAAGACCACCTTCAGCGCGCGCAAGGAAATCGCGCAGATGCTCATCGATTCCGGTGACCTCATCGGCGAGATCGAACCGATCACCCATCCCGTTCCGTTCTATGAGAAGGGTGACAAGCCACTCGAGGTCGTCACCAGCCGCCAGTGGTACATCCGCAACGGCGGCCGGTCGGCACAGCTGCGAGATGAGCTCATCGCCCGGGGACGTGAGATCGAATGGCACCCGGCGTTCATGCGCTCGCGCTACGAGAACTGGGTGGAGAACCTCCACGGCGACTGGCTGGTCTCCCGGCAGCGCTACTTCGGCGTCCCGATTCCTCTGTGGTATCGCCTCGACGGCGACGGGCAGCCGGACTACGACGATCCGATCGTTCCCGAGTCTCTGCCGGTCGATCCGATCGCCGAGGTCCCGGCAGGCTATACGGAGGAGCAGCGTGATGTGCCCGGCGGCTTCACCGCAGACCCGGACGTTCTCGACACGTGGGCGACCTCCTCGCTGACTCCGCAGCTGCTGGGCGGCTGGTCACGGGATGAGGACTTCTTCGACAAGGTCTTCCCCTTCGATCTGCGCCCGCAGGGACACGACATCATCCGCACCTGGCTGTTCTCGACCGTGGTCCGGGCGAACTCACTCAACGACTCGGCACCGTGGAAGCATGCCGGACTGTCCGGCTGGATCCTCGATCCTGACCGGAAGAAGATGTCGAAGTCGAAGGGCAACGTCGTCGTCCCCTCCGACATCCTCGCCGAGTCCAAGCCCGGTTTCGGCCCCGACGCTGTCCGCTACTGGGCGGCCAGTGCCAAGCTCGGTGCCGACACCGCCTATGACGTGACCCAGATGCAGATCGGCCGTCGCCTGGCGATGAAGCTGCTCAACGCCTCGAAGTTCGCCCTCGCCCAAGGCGTGCATGCCGGTCTCATCGGCCAGCTCGGTGCGGTCACTCACGACCTCGACCGTGCGCTGCTGGCGAAGCTGTCCGAGGTCGTCGACCAGGCCGGTGCGCATATGGCCGATTACGACTATGCGCACGCGCTGCGAGTGGCCGAGAGCTTCTTCTGGGAATTCACCGACGACTACGTCGAACTCGTCAAGGACCGTTCCTACGGGGCCTCCGGAACCGACGACCAGACTTCGGCCCATGTCACGCTCGCCACTGCGCTCGATGTGCTGCTGCGGCTGTTCGCGCCGATCATGCCGTTCGTCACCGAGGAAGTCTGGTCGTGGTGGCGGACCGGCTCGGTCCACCGTGCGCCATGGCCGACCGACGAGTCGCTGAGCCATCCGGATTCGACCGTTGCTCCGGAACTGCTGGCTTCGGTGGCTGCGGCGCTGACCGAGATCCGCCGTACGAAGACCGAGGCCAAGGTCTCGCAGAAGACCGCTGTGGCCACAGTGACGATTCAGGCACCGACATCAGTCGTGTCCGCGATCCGCTCTGCCGAGGGAGACCTCAAGGCCGCGGGTCGGATCGAGACTCTCCTGGCCGAGGAAGTCGGCGAAGAGATCACCATCGGCAACATCAGCTTCGTCGAACAGGCCTGATCTCACGGGCCCTTCGGCCCCGAGTCCGCAGGCGGACGCAGATTCGAGCCCCGCGTCGCCCAGCGCTTCGAAACCTTCGAGTGCTGGCCGACGCGGGGTCTTTGCGCGTTCTGGAAGATGCGGTGCCTCCACCGCCTGCTCTGACGCTCCCGCCCATGTGCCGGGAGTCTTGCCTGTGGCGTTCCGGGAGGCATGCATGTGTTCCGGGAGGCATGCGTGCCGGCAGTCAGGCCGGTGTCCCCGGATTCCTCGCGCATGTTCCGGGATGGCCACAAGCACCGACCTCGTGCACGTAGGATGCGCACGTATTATGGATCCGACAACCGTAGAAGTGCGGAATCCCGTCCTTCCTCAAGAAAGGCCCGTGGAACGTGAGAAGCGAACTC
>DWZN01000180.1 GCA_019117545.1 Candidatus Brevibacterium intestinavium
ATCGGGGCCAGCAACAGCGCCGCCTGGGTCGGTGAGCAGCCTAGCACGGTCTGGGCCCAGAGCATGATCGGAAACGCCATCGATGTCACGCCGAAGCCGACCGTGGTCATCGCGATCGCAGCGAGCGTGAAGTTCCTGTCCTTGAACAGCGACAGCGGTACGAGCACCTCAGAGGTGTTGATCCTCTGCCACAGGACGAAGGTGCTGAGGACGACGAGGCCACCGGCGATGACGAACGGCACGGTGACCGGTCCGATGAGTGGTCCCCACCCGGCGCCGGGTGCCTGTTGGATTCCGTAGACCAGCAGGAACATGCCGAGAGCCGAGAGCGCGACGCCGAACCAGTCGAACCGGTGCGGGTGAGTCTCGAGGCTGGGCACCAACCAGATCGCCATTACCAGGGCGATGATGCCGACTGGGACGTTGATGAAGAAGATCCATTCCCAGCCGAAGGCGTCGACGAGCACCCCGCCGAGGATGGGGCCGACCAGCGTCGCGATTCCGGCGACGGCGCCCCACATTCCCATCGCCGCTCCCCGTCGATCGGGTGGGAAGATCCGAGTGATCACGGCCATGGTCTGCGGTGTCATCGAGGCGGCTCCCATGCCTTGGATGACGCGTGCGACGATGAGCGCCTCGACGCTGGTGGTCAGCCCGCACCACAGTGAACTCAGAGTGAAGACGACGAGGCCGACCAGGTAGACGCGTTTCGGTCCGAACCTGTCGCCCAGTCGGCCGGTGATCAGCAGAGGCACCACATATGCGAGCAGATACGCCGAGGTGACCCAGATGACGGCATTGATGTCGGCGTCGAGGGAGGCCATGATGTCGGGCATGGCGACGGAGACGATCGTCGAGTCGACGAGGATCATGAAGAAGCCGAAGCACAGCGCCCACAGCGCCCGCCAAGGATTCGTGACAGCGTTCGATTGGTTGCTCACCGGTTCATCTTTGTTCTCTTCGCCGTCGTGGTCAATCCGGGCCCGCGACCTCCGGGGCTCCCGCCGTCCGGCTTCCCGCTGCACTCATCGTGAGCGTTCATGCTGCAGGGCGCACCATCGGCGGGAACCTGAAACAATGGCACCATGGTGTGCCGAATCAACGAGCTGCTCATCGACTCCCACTGGTCAGTCGTCATCATCGGCGCCGGCCAGGCCGGGCTCTCAGCCGCACACTATCTGTGGCGCGACGGAATGGTCCCGGGCAGGGACTTCCTCGTCCTCGATGCCGGAGCCGGGCCCGGTGGGGCGTGGCGCGAACGCTGGGATTCCCTGACGCTGGGCAGAACCAATCACGTCGCCGACCTGCCCGGGTTCCCCCTCGGACGTCCGGATCCGACCGTGCCGGCCTCGCAGGTGGTCTCCGACTACTACTCCCGGTTCGAACGCGAACTCGAACTCTGTGTCGTTCGTCCGGCCGCCGTGACCACCGTGACCTCAGAGGAACGCGGAGTCGGCAGGTTCGACATCACCGCCGACATCGACGGCGAACGGGTCCGACTGTCGACCGACTTCATCATCAATGCCACCGGCACCTGGACACAGCCCTATGTGCCCTTCGTTCCGGGTATCGCGGACTTCGAAGGGCACCAACTGCACACGGTGAATTTCCGTGATGCGGAGGACTTCCGCGGTCTGCGCACGCTCGTCGTCGGCGGCGGGATCTCCGCCACCCAGTTCCTCCTCCAGCTCTCAGAGGTCACCGACACTCTCTGGGCCACCCGCCGACCACCGAACTTCACCGACCGAGAATTCGACGGTCAGTGGGGGCTCGAAGTCGAACGGGCCGTACGCGAGCGAACCCTGTCCGGTCTCGCCCCGGCCAGCGTGGTCCGCACCACGGGCCTGCCGATCCGAGACGAGTTCCGTGAAGGCGTCGATTCCGGTGTTCTGGTCTCACGCGGCATGTTCGACCGCGTCCTGCCGCACGGTGTGCACTTCCCCGGCCAGGATGAGACCTCGCAGACGGTCACTGCGGACGGACTGGGCCCGTCCGCCAGCGACCGCCTCGCGGTGCCCGAATCATGGGCCCCGTTCCCCACCGAACGGGTCGAGGATGTCGACGTGATCTTCTGGAACACCGGGTTCCGGGCCGCGCTCAAACACCTCGCGCCTCTGCACCTGCGCACCCGCGACGGCGGCATCGCCATGGACACCGAGGTGGCCGTCAGGGGCGACCCGCGGATCTTCCTCGTCGGCTACGGTTCCGCCAGTTCGACCGTGGGTGCCACCCGTGCCGGAAGGATCGCCGCCCGAGAACTGCTCCGGCGGTTGTCCGGACGTTCGAAACCACGCAGATCGACACCCGCTGGCGGGGATGCGAAGGCAGCCTCGGCGCAGGATCAGCGCAGGTCGGGAGTCTCGAGTTCGTGACCGTCGAGGCGGACAGTCGGCAGCATCTGCCTGAACTGTTCTTGGGCCTGGGTGTCATCGGCCTGGGCGAGCATGTCGACGGCGATCTTGAATAGACGCCCGTCGACGGAGATCCCGGCGACGACCCCGAAGATGGTGGAATCCTCTTCGTCGACCGCCCGCATGTCCTCGGCTGCGAGTTTGCCGTGCACGACCCAGTACTCTCCCCCGTCCAGAGAGCCCGAGGCTTCGCTGAGTTTCGCCGACCCCGAGGTGCTGAACATTCGCTCGCGCGACTTGTCCACCAGCTTCTTCGCTGTTCCCTCGTCGTCTTCGTAGCAGTTGACCGTGATGAGCGCCTCGGAGACGGTGGTGAAGAGCCGATACCCCTCGTATCCGGAACCGTCCGCCCAGTCCGGGCCGAGAGCCAGGCTGACTTCGACCGGGCATTCGGCGCCCAGTTCGACAGTGGTCTCGGTCATCCCTTCCGGAATCGTCACACCGGTGGGACTCGGCGAGGCGGTCGACTTCTCATCGCTGATACCCACCTGCGCCGGTTTCGACGCGGCATCCTCAGAGCTGCTGACCTTGATCGCCGAGCACCCGCCGAGCAGCAGACTCAGCGCTGCCGCGCCCGCCACCAACGGTCTGGTCTTCATAGTCTGCCTTCATTCTCTTCCGACGGTCCCCATCATGGTACCCACACAGCTTGCGCCTCCCAGCCCTGGCGGAACCGGGGTCGGGCACATAGCCTGGTGTCATGACTGAACTCCCGCTCTTCGACGATCGCGATATCAATCGTGTCCTCTGCGTAGTCGCCCACCCCGATGACATGGAATACGGGGGTTCGGCGGCCGTCGCCAAATGGACCGACGAGGGCAAGGAAGTCGCCTACCTTCTGCTCACCCGGGGTGAGGCCGGCATCCGGGACAGGTCACCGGATGAAGTCGCCCAGCTGCGCGCAGCCGAACAGCGCCGGGCCTGCAATATCGTCGGCGTCGACGATCTCGAGATCCTCGACTTCCCCGATGGCCTGGTCGAACCCTCCCATGAGCTGCGGCGGGCCATTGCGAGGAAGATCCGCCAGTTCGGACCGGATGCGGTGGTGGTGACGAACTTCGACCTCAAGGCCAGGTGGGGGCTCAACCACGTCGATCATCGCAATGCCGGCGTGGCCACCATCGACGCGATCCGCGACGCCGACAACCCGTGGATCTTCACTGAACTCCGAGACGAGGGCCTGGAGGCGTGGAAGGCCGGCCATCTGCTGGTCAACGGCGGCGAGCCCACCCATGCCGTGGCGCTGAGCGCCGACCATGTCGATCGCGGCGTGCGCTCGCTCGAGGCGCATGAGGTCTATCTCGAAGCTCTCAGCGACCATCCGGCTCCGAAGGACATGATCCCCTCGATCGCCACATCCGGTGGAGAGCTCGCCGGAGTCGACTACGCCCTGCCGGTCGCGGTCTTCGACATGTGAGAGCCGGGTGACACGCTCATCGGCGTCCCACCCGGCTCCGTGATTCATTCAGTCCGCGTTCATTCGGATCCGCGGACCGATGCATCGGCCAACAGCACCGATCAGGCTCCCAGAGCTGCGGTCGCTGCGTCGTAGTCCGGTTCGGTGGTGATCTCGTCGACGACCTGCGTGTGGGTCACGGTGCCCTTCTCGTCGAGGACGACGACGGACCGGGCCAGCAGGCCGGCGAGCGGACCGTCGACCATGGTCACGCCGAAGTCCTTGCCGAACGAGCTGCGGAACCCGGAGGCGACCACGACGTTCTCGATGCCCTCGGCACCGCAGAAGCGGGCCTGAGCGAACGGAAGGTCATTGGACACGCAGAGGACGGTGGTGTTCTCCAGCCCTGCTGCCAGCTCATTGAACTTACGCACCGAGGCGGCGCAGACTCCCGTGTCGAGGCTGGGGAAGATATTGAGCACGACGCGCTTGCCCGAGCTGTCCTGCGAGTTCACTTCGCCGAGGTCTCCACCGACGAGGCTGAAGGCCGGAGCCTGCTCGCCCTTGGCCGGCAGTTCGCCGACGGTCTTGACCGGAGTTCCCTGAAATGCTGTGTTGGCCATTCTTGACTCTCTCCTTCTTCAGAGCTGACTGCTGTCACATCCACTCTACGTGAGAGTCGGCCCAGCAGAATCCGCCGATCACGGCCGGGGATTCTCACCTTCGTCGGGGTCCGGAGCCGTCTGATCCTTCGCTGCCGCGGACCGGGCCTCGACGATGATGAGGGCGATGACGACGACCGCGCCGAGAACGGCCAGAAGGATCGGGCCGAGCACCGGATCGGTCGGGGCGAGAAGTCCGCCTGCTCCGTGCGGTTCACCGTCTGCGCCGACCTCGGCGGCGGACTGCCAGGGCCACAGGGCGCGCAACGACCCGAACATCAGTCCGGCCATGATGATCAGGGTGAACCACCGGTGGTTGTGGAGGACGTGCTTGAGGATGTTGACGAACACGGCCAGACCGAGAATCGCCCCGAGCATGAAGATTCCGATATAGCCGAAATCGCGTGTGTCGACGGCCCTGAGCGTCGTCGAGTACATGCCGACGGCAAGCAGGAAGAACGAGCCCGAGACTCCGGGGATCACAAGTGCGCAGACCGCGATCGAGGCGACGAAGAACACCGCGATCAGCGGCGGATTCTCCACATCGGCTCCTCCGGCCAGACTCGTCATCCAGAAGGCGAGGGCGGCCGCGGCGAGGAAGGCGAGAACACCGAGGAGGACCGGTTGGCGCGACGTGCGTGCCGGAAGCATCCGCAGCGGCACCGCGATGCTGGCGGCGACGAGTCCGAAGAACAGTCCGCGTGCCACCTCGGGGTGGCCGGTGACGAACGATTCCATCACTCCGGCGACGGTGAATACCGCCGTCGCCATGCCCAGAAGAACGGGCACGACGAGGAACCAGTCGGTGCGCCGCAGCTCGGCAAGTGCCGCAGAGATCCGGTCCGGTCCGGTGACCAGCCTCTTGGCCGCCAAGACGACGTGAGCGGCGGAGTCGATGAGCTGATCGTAGACTCCGGTCACGAGCGCGATGGTGCCGCCGGAGACGCCGGGGACGAGCTCGGCGCTGCCGATGAGGAAGCCACGGACGAGGTCGAGCGGGATGAGTCTCTTGGGGCGCGCCGGTGCGGTCTCGGTGCCGGACGTCGAGGAGTGGGTCATGCGTCCAAGCCTAGCGACTCAGTCGCCTGTCGTCCCATCGATGGCTTCGCGGAGGAGGTCGGCATGCCCGGCGTGCCGCGCGTACTCCTCGATGAGATGTACGAGGATCCACCGGACGTTGAATCTCACTCCGTTCGAATCTCCTCGCACGCTGAGCGTGTCGAGGTCGTCGACCTCGGCGAGGATCTCACGTGAGAGAACACACGACCGTTCATGTGCGGCCAGGAGCTCGTCGGCGCTCGATCCGGCCGCACTGTCGAAGTCCCAGTCCGGTTCGGCCGTCCAGTCGACGCTTGCCCAGGGTTCGCCGAGGTCTCTGCCCTGCAGCACTTCAACGAACCACGATTCCTCGACGAGAGTGAGGTGTTTGATGATGCCGCCGATGGTCAGCGTTGACGAGGCAACCGTTCGGCAGAGGTCGTCGGCGCTCAGCCCTTCGGCTTTCCTTCTCAGCACTTGCCGGAAGTACTCGAGGAACTCCTCCAGCCCCTGCCTCTCGCTCGGTGCAGCGTCTGGTTCGGTCAACGGCAGTGCCATGCTGAGCCTCTCTGATCATTCGGACATCGTGCCTGGAGCTCAGACTACCGTGCGCCGACCGATGTCGAAGACGTTTCCCTCGGGGTCTTTCAGCGTCGTCCATTCGATGCCGTGTTCGTCGAAGGACGCTAGCTTCTGTGCTCCCAGGGCCACAGCTCGCTCGACGTCGGCCGGATAGTTCGGGTCGTCGAGGTCGATGTGCAGCGGGTTCTTCCCCTCTGCCCGATCGTCGACCTTGACGAAGAGCATTCCCGGCGTCGGCGATTCGGAATTGTGGACTCCGCCGATGCTGGCGACGAACTCGTTCGCACCGGCATCGAGTTCAGCGCCGAGCAGCTCGGCCCAGAAGATCGACTGCGCTTCGACGTCGTGGCAGTCGAAAGTGATGCTCATCGATGACAGTGAAGCCATGAGCGTGGTCCTTTCACCTGTGGATCGGGATGTCCCCGACTCTAGTATCGACCACGGACGCAAGTGCCCGACGACGTCATCGAAGGTTATCCTGCGTCGCTTCGGCTCAGCCTCTGGGCTGCCGTGCCAGTTGCCGCGACTGCGCGACGAGGCGGCCCGCCGAATCCCAGAGCTCGCAGTCCTCTTCGAACATGCCGCCGGCGATGTTCCGAGTGGAGATCTTCGCGCTGATCCATCCGGGCGCCGGCAGAGCACGCAGGTGGGCTGTCAGCTCCATCGTCGGCGCCCAGTTGAATCTGCCGAGATCGAACATCACCGGCGGGAACGCATCGAGGAAGGTCAGCAGCGACAGTGGGTCCGGATCCGTCCCATCGACCAAACGGATCCACCCCTGCAGCAGACCGCGTCCGCTCGGCTTGCCCACTGCGAAGCCGGCAGTCGCCGGGTCGAGCCGCATGTCGAAACGGTCGATGATCGGAGCGGACTTGTGGAACTTTTCGCTGGCCTCGGCCGCATCGATGCACTCTTCCGGTGGGGGAAGCTGCGGTGGCGTGGCCGTGGTGGCGACATCGTAGGGAAGCTCGCCGAGGTTGCCCATCGTGGCCATGGCCGCGATCGTCGGTGCACCGTTCTGCGACAGATCGACGCTGTAGCTTGCCGTCGATCTGCCCTCGCGCAGAGTGCGAATCGAGATGTCGGCCGGTCCGTCCGCACTCGGTCCGAGGTAGAAGGTGGAGATGACCAGTGGATCCGGCGTCTTCGGGCCGAGACTGCGCAGGGCACGGCCGACGATGCCGAGAAGGTATCCTCCGTTGATTGCACCTGCCACCTTCCAACCGGCGTCGAGTTCCGCGCTGAAGCTGTGGTCGCTCTGGCGCTCGACGGCGGTCGAGCGGGCGAATTCACTGGAGGCTGTTTGGGTCATGCTCTTACACTACCAATCACTGAACGAACGTCCAGCCAAATTCATGTTCTGCGCGTGCGCCGTTCGTTTCCGTGGCGGTAGTTGCCCGTGACACGAGCCAACAGCTGCTGATCCTGCTCAGCGTCGTGGCCGAGTCTGGGGATGAGAGCCGCCGCCTTCTTCCCGCCGAGCTCCATCACGGTGCGGCCGCCTCGGCGGATGAGCAGGAGACCGGACTTGGTGACCTGATAGTCGAATGGATCGGATTCAAGGCTCATCACAGGACTCCCTCGTCGCCCGCGGCTCCTCGTTGCCGGCAGCTCTCACTGTGATCGAACGTATCGGGCCAGACTGTGCGTGGGTTGAGAAAGTGCCCCTGGCCTACAGACCAGGGGCACTTTCGTTCAAACGGTCAGACTGCGACCGCCTTGTTCAGTCTCAGTTGTTCTTCTTGCGACGCATGGTCAGAACAACTGCGGCTCCACCGACAACGAGGAGTCCGGCTCCGGCAGCCAGGCCGGTGAGCTCGGCACCGGTGCGAGGCAGATCGGATCCGCCGTCACCGTTTCCGTCGTCGTCACCGTCGTTGCCGCCACCGTTGCCGTCTTCGTCGGCAACGACCGAGAACGAACCGGTCAGAGCATCTTCGTCCTCGGTGTCGTTGGCACCGGTGACCTCGAGATCGTACTGGCCGAGGTAGGCCGAGGGGTCAGAGGCGTTGGTGCCGTAGATCGAGAATCCGACGACTCCGTCCTCGTTCGCGACCTCGTCCAGGGTGATGCCCTCGACGTTCTCCGGTCCGGCAACGACCTCGAGAGTGACCTTCTCGCCCTCGTCGAAGCCTTCGGCCGTGATCTGCACGCCCTTGTCCTCCTGGACGAAGTCGGAAGCAGCGATCTCCTCCGGGTCGACGGTCAGATTGCGTTCGGCCGGAGCCTCTTCAGCCTCAACGGTCACGGTGAACTCGGCCGGTGCCGACTCCTGGCCGTTCTCGTGGACGACTGCGGTGTAGTTGTAGTCACCGGCTTCGGCAGGTGCCTCAGCGGTGAACTTGCCGTCGTCGTCCGTCTTCACAGTCGTGTTGCCGTTGCCGGGCACAGCCTGTGCGGAGCCTGCATTGGCCTCAGCTGTCTTCCAGGTCAGTTCCACCTCGACGTTCGGGGCGGCCTGTCCGGTGATCTGTCCGCCTTCGACGACGGTCTGGTCTCCGACCTTCGGAGCTTCGGGCTTCTCGTCGCCATCGGCATCCGAATCAGCTTCATCGTCCTTGCCGTCAGCGGCGGAGGAGGCATCTGCGTCCTCACCGTCTGCGCCGGCGTCAGCTTCCGCGTCCTTGGCGTCGGCGTCAGCGTCGGTATTGGCCTCATCGTCCTTCGCATCGGCGTCAGCGTCGGCCTTCGCCTCATCACCGTCAGCACCGGCATCGTCCGAGGCCTCGACCGTCACGGTGAAAGCAGCAGCGTCCGAGGACTCTCCGTCGACAGTCGCCACGGCCTTCGCATCGTACTCGCCCTCAGCGGTGGGGCCTTCGAGGGTGAAGTTACCGCTGTCATCGGCCTTCGCCGTGGCTTCGCCGTCTTCGGCGCCCGTCCAGGTGACCTTGATGTCAGCACCGGCAGCCGCCTTGCCCGTGATCGCTCCCTCGGGCTCGATCGTCTGGTCCTCGACCTTCGGTGCCGCAGGGGCTTCGGGCTCATCGCTGGGTTCTTCGAGGTTGAAGTCCGCGCCGGACTGCTCGAGCGAGTAGTCGAGGTCGGCGACCCAGCCGAGTTCGAACGGAGTTCCATCATCCCATTCGGCCGGTCCGCCACCTGAGATCACACCGACTGCCGTGTCCCCCTGGAAGACTCCGCCACCGGAGTCTCCGGGCTGGGAGAACGGATCACTCGGAGAGGATTCAACGCCGAAGCCATGCACCCAACGATCGCTGACGTTCATGAACTCGAACGGGAAGCTCTCGTAAGGGATGACCTGACCGTCCGTGAGACCAGTCGTGCGACCGGACTTCTGAACGGTGCCTTCGCTGTGGGATCCCACAGACTTGATTGCCGACACCGAAGAGGAGAGATCATCATCGGACCAATCCGTGATGCCGTTCTTGACGTTGTAGGTCGATTCGTCAACGTTGATGACGGCGAAGTCGATGTCACCTTCGCTGCCCGTATCGTCTCCCTCTTCGACCGGGCTGCCGTACTTGTTGTAGCCCCATGTGCCGAGGGAACCGATCCCGGCGGGTTCGAATCCCTCACCGCCACGGGCAGGAGCGCTGCCGGGAAGTTCGGTGTCGACTGGTTCGGTCGATCCGAGGTCCTCTCCGGTCTCCCCATCCGTGTCCTCGGCACAGTGGCCGGCCGTCAGCACGACGGGGTTGCCCTCGTCGTCCCAACCGGAGAATCCGGTCGAGCAGGCCCCACCTTTACCGGTGCTGGGAACGTCCAGCAGGTAACCGGCTCCACCGACCAGATCGTCAGCAGCGTATGCCTCGACCTTGGGAATCCCAGCTTTCACGACGACGTTGTCTGCGCCGTACTTCTTCTGGAGCTTCTCGATCTCCGCTGAATCGACGTCACCCTCGCCTTCGACACCGAGGTGAAGAGTACCGTTGTCGAAACCGAAAGCGTTGACCTCGGAAATGGACTTCGCGGCCTTCTGTGCCGTCACTTGAGTCAGTTCCGGCTCATCCGCCATTGCGGGAGCGGTGACGAAGGCACCGCCGAGCCCGAGTGCCGCAGCCGCTGCCATAGCCAGCGAACTCTGCACGAGTTTCTTCTGCATAAGTAGTTGTCTCTCTTTTCTGAGGGAACAATGTCACAAATCGATGACCTAAGTCACGGCAAGGTTACGGGCTCGACTCAGCGACTACCAAGAAAGTAGGTCGGAAACTGTGAACTAAATGTACGAAACTTCAGGCGACGTAGAAGCGTGCGGCCTCCCGGTCGTGTGCTTCGGACGGGGGTGAATAGACGAAGTCCCCGGTCAAACGACCGGGGACCCCGTGGTTGAGTGCTCAGCGAACCGTCAGACGGTCAGCCTCGCGGGACTCAGTTGTTCCTCTTGCGACGCATGGTCAGAACCACTGCGGTTCCTCCCACGACGAGCAGTCCGGCTCCGGCCGCCAGGCCGGTCAGCTCGGCACCGGTGCGCGGCAGGTCGGAACCGCCGTCACCGCTTCCGTCTCCGTTGCCGTCATCGTCATTGCCGTCGCTGCTTCCGTCGTCATCGCCGCCGGTGCCGCCGCCATTGCCGTCTTCATCGGCAACGACCTCGAAGGAGCCCGTCAGAGCGTCTTCGTCTTCGGTGTCGTTGGCGCCGGTGACCTCGACGTCGTACTTGCCGAGGTAGGCCGACGGATCGGAGGCGCTCGTACCGTAGATCGCGAAGGCAGCCGCACCGTTCTCGTTTGCGGTCTCCTCGAGCGTGATGCCCTTGACGTTCTCGGGTCCGGAAGCGACTTCGAGCGTGACCTTCTCACCTTCGTCGAAGCCCTTGACCGTGATCGTCACGCCCTCGTCTTCCTTCACGAAGTCAGAGGCTGCGATCTCCTTGGGGTCGACGCTGATCTCACGCTCGTCCGGAGCGGGAGTCTCGGATTCGTCCTTCTCGACGGTCACCTCGAATTCGGTCGTCTCGGACTCCTCACCGTCGACAGTCGCCGTCGCGGTGTAGGTGTAGGCGCCCTCGGCCTCCGGCCCTTCGACGGAGAAGTTTCCGTCCTCGTCGGCCTTGACCGTCTCCGAGCCTTCTTCACCAGCGTGGTTGTCCGTGCCCTCTTCTTCGCTTTCTTCAGCGGGCTTCCACGTCACCTCGACCTCGGCGCCGGCCTCGGCCTTGCCGGTGACTTCTTCCCCCGGCTCGATGGTCTGGTCCTTCGCCTTCGGCGCATCCGGAGTCTCAGGGGCCTCGTCGCCCGGCTTCTCGAGGTTGAAGTCCGTGCCGGACTGCTCGAGCGAGTGATCGAGGTCGGCGACCCAGGTGAACGACTCGCCACCGAGGTTTCCGCCACCGGAGATGACGCCGACTGCCGTATCGCCCTGGTAGACGCCGCCACCGGAGTCCCCGGGCTGCGAGAAGGGCTCGTCCGCCGGTGAGGTCACACCGAATCCGTGGACCCAGCGCCCGCCGACGTTCTGGTAATCGTAGTCGTACTCGGAGCGAGGCAGCACCTCACCATCGGTCTTGCCGGTCGTCCGGCCCGACTTGCTGATCGCGCCTTCCTCGTGCGCTCCCACCTCGGTGATGTCGGTGGTCGACTTGGACAGGTCGTCCGAGTCGGCTGAAGTCCAGTCGGTGATACCGCCCTTGACGTTGTACTTCGATTCGTCGACGTCGATGACGGCGAAGTCGATGTCCGACTCGCTGGGATTCGGCCACTCGTCCTGGTCGGCGCCCTCGAGCAGGTCACCGCCGAAGTTGTGGAAGCCCCACTTGCCGATGACGCCCTCGCCGGAGGCCTGGAAGCCCTCTCCCCCATTGGCCTCGGCCGTCGACGGCTGCTCGGTCTCGCCGACGGTGGTGTCACCATCGAACTCGTTCGTGTCTTCGTTGATGATCTTCGAGCAGTGCCCGGCGGTGAGCACGACGGGGTTGCCGTCGCCGTCCCAGCCGGTGAACCCGGTCGAGCAGGCCCCGCCGGCCTCGCCGGCCTTGACGAGGTATCCGGCACCGCCGACGAGGTCGTTGCTCGCGTAGGGCTTGAGTTCCTTGACGCCCTCGTTGACGTTGATGTTGTCGTACTTCTTCTCGAGATCCTTGATCTCGTCGGTCTTCTTCGCAACGCCGATGTTGAGCTCGCCGCCGTCGGCACCGTAGGCGTTGACGCCTTCGATTCCGGACAGTGCCTTCTGGATCTGAGCTTCACTCTGAAGATCCAGCTTCTGCGGGCCGCTGTCAGCCATAGCGGGAGAGGCCGCGAACGCGCTGCCCAGGCCGAGAGCCGCAGCGGCACTCAGCGCCAGTGAACTCTGAACGAGTCTCTTCTGCATACTGTTGATTCCCTTGATCGTTGTCGGTGCTTCGATTGTCCGGCTCCTCAACACGACTCACCGTTCGCCGGCGGTCCGTGTCTCGGGTATCAGAATTTCAACCGGGTGAAAGATTACGGTTTGGTCACGACGCTTTGCAAGAACAATGAGAGTTGTGAGCGAACACAACGTACAGAAGTCGGTTCCTCCACCCGAGATCAGTGTTCTTTCAGGGCGTGCCGAACGCTGGCCGTTATCATCGGGGCATGCCGAACCACATTTCGCTTCGAACCCTGGCCGCCTCGCGCACAGTGTCGAGACTGGCGCTCGGGATCGCCGCTGCGGCGCTCACGCTTCCGCTGGCCGCCTGCGACACCGGAGTCGATCCCAGGGACCCGAATTCCCCGCCTGCGAGTGAAGCCTCCGAATCCGCTTCAGCCAGCGGGGATGCCGCCGTCGATCCCGTCGGCAGATGGACCTCCCCCGAGGCGGGAGATCCCTATCTCGAATTCCTCGACGACGGATCCCTCGAAGGTTCGGACGGCTGCAATGTGATCGCGACTACGTGGGAGGTCGAGGACGACGAGATCGTCATCGATTCGTTCATGACCACGCAGAAGGCCTGCTCGGGCGTGGATCCGTGGTTGAGCAAGGCAGCCACGGCCACCATCGAAGGCAACGTCATGAAGGTCGAAGACAGCAATGGCAAGGTCATCGGCGGACTGGAGAAGGAAGACACATGACACATGAGATCATCGGCCGCTGGGCGGCCGAGCAGAACGAAAGGGCCTTCCTCGAGTTCCAGGAGGACGGAAGACTGCGCGGCAGCGACGGCGCCAATACCATCGCCACCTCATGGTCGGACGAAGCCGAGGGCCTGATAGTGAAGCCGTCGATGACGACGCTCATGGCCGCGCCCGGAATGCTCACATGGGTGACCAGAGCACGCCGAGTCGCGCCCGACGGAGACCGGCTGGACGTCTTCGACGCCGCCGACAAGCACGTCGGCACACTTCTCCGGCAACCGCCTGACACCGCCGAAGGCCGATAGGTGGCCGGAGGTCTCATCGCCCTCCTCGACGACGTCGCCGCTCTGGTCAAGCTCTCAGCGGCCAGCCTCGACGATGTCGCCGCCGGTGCCTCACGCGCCGGCGCCAAGGCCGCCGGAGTCGTGGTCGACGATGCGGCGGTGACTCCGAAGTTCGTCGAAGGCGTCAGCCCGAAACGGGAACTGCCGATCATTCGGCGCATCGCGCTGGGGTCGATGGTCAACAAGATCATCATCATTCTTCCGATCATTCTGCTGCTCAGTCAGTTCCTGCCCTGGCTGCTGACCCCGCTGCTCATGGTCGGCGGCACCTATCTGTGCTTCGAAGGCGCGGAGAAGGTCTTCGAGAAATTCGGTTGGATCGCCCATCATGAACACGGCCAGGACAGGATCAAGGGCGCAACGACCGATCCCGCCGCCGGTGGTTCCACGGCGGAGAAGAAGATCGTCCGGTCGGCGATCACGACCGACTTCGTCCTCAGCTGCGAGATCATGGTCATCGCCCTCAACGAGGTCGCCGCTGAGTCTCTGGTCAGCCGAGCCCTCATTCTCGTCGTCGTGGCCCTGGCGATCACGATCGGCGTCTACGGTGTGGTCGCGCTCATCGTCAAGATGGACGACATCGGTCTGCACCTGGCTCACAGGGACGTCCCCGGTCCGCAGAGGATCGGGCGGTTCCTCGTCGCTGCCATGCCGAAGCTGCTCACTCTGCTCTCGGTCGTCGGCACATTCGCCATGCTCTGGGTCGGAGGGCACATCATCCTCGTCGGCACCGACGAACTCGGTTTCCACGCCCTCTACGGCTTCGTCCACCTGCTCGAAGCACCGATGGCGGCGCTGCCCGCTCTCGGCGGTCTCCTCGGTTGGCTGGTCAACACCGTCTTCTCGCTCATCCTCGGCGCGATCTGGGGTGCCGCGACGGTCGGCGTCGTGGCGGCGATCACCGGTGCGGTCAAAGCCGTGAGAAGTTGAGTTCCTATTCCTCGAGCAGGTCCTGAATGCCGCCGTCTTCGATCAGCCAGTCCAGGCTGGCCGGACTCGCAGCGTTGACGGCGGTGGCGAATCGGTGTCGATGAAGCTCGCCGTCCCCGCTTGGACCGACCGCGGTGAGTCATAGCCCGGATTGTCCTCGAGCTGCTTCTTCGCTTCCTCGTCCATGACCCAGATG
>DWZN01000024.1 GCA_019117545.1 Candidatus Brevibacterium intestinavium
AGAGCCCGTAGGGGCTGAAGGGCTTCGCGACGAATTCGGTGGCCGTGTTCCCCGTCGCCCACGGCAGCAGCAGTTGCCCGCACAGGGCGAGGACGACGACGATGACGGTGATGATCAGACCGATCTTGCCCTGCGGCTGTGCCAGCACCCGCTTGTAGAAGGGCACATAGGTGGTCAGGGATTCCTTGGGCACCTCGGCGGCGTCGGTCGCGCCGGCCTTGAGGGCGTCCAGACTGTTGGCATCGGTGCTCATGCTGCGCTCCTCAGTTTCGGGTTGGTGAGGATGCCGACGACATCGGCCGCCAGGTTCACCACGACGTAGACGGCGGCGACGAGCATGGAGATCGCTTGGACGACCTGCACGTCACGGTAGGTCACCGCGTCGATGAGTGCTTGGCCGAGTCCCGGGTAGCGGAAGAGGAACTCGACGACGACCACACCGCCGGCCAGCCAGGCCAGCTGGATCGCCACGACCTGCGCGACCGGGCCGAGGGCGTGGGGTACGGCATGGCGGAGGATCACCCGCTTCTCGGGCACGCCCTTGAGTCGGGCCATCTCGACGAAACCGGAGTCGAGGACCTCGATCATCGTCGCCCGCATCATCCGCACGATGTAGGGGGTGACGACGAGGACGAGGGTGAGCGTCGGCAGGATCAGCTGTTGGGGTCTGTTCCACACCGGCTCTCCCGGTGGGGCCAGGGTGACGGCGGGCAGGATCTGGAACACCGAGGTAGCGAAGATCGCGATGAGCCCGATGCCGATGACGAACTCGGGCATCGCAGCGAACACGAGGCTGATGCCGGTCATCGCCTGGTCGCGCCGTCTGCCGCGGTGCAGGGCCTGGTAGACGCCGAGGCCGATGCCCAGAGGCACGGAGATGACAGCGGCCACGCCCATGAGGATGAACGAGGCGCCGATGCGATCGCCGAGCAGTGAGGCCACCGACCCGCCCGAGGCCGAGGAGGTTCCGAAGTCGCCGACGAAGAGTCCTCCCAGCCAGGTCAGATACCGCAGCCAGGCAGGCTTGTCGAGGCCGAGCTGTTCGTTGAGTGCGGCGATCCGCTCGGGCGTGGCCTGTTGGCCGAGGATGGCTCGGGCGGCGTCGCCGGGCAGCAGCAGGGTGGCGCCGAAGACGAGCAGCGAGACGGCGATGAGGATGAAGGCGGAGAAGATCAGCCTGCGTACGATGACTTTTCCGAACATGTCACACCTTTCCGATCCACACGCGGTCGAACCGCCACCCGCTCAGGGGCCGGCCCGTGGAGTTGGGGACGAGCCCGCCGACGTACTTCTGGAAGGCGTCGACCTGGTTGGCGAAGCCCCAGACGATGTAGCCGCCTTCGTCGTAGAGCATCTTCTGCAGTTCGTGCTCCATATCGCGACGCTCCCCGGCGTCGGGGATGGCCCGTGCCTTGTCGAAGACCTTGTTGAAATCCGGGTCGTCCCAGTGGGTCTCGTTGAACGGCGACTCGCTCAGGGCGCAGGAAATCACCTGCGGCATGAAGTCACGGGTGTACCAGAAGTCCTGGGCGAAGTCCCACTGCAGGTATTCGTCGCCGAAGAACGTCGTCGCGTCCACCTTGCGGATCTTGACCGTGATTCCGGCCTCGGCGGCCTGTTGGGCGAAGACCTGCGCTGATTCGACGGCGCCGGACTGGATGGGGGCGGTGACGAGTTCGACCTCGAGTCCGTCGGGGTAGCCGGCCTCGGCGAGGAGCTTCTTCGCTTTGTCGATGTCCTGCTTGCGTTGGGGGAAGTCCGGATAGTTCTCACTCAGCGGCCCGAACATGTCGTTGCCGATGGTGCCGAACCCGGACAGGACCTGTTCGATCATCTGCTCCCGGTCGACGACGAGCCGGAAGGCCTGCCGGACCTTGACGTCGTCGAAGGGCTTCCTGTCCACGCGCATGGTGAACGGCAGCCACATGCCGGTCTCGGAGTTGAGGATGCTCATGCGCTCGTCGGCGTCGATGACCTCGACCAGGGACAGCGGGATGCCGGCGATGGCGTCGACCTGTGTCGACAGCAGCGCGTTGATGAGAGCGTCGTCGTCGTTGAAGTTCAGCACCTCGACCTCGTCGAGGTACATCTTGTCGTGGTCGAAGTAGTGCTCGTTGGGCACGAGCACAGTCGACTGGGCGGGGGTGAAGGATTTGAGTTTGAACGGCCCGGAGCACACCGGGTTCTCCGGGTCGTAGCCGACGGGAACGATGGCCGCGGTGTATTCGGCCACGGCGTCGTTGAACAGGCCGTTGGGTTCTGTCAGGCGGAACTCGACGGTGCGCTCCCCGGTGGCGACGACCTTGTCGAGCATGGTGAAGTTCGCCGCCGCGGTCTTCGGGTCGTCGGGGTCGGTGATGCGCTCGAACGTGAAGATGACGTCCTCGGGGGTGATGGGGCTGCCGTCGGAGAACTTGATGCCCTGCTTCAGGGTGCACGTCCACACGGTGGAGTCGTCGTTGGCTTCGAAGGATTCGGCCAGCAGCGGCACGACCTGTGAGTCGTCGTCCCAGCCGTAGAGGGCGTTGTAGAGGTTGACGGCGCGGCAGACGTCGCCGTTGTTGACGGGGATGTGGGCGTCGACGGTGTCGGCGGAGTTGCCGCCGGTCACGCCCACTCGCAGGGTCCCGCCCTTGACGGGGTCGCCGGCGTCGATGGCGCCGACGGCCCCTCCCCCGCAGGCGCTGAGGCCGGCGAGCGCGGTCACGGTCAGCCCGGCTCCCAGCGCTTGTCGTCGGTTCGGTGTCTTCATGTGCCTTCTTCCTGCTGCGTCGGTTCGGGACGGCTGCTCGCGGTGTCCCGTCCTGGCGTCTGGGTTGGGAGGTCGTCGGTGAGGATGTGGGCGCTCAGGTAGTTCTCGAGCATGACCAGGGCCTCTTCGTCGGTCAGGGGCATCTGCTCGGTGCTGCGGGCCACGCCGAGTCCGTCGATGAAGATCGACAGAGATTTGACGATGAGGGCGGTGTCGCCGGTGCGGATCGCGCCTGCGCGCTGGCCGGCGAGGACGACTCCGGTCATCATCTCCAACCATTCGTCGTAGACGCCTGCGAGGTTGGTCCGGGCGTCTTCGTCGGTCGAGGCCCGGGCCCAGCTCTGGATCCAGATCGACCACACGCGCCTGATCCGCACATCGACGCCGGCGTGCATGCGGGCGAAGCGGCGCAGCACGGAGACCGGGTC
>DWZN01000181.1 GCA_019117545.1 Candidatus Brevibacterium intestinavium
TCGGGCGTCTGAGCCTCCAGCGGATCGGCGCCGTGCGGCTGCTGATCCTGCGGGTTCTCGGGGGTGTTCTCACTCATAGCAATTACGCTACGGGAGTCGCGCTCGCGCTGACAGCACGAAGACCTCCGAGCCTGCGTCGGGTTTTCCCCACAGGCAGTGACCGCGCCCACTCGACGCATCACGTCGAAGCATCACGCAGCGGTGCTGCCTGAGCACCCCGTTACTGGCGAATCACACCGAAGCGACGGTGGGTCGCGGCGCTGCCGGTGCTCGTCGACGCGAGTCCTCTGCCGCGCTGGAGTCCGCGCCGCCGGCGGTGTCGGCTGTGGCGGCGAGCGCCTGGTCGAGGTCGGCGAGGATGTCGTCGATGTCCTCGATGCCGACCGAGAGGCGGATGAACGTGCCTGAGATGCTCAGTTCGCTGTCGGCCACGGCCAGATGCGTCATCGTCGCCGGGTGGTCGATCAGCGACTCCACTCCCCCGAGGGATTCGGCCAGGGTGATCAGCTTCGTGTTCGCCACCAGCGCCAGTGCCCTGGCCTCGGTGTCGGTGCGCAGGGAGACCACTCCCCCGAACCCGCTCATCTGCTGCTTCGCCACTTCGTGTCCGGGGTGCGAGGGCAGACCCGGGTAGATCACCTCGGCGATCTCGTCGCGGCCTTCGAGCCACTCGGCCACCGTCTGCGCGTTCTCACTGTGCTTGGCCATCCGCACCGGCAGGGTCTTGATCCCGCGCCTGGTCAGCCACGCGTCGAAGGGCGAGATCCCCAGTCCCACGGAGGCGAGGTGGCTCTCGAGCCGTTCGATCACCTCGGCGGCACGGGCACAGCTCGTGCCGTCACCGGCGAGCACGGCACCGCCGATGACATCGGAGTGGCCGTTGATGAACTTCGTCGTCGAGTGGATGACGAGATCGGCACCGAGGTCGATGGGCCGCTGCAGGATCGGGGTGGCGAAGGTCGAGTCGACGGCGAGCACGGCGTTCGCTTCGTGTGCGAGCCGGGCCGTGGCCGCGATGTCGACGACGTCGAGTCCCGGGTTGCTCGGGGTCTCGACCCACACGATCGCGGTCCGCTCATTGATGGCCTCCGCCAGCGCCGAGGTGTCGGTGAGATCGACGGTGCGGATCCGGACTCCCCAGCGTTCGTACTCGTTCTTCAGCAGCCGGAAAGTGCCGCCGTAGACGTCGCGGGGGATGATGATCTCGTCACCGGGGCCCAGCAGCGCCGAGAACACCGCGACCTCGGCCGAGGTGCCCGAATTCACCGCGGCCGCGAAGGAGGCGTTCTCCAATTCGCACAGGGCATCTTCGAGATCGCTGCGGTTCGGGGTGCCCGTGCGCGCGTAGTCGAAGCCGGCGCGAGTGTCTCCCGGGGTGTCCATCATGAAGGTCGAGGTCTGGAAGATCGGGGCGACGACCGAACCGGTGTGGGATTCGGGCATGGCTCCCGAGTGCACCGATCGGGTCGAGATTCCGGCGGGGGTGGTGGGTTCGAAGCGAGGTGAACTCACGGCGGATCCTTCCTTCACTGATGGTCACCGCATCATTTGCGGTGGAATCAGTCTCCTTCGCCCACGGCGGTGTTCGCACGCCCGTCGACACGCGCGGTCACCGCATGTCATATGACGTCGATCGCTGTCATCTTTCGTCGCAAACGGTTCTTCCGACCCGCCGAGGACACGACGCACAGAGAGGAACTCTCATGCTCGAGCGCAGAGCCTGTCGGCCGGCCCCAGCCCGAGGCGGGTGCGCAGATCGGGCTGGGTGGGGGCCGGCTGCGCCGGGGTCTCGCGCAACCCCGCTGCCTGCAGGGCGGGGATGATCTCGGAGACCAGGCGGACGCTGAGTTCGAGCTGTTCGTCGGCGGGCGCAGTCAGGAGAACCCCGGAGGCACCGCGACCGGTCAGGATCCACACGGAACGGACGAGCTCGGCCACCTCGGCTCGAGTCCTGGGAGCGGGCAGAACGGTGAGCACCGCTGCGGTGGGATCGAGCTCGGAGCGGAGGTCTTCGAGGGAAACCTCACCGGCGGATTCGTCGACGAGGACGATGTCGGCAGCGGCGCGGGCGGCTTCGTTGCCCGGTTCGGCCCTGACGACGATCGGCGGATGGCCCTGCGACATCTGCGACGCAGCCGAGGTCTCGGGCGTCGAGTGCTCGACACCGGTCGAGTGCTGCGGCCGCGCTTCCGCGCGGTGGAGCCGGTCGCGGTCGGCGCAGCGACCAGTGGACGAGTCGCGGATGGTCGCATCGGCGTTCCCGGAATCCCAGACGCGGCGGAAGACGTCGATGATCGCACCGGCCTCGGCCCAGGCGGCGACGGCCGGGGCGGGGTCGAGGCGCCCGAACAGGTCCGCCTCGTCCGGGACGTCCGAGATGTCGACGGCCACCCCCGCACGTGACCGGGTCGCGTGGTCGAGCGCTGCCGAGACCGTGGCTGCGTGGAAGGGGTCCAGATGGGTGACACGCACCTCGGGAACGAGGCCGAGACACGTGGTCAGCGCCCCGAGCCAGGAGGCGAATTCGAGGCCGACGAGGCCATCGGGGCCATCTGGGACGAGCACGAAGTCCGCATGGCCGTCGAGAGTCTTCGCCACGGCCGGACCGGTCCGGAGGTCGGGGGTGAGAGTGACGGCGATGAGTACGCTCATGAGGAGTTCCTGTCAGTCGTGGTCGGTGCGATGGCGAGGACATCGGCTTCGACGGCCGCGGCATTGAGCAATACAGGCGCGGTGGACCGAGTGAAGCCGAAGCGGGTGGCCGACCCGAAGGCGGAGTGCGGACCCTCGCTGCTGGGCAGGCCCTTCACCGCCGGGCGGAACCGACGACACAGGGCCGCGCGGTCTGTGCAGGCGCGATCAGTGACCCAGTCGGCTCAGCGAACCCGCTTGGGCGCCCCGCCGAAGCTCGGCACATCAACGAATATCGCTCAACACAACGGATGGTCGTCGCCCTCAGCACGGATCGTCACGTGCGCACGCGGACAGCTCGAGCACAAGTCGATCCCACCTGGCTCTCCGCGTTGCCATTCGGCCCAACAGGTGCCCTCAACAGCCGTCTACAGGCGGCAGCATCGGCATGATTGAGTAACAGTCATGAACTTCGAACCGTGCGGACAGTGCCCAGGCCTGCGAATTCCTGTATGCGATCATCGTGCCCTCTGCTGAAGTGACGCCGTGTCCTGTTGACGCCATTCAACGTAGCACCTCACTGTATTGCTCAACAATTATTCTCATGAGGTCCGTCACTCGCCGTCATATTCGCCCCCGCAGGTCTTCTGTTCGGTCCCTCGGACTGGACTGCTCGGCCGCAGCGGGTGAGCAGTCGGATGGTTGAGGAGCTCGGCTCATGAGTCGAGTCCGGCCGAGACCATGAGCGAGACCATCAGCAGACCGATCGCAGTCAGCGTCCATGCCAGAGGTGCGACGCCGGCGAGAAGCGCGATGGCGATGCCGACTGTGGCGCCTCCCACCGCAATGACTGCGCGGATATGAGGATGCAGGACTGCGACGTGTACTCCCTCACCCACTGCCGCACCGAGTCGTGTGCCGGTACTGCTCCCGCGCAGCTCACGACCGAATCGGGCGATCGCCGAACCTGCTGCGGCCAAACGCCGCTCGGAGGGAAACGGGATCCACGCCGCCGCCGTGGCGACCGCGGCCGACAGTCCCATCACCACGAGCAGCCATATCGGCCTGGAGACCCACCACCAGCCCGAACCGACCTCAGGCAGAACGAATTCGGCCAGGTGCGGGACGGCGGACACCGCCTGTGCCAACCATCCGAGCCCGCCGATGAGGACGATGACGACACTCATGTGCCACAGATAGACCTGCATTCCGAACCGGTTGCCCCACGCGATGAGCCGACGCCAGAACTGTGCGCGAAGGATTCGGGCTGCGGGCACCGCCTCGGCGCCGGTGCTGTGCTCGACGCTGGGGCTGAGCTCGGGGTCGGGGCTGCGCTCGGGGCCGGCCTCGGCAGCACTGCCGCCTGCTCCGGTGAGCATCGCGGTCAGCCTGCTGTGGACCAGCCGGAGCCCACAGATCTGCACCACTCCGAGCAGGACGAGAGCGCCGGTGGGCGGATTGAGATTGACGAGCATGTTCGGGCTGTAGACCCCGGCGGCGACGAGACCGACCAGAAGGGACAGCGCGGTCACCAGCCCCGACCACACGTGGAGTCTGCGCACGGGACGGTCGAGAGCATCCGCGTAGAAGAACCCGAACTGTTGGACGAGGGGCCAGACGAGAACGAAGTTGACATAGCCGAGTCTGTGGACCCCTGTCACAGCGACCAGACCGTCGACGACGATGACGGCAGCGGACAGGACGGCGAGGGATCGCATCGGAGCTCTTTCGTGAAAATGCACAGCCAGCGGCACCAATGCGGTGAGGCCGACGTAGACGGCGAGGAACCACAGCGGTTGGCCGATGCGGTGGCTCGCCTCGGTGACGAGTGCGGACGGGGCGCCGAGCCCCGAGGCCACGGACAGACCGAGACCGGTGAGGCCGATGAGCACGGTGACGGGGACGACGAGTCGACGCAGGCGTGCGCGGAGGTAATCGCCCCAGCTGCCGCCTTCGGCACGGATGCGGCGCCAGCTGATGATGCCCGCACATCCGCCGATGACGAAGAACAGGGGCATGATCTGGAAGAACCAGGAGGCGACGGCGAACCCGGTGGTGTGCGCCAGGGCGACTGTGGGCACCACGCTGCCGTCGGGGCCGAGCACGGCCGCACTCATCAGCGAGTGGAGGACGACCACCACGACGAGGCAGGCGAAGCGGACGAGGTCGATGGCGGGGTCTCGGCGCGACCGGGCGCGTGTGGTGGACCCGGAGGATGTGGGCGGTGTCGTGACAGGGATTTTGGGGGACGCGGAGCCAAAGGAGGCGGGCGCCGCCGCGTGGGAGCGCGTGACTGACGATGAGTCGCTGTTGGTTGGCGGCGGGCCGCTCGTGGCTGGCTGCGGGGCAGTTGCAGCTGCTGACGGGCCTTCGAGAGTGAGGGACATGGGAGCTCCTGGAACGGTTCTGCGGTGAATGACTGCCTCGAAGCTAGGAGCCGGGTTCGCATGCGCACATCACCTTGGAGTCTCCACTCGCAGCCACCGAACCGATACTTTCGGTTGCCCTTCTGCCCCCTCACGCCCCTACCGCACGCGCACGGCCGTGCCTGCAGGAGGGTGCCGGGCTCAAGGCCGGCCGCAGGCACGTGCCGAAGCGGCGAAGTCCGAGCGCTCACGGCTGGGCGCAGGCGAAGAGCTGGTTTCGCGGGAGAGGAACGTTGGTCTCACGCGCCGCAACCAACATTCCTCTCCCGCGAAATCGGGCGGATGCCCGCGCCGCGGCGTCGCGCAGCACCCAGCACCCCAGAAACCGCGCCGGCACCCGCGCACGGACACCTCGTCGGCCCAGCCGAGCCGGGTGCAAGAATGGCAGAGGGCATGCAGCCATGCCGCAGTCGTGAGGATGGGAGAAGACCGTGACGATCGCCTTCGAAAAGACCGAGCTGCCGATCATCGCAGCACCCATGGCCGGAGGCACGACGACCGCCGCACTCACCGAGGCCGTCGCCCGCGCCGGTGGATTCCCCTTCGTCGCCGGCGGATACCTCTCCGCCGAGGCCATGGCCGCGCAGGTCGACCGGATGCGCGAGACCACCGACATCTTCGGCGTCAACCTCTTCGCCCCGAATCCCGTGCCCATCGACCGCGTGGCATTCGATTCCTTCGTCGCAGCGCTGACCCCGGCCGCCGCCGAGCGAGGCCTCTCACTCGATCCCGAGCCCGTCGACGACGATGATCACTACGATGACAAACTCGACTGGCTCATCGCCCATCCGGTCCCTTTGGTCTCGACGACCTTCAACCTGCCCACTTCCGAGGCGGTCGACCGCCTCCACGCCGTCGGCACCCAGGTCGTCGCCACGGTGACGACCGCAGCCGAGGCTCGCGCCGCGGCCGAACGCGGAGTCGACGGCCTCATCGTCCAGGGGCCTCGCGCCGGCGGGCACTCCGGCACCGCGGACCCGACACGGACCATCGAGGACCGTGCCACCGCCGACCTCGTCCGCGACATCCTCGCCGAGGTGGACCTGCCCGTGGCTGCCGGCGGTGGAGTCGATGGACCCGATGCCGTCGCAGAGCTGCTGGACGCGGGCGCTGGTGCCGTCGTCGTCGGCACTCTGCTGCTGCGCTCCGATGAGGCGGGCACCTCACCCGTCCACCGTGCCGCACTGGTCTCCGACGAATTCTTGGAGACGCGACTGACCAGGGCTTTCACCGGTCGCCCCGCCCGGGCGCTGGTCAACGACTTCGTGCGCGAGTTCGATCCGGTGGCCGTCGATGCCTACCCGGCAGTGCATCATCTGACGAAGGAGTTCCGGGCGGAGTCGAAGAAGGCCGCCGACCCGCACGGCCTGCACCTGTGGGCCGGGACCGGGCATCGCAATGCGGCCGAGGGTTCGGCGGAGACGATCGTCAAGGACCTCGGCGGCCTATTCCCACGGCGTGACTGATTCGCACAGCGCGGCCACAGGCGCTGACCGCGCCCTCAGAGCGGTTCGACGGTGATGGACAGCCACGTCTTCGCCGTGCCGCCCAGTATGAGCGTCGGCTCCGCCCTTCCTCCAGACCCGCTCGCCGTTCCGCCAGACCCCGCTCGCCCAGACCCGCTCGCCGTTCCGCCGACCCCCGGTCTCAGCTGCCGGCGACGACCAGGCCCGATTCGTAGGCGGCGACGACGATCTGGGTGCGGTCGCGCAGACCCAGCTTCGACAGGATCCGGGACACGTGCGTCTTCACCGTCTGTTCGGCGAGGAAGAGCTGCTGGGCCACCTCGGCGTTGGCATGGCCTTTGGCCACCAGCCTCATGACGTCGATCTCCCGGTCGGTCAGCTGCCCGAGCACGGCGGTGTCCTTGGCCACGGAGGGTCCGGCCACGTATTCGGCGATGAGTCGCCGGGTGACCGAGGGGGCCAGCAGCGAATCGCCGCCGGCGACCACGCGCACGGCGGTGATGAGGTCCTCGGCGGTGGCGTCCTTGAGGAGGAATCCGCTGGCACCGGCGCGCAGGGCGGAGAAGACGTATTCGTCGGCGTCGAAGGTCGTGAGCATGACGATCCGCGGGTGGTCGCCGGGCATCGAGAAGACCGAGCGGGTGGCGTCGAGGCCATTGAGGCCCGGCATCCGAATGTCCATGAGGATGACGTCGGGGGCGGTGCGGCGGACGAGGTCGACGACGGCCGATCCGTCCTCGGCGCTGCCGACGACCTGCATGTCCGTCTGCGCGTCGAGCAGGGCCCCGAAGCCCTGCCGGACCATGGCCTGATCGTCGACGATGGCCACACGGATCGTCGTCGACGACGGTGGAGGCACCCCCGCCGAGGCGGCCCTGTCGTTCACGTCCCCCGATTCCCCGATTCCCGGCATGCTTCCACGCTACCGGAGGGTGCGGCCCAGCACCCGGGAGAATCGCGAGAATATGTCCTCTGAGCACCGCGGTTGAGCGGATTTCATCCTCGCGTAGGGTCCCGGACGAGGCAGAATCACCCTTTCGTATCATGTGCGGGCACCGACGTCCTCCTTAGTGTGTCGGCCATGATCATCACCGCCATCGTCCTCGCAACCGCCGCCGCCCTCTGCCTGGCGCTGGGCACTCACCTGCAGAGGCATGCCGTGGCCGCCCTGCCGCCCGGACTCAGACGCCGCTCCACCTGGGTCGCCGGTCTCGGCCTCATGGGCCTGGTCACGGTGCTCAACGTCATCGCCCTCGGCCTCGGACCGGTCTCGATCGTCCAGCCCATCGGCGCAGTGTCCCTCGTCTTCGCCGCACTCATCAGCCGACGCTTCTTCGGGCTGCGCCTCGGCGCGCCCATGCTCGCCGGCATCGCGGTGACGCTGGTCGGGATCTTCGCGTTCGTGGCCACCTCGGCGAGGTTCTCCCACGAGCTCGTCGTCAGCGAGCAGTCGGTGACCTGGCTGCTCGACGTCCTCGTCGCACTCAGCCTCTTCGCCGGCGCGTTCTCCATCGGTTCGGCCGGCCACATCCCGCGCGTGGTCATGACCGGCATCGTCTTCGGCACGGTGGCCGCGGCCGTCCATGTGCTCGCCCGCTCGGTCATCGTGGCCGGGCTGCCCGGGCTCGTGCCTCTGGAAGTGCGGTGGTGGATGCTGGTCGGCGCGGTGGGGCTGGCCTCCGTCGCGGGGTTCTGGCTCGTCCAGACCGCCTATGCCCGCGGTCCGGCCGAGACGGTGCTGGCCGGACTGACGGTCATCGACCCGATCGTGGCCGTGATCATCGGTGCGGCCTTCTTCGGTGAGTACACGGGTCTGACCGCCGCCGCGACCGCCGGTCTGCTCGCCTCGGCGGCGGTGGGCGCGGGCGGGGTGTGGATGCTCTCGCGCTTCCACCCCACCGTCCTCGCCTCCCGGGCTCCCACCGGCGAGGCGAGCGTCTCGATCACCGAGGCGAGCGCCGCCTCTGAGACCCTGCAGCAAGGAACCCGCTCATGAACCCCTCCCCCGCAGCCCCGACCGTCCCTGCTCCGACCGGTGCGTCCGGGACCGGAAACCCGTACGCTGAGGAGGTGCCACGTCCAGCAGAGCCCCCGCAGACCGGTCGATCCCGGTGGGCCCGACTGTGGCACAACCTGGGCCGTGACTCCGTCCTGATCGCGCCCGGTCTGGTCATCTCCGCCATCGCGGTGCCGACGCTGGTGACCCTGTTCGCGGCCTCGATCGCCACCGTCATCATCTGGGTCGGTCTCCTCCTCCTGCCCCTGACCCTGACCATCGCCCGCGCCTTCGGGGGCCTGTCGCGGGCCCGTGCCCGGGCATGGGGTGCTCCCATCGCCGAGGTGGCCGCCCGTCCGCAGGGTCAGGGGCTCCGCGGCCTGCTGGCCCCGGCCACCGACGCCCGCGCCTGGCTGGACCTGCTCTTCGAAGCCGTGTTCGCCCTGCCGATCCGCCTGCTCACCTTCTCCGTCACCGCCTCATGGTTCTTCGCCGGTCTCGGCGGAGCCAGTTTCTTCTTCTGGGGCCGGTTCCTGCCCGAAGGCGGCGGCGACACGGTCGATTGGGTCGTCGCCTGGGTGACGGACTCACCGGTCACCGACCTCGGTTTCACCGCCGAGGCGACCTTCCAGTTCGCCGCGGGCATCGTCCTCCTCCTCTCATTTCCCTTCGTACTGCACGCCATGGCCCTGCTGGAGATCGCGACGATCAAGGCCGGGCTGGCACCCGGGCCCAACGGGGTTCTCTGGCCCGAGCAGGCTCGCACCGGCGAGTTGTCTGCGGCCCCTGCCGAGGGCGGGTTCACAGACGAGGCCGCCCCCGGCCTCGAACACGATTCCCGTGTCAGCGCTCTTCTCACGCGTGGCGACGGTGAGGGCTGGTTCTGGCTGCTGAGCATCTTCGTCGGCACGGTGCTGCTGGCCGTCTCGTGGCCAGTGACTGCTGGGCTCTACGGAGTGTGGACGGTGACCGCGATGCAGGTTGCGATCGGTCAAAGCGCGTCGCTCGTCTTGGCTGTCCGCATGCCCGCCGCGGCGATCGTCCTCGGTGTCATGTCATCGGCGGTCGGCATCTATGCGACTTCGGATTCGACCGGCCTGGTCTGGCCCTGGACCGCGACGTCGATACTGGCACTGCTGTTCCTGCATCTCATCGTGGGCATGCGCCACAGCTGGCTCTACCTGATCATCCTGTGGGGCGCCAGCTCTGCACTCGGCGCTCTCAGTCTCTTCGCCCCGCATGCGGGGGACCTCTCCGGGGCACTGGCCAATGTCATCACCACGGTCTCGCTCACAGCCGGCGCCGGCATCATCGGCGTCACCGGCAGACTGTTCATCAGCGGTCGCCGGCAGCTGGCCACCGAACGCGAACTCAGCGCGACGGAGCTGGCCAAACGACACGAACTCGAGGAGCGCAACCGCATCGCCCAGGAACTCCATGACGTCGTCGCCCACAGCATGTCGGTCATCAGCGTGCAGGCCACGACGGCGAAGTACCGGCTGCCCGGACTCGATGAGCGCAGCCTCGGCGAGTTCGATTCGATGGCCGCATCGTCCCGGCAGGCGCTGACCGAGATGCGCGGCCTGCTCGCGATCCTCCGCGGCGGCCGTGATGCCGATCTGGCCCCGCAGCCGACCATCGACGACATTCCCGCACTCGTCGACATCACCCGCGGGTCGGGGGCGAGCGTCGATCTCGAGCTGCCCGCCGACACTGTCGAACTGACGCCGACGGCGAGCCTGACAGCCTTCCGCATCGTCCAGGAGAGCCTGTCGAATGCTCTGCGGCACGCCGCGGGCGCCCCCGTGAGCGTCACTGTCACCGCCAGCGGACAGTTCCTCGAGATCACCGTGATCAACGGCCCCGCCGAGGCGGCCGGTCCCACCCCCGCGGCTGCGAAGAATCCCCTCGGCGGCGGCTTCGGACTCAGGGGAATGCGCGAACGCGTCGAAGTCCTGGGCGGGTCCCTGCAGGTGGGGCCGAGGTCGCCCGGCGGCTTCGAGGTCCGGGCGTCACTGCCCACGGACTGAGGCGGTCAGGCCCGCGGACCGAGAACCGATGAGAGGCGGGCGGGTCGATGACATACTGGCGGTGCTGATCAGAGCCCCTCTCGCAAAGGACAGACTCGATGGCACCATCGCAGACACCGACACGTCGACAGCCGGGGCGGGCCGTCCGCGTCCTCCGCCGCCTCATCGCCATCGTCATCGTCGTGGCCTTCAGCTCGGCCGCGGCGGGAGGGATCATCGTCCTGCTCGGGGACATCGAGTCGGAGATGACGTTCCAGGTGGTCTCCACCACGGCCCTGACCGGGGCCTTCAGCGTGGCCGCCTTCTGCGGAGCCACGCTCCTCGGCCGGAGGGAGCAGTGGTTCGGCGCCGTGACCATCGGCCTCGCGGTGATCACGCTGGCGCTGAGCCTGTGGTTCCTCTGGGGCGATCCCTACAGGGACTCTTTCGGCGCCTCATTCACCGACGCCCTCGACCAGGTGCTCTACTCGCTCATCGTCGTCACCGCCGTGGCCTCGGTCTGCTCGCTCATCCTCCTCCTGGCCTCGGCCAGATCGTGGACGGTGCGGATCGCGTTGGCTCTCACGCTCGGTCTGCTCGCGCTCGGCACCGCTCTGGTCCTCATCACGATCTGGGTGGAAACGGCCTGGGAGTACGACTGGCTGACCCGGGTCAACGGAATCGTGTGGATCCTCGCCGCCCTCGGAGTCGTCGTCGTGCCCCTGTCCTCACTGCTGCTGAAAACGGGGTCGAAGCCGACCGCTGCCACTCAAGAGGGCACCGCCCCGCACGCCTCCGCGACGCAGTCGATCGCCTCCCCTGGCCCGTCGGCGGCCTCGCTCCACCGCCTCGAGGCCGCCGCACGCGCCGAGGGCATCACGGCCGACGAGCTCCTCGACCGGCTGCTCGAGACCGACGGGCGTCCCCCGTCCGAACCGCAGACCTGAAGCCCGCACGCCAACGACGAAGGAGTCACCGATGCACCAGTCACCACAGCCCTGGGTCCCGGCCGGCAGCCGGGCCCGCATCACCGAGATCGCGGAGGACCGCCTCGGCGCGGGGACGACGATGGCCGAGACCGTCGCCGGGATCGAATCCCTCATCGCCGCCTCCGATCGGCTCCACGATGAGGAGGCGTTCAACCTCAACCCCGCCTCGAATGTGCTCAACCCGCGGGCGGCGGCCCTGCTGGCCAGCGGCGCGGGCCCACGGACCTCGCTGGGCTATGCGGGCGCGAAGTACGAGATGGGGCTCGAGCACATCGAACAGGTCGAGGTGGTCACCGCCGAGCTCGCGGCGCGAGTGTTCAACGCCTCCTTCGCCGAGGTGCGGGTGCCGTCGGGGGCGATGGCCAACCTCTTCGCGTTCATGGCCACGAGCCGTCCCGGTCAGACCATCATCGCCTCGCCGGAGACGATCGGCGGGCACATCACTCACCACGCCGCCGGTGCGGCCGGTCTCTACGGTCTGACCACCGTCGAGGCCCCCGTCGACAGCGGAGCCTACAGCTGCGACCTCGATGCGCTGGCCGCCCTCGCCCGCGAAGTCCGACCCAGTCTGATCACCATGGGCGGTTCGCTCAACCTGTTCGAACACCCCGTGGCGAAGGTCCGCGAGATCGCCGATGAGGTCGGGGCCCGCCTGCTCTTCGACGCCGCCCACGTCTGCGGGATGATCGCCGGCAGGCAGTGGGCGAACCCGCTCGACGAAGGCGCGCACCTGATGTCGATGAGCACGTACAAGAGCCTCGGCGGGCCCTCGCACGGACTGCTGCTGAGCAACGACGACCGCCTGTCCGAGCGCATCGACGCCATCGCCTTCCCCGGGATGACCGCGAACTTCGATGCCGGCGCCGTGGCTGCGCTCGGAGTGACCCTGGCCGACTGGATCGCCTGCGGTGAGGACTATGCCGCCCAGATGCGCGCCTGTGCGTCGAGGCTGGCGGGTGAGCTGTCCGATCGCGGGGTCGAACCCTTCGCCTGTGAGGCCGGTTTCACCGATTCGCACCAGTTCGCCCTGCTCGCCGGCCCCTTCGGCGGCGGGAGCGCGGGGGCGCGGATCCTCGAGGCCGCCGGCTTCCTCACCTCGGGCATCGGCCTGCCCGCCCCCGAAGTGCCCGGTGAGCAGAACGGCATCCGCGTGGGCACTCCCGAGATCGTGCGTCGGGGCATGAGCGCAGCAGATATGCCGCGGCTGGCCGAACTCATGTCCCGCGCCCTCGAGACCGGTCGGGATCAGGCGGCCCTGGCTGAGATCGCCGCCGAGGTGGCCGCGTGGCGCAAGGAGTTCACAGCGGTGCGCTTCACCGCCTGAGAACGAGCCCGGGGCGGAGTCGTGGGAGGAGCGGGAGGTCGGGAATTCATCCTTTCGGGTGACGATCTCGCCCATCGCGGGCGGGTAGTGTCGAACCGTGACCTCGCGCCCCAACCGCCATCCGATCATCCGGGCTCTCATCTGGACCGGCATCGCCCTGCTCTTCGGGCTGCTGCTGCTCCTGACCGTCGTCGCCGCCGAATGGCCGGATATCGCCTCCGCCGGAGCAGATGTCGGCGCGCTGAGTGCGGAGCTGTATCTGCACATCGGCTTGGGCGTGCTCACCCTCGTCTGCCTGCCGTTCGTTCTCATCCGCGACGGGCGGCGGATCCCGCGTCGGCAGCTGCACCCTCAGGTCCTGGCCGCGGAGAAGCTGCGTGAGCACCTCGCGAGCGGCGGCCGTGGCGGGGAGGAGTTCCTCGCCGCCGACGGTTCGGTCGAATCCCTCCAGCGCCGACCCGGAGGCTGGGTGCCGATCACGATCGGGCTCGCCGGAATCCTCTTCGGCACCGTCAGCGCCCTCGGCGCCCCCGCCGCCGCCATCATCCTCGTCTCGCTCTCGGCCAGGCGCAGCTGGACCCTCGACTTCGTCTGCCTCGCCACCGCCATCGCCTCTCAGGCCGCGGCGTACGTGCTGACCCCGCAGACCGTCGGCTCCTTCGAACTGCCGCTGTTCCTCGTCAACAGCACCGCCTTCGCCGTGCTCGTCATCATCGGCGTCATCCGCGGCTCCCGCGAACAGGGGTTCATCGACACCGCCGCGCAGACCCTGCTGCGCGAACGGTCCCGCCAGGATCGTGCCATCGGCGAGGTCCGCCGCGGCATCGCCCGCGACATGCACGATTCGCTGTCGCACCACCTGTCGGTCATCGCCACGTACTCCGGTGCTCTGTCCGTGCGCAAGGACCTCGACCCGGAGGATGTCAGGACCACTGCCAGGCTCATCGCCGACAGTGCCCGACGATCCGGGGTGGAACTGCGCGAGGTGCTCACCATGCTGCGCAGCGACGACCAGGGCACGGTCATCGATCCTGACCTCGACCGCCTCGTGGCCGGACGTGGGGAGACCGCCGAGCTCAGATACATCGAACCGCTCAGCGCGGAGGTGCTCCGCCGGTGCGGGGCTCTGGAACGGACGACGATCTTCCGGTTCGTCCAGGAGGCCATCACGAACGCCGTCAAGCACGCGCCCGGCCAGAAGGTGAGCCTGCGGCTGTCCTTCGATGAGGCGTCGAGCACCATCGTGCTCGTGGCCAGCAACCCGCATGCCGGCCTGGCGCCGGCGTTCCGTGCCGGGGCGCAGCAACTCGTGACCGGGTCCGGTCTCGGCCTGCTCGGTCTGCGGGAGAGGATGGAGGCCATGGGCGGAGACCTCACGGTGACCACGACTCCCGAGTTCACTCTGCGAGCCCGCCTGCCCGTCGATGCGTCCGTGATCACGAGCGGGGACGGCGAGTCCGCAGAGGCCGGTGCGGCGCGACCGTCGACCGGCTCGCAGGTCAGCGGTTCGCGGCGCTCATCTGATGGCTCGCGCTCCGCTGGCTCGCAGGAGAGGACGCGATGACGATCCGCATGATCATCGCCGATGACGAGTCGCTCATGCGTTCGGGACTGCGCCTCCTGCTCGGGGCCGCGGACGACATCGAGATCATCGCCGAGGCGGCCGATGGTGCCGAGGCCATCGACCTGGCCCGCCGGCTGGGTCCCGATCTCGTCCTCATGGACATCCGGATGCCCGTCATCGACGGGCTCGAGGCGGCGCAGAGGCTGCTGAGCGAGCCGGACCACCCCCAGATCCTCATGCTCACGGCTTTCGGCACCGACGATTTCGTCCACCGCGCACTGCAGTCCGGCGCCGCCGGCTACATCCTCAAAGACACCCCGCCCGAGGAGCTGATCAATGCCGTCCGGGCGGCCGCTGACGGCACGCGCACACTCTCGGCGGCCGCCCTGGAGACGCTGATCACCGCGCGGCCGGCGACTGCGGCGGAGGGTCCCGATCCGCTCGCTCCGCTGTCGGACCGGGAACGGGAGATCGCCGAGGCAGTCGCACAGGGAATGACGAATGCGCAGGTGGCCCGTGCCCTGTTCGTCTCGACCGCGACGGTGAAGACGCATCTGGCCCGGATCTTCGACAAACTCGATGTCAGCACCCGAGTTCAGCTCGCCCTGCTCGTCAACCAAGCGCGGTGGTGACCGGAGCCATCGGTGCCGTCACGAATGCGACGAGGTGATCGTGTTCATGATGCTCGATGTGCTCACGCCCTCGGCATTCACATTCCTCAGTGCCCACGATCCGGAAAAGACGAGGCTGAGGAGGGCGGGCACGAGGGTGAGCAGGGCCGCCAGTGAGGCGCCGTCGGTTCCCGTCCAGCTCAGCACCTGTGAGGTGCCCATGGTCGCTCCGCAGACGGACAGTCCGACTATCGCACAGCGTCCGAGGAAACCGGTCTTCCGCGGGACGAGTGCTTCACGCCGCAGCAACACGGCGAAAGCGGTCAACGACAGCAGCGCGATCGGCCCGGACAGCACGGACACGGCGCTGATTTGCATCAGGAAGGACAGGGCAGCCATCACCACCGCCCCGAGCACGCCGAGGCCGGTGCAGACGAAGGCGATGACCAGCAGTCTCTTCGCACTCCGGGTCCGGGCCTGCAGCGCCTGCTTGCGCTCCAGCTTTCTCGAACGCGAAGTCATGGAGTCAGTCTACGTCGCGCCCCTGGGTCCCGGCGGCTCATCCGGATCATCTCTGATCATTTCGGAGCCATGCGGATCGCACCGTCGAGGCGGATCGTCTCTCCGTTGAGCATCGGGTTCGCCACGATCGATTCGACGAGCTGAGCGTATTCGGCGGGTTTGCCCAACCGCGCCGGATGGGGCACGGACTTGCCGAGGGACTCCTGCGCCTCGGCGGGCAGACCCGCCATCATCGGCGTCTCGAAGATGCCCGGGGCGATGGTGACGACACGGATGAGGGAGGCCGCGAGCTCACGGGCCATCGGCAGGGTCACCGAGGCGACGGCGCCCTTGGACGCCGAGTAGGCGATCTGGCCGATCTGACCGTCGAAGGCCGCCACCGAGGCTGTGTTGATGATGATCCCGCGCTCTTCGCCGACCGCCTCCTGGTCCTGCATGGCGGCAGCGGCCAGACGGCAGACGTTGACGGTGCCGACGATGTTGATGCCCAGCACCTTCTGGAAGGTCTCGAGGGGCAGCGGTCCCTTCCTCGAGACGAGCTTGCCCGGTGTGGCGACTCCCGCGCAGTTGACGACGACGCGCAGGGGGCCGAGGCCGGTGGCCGTGTCGACGGCCGCCTGCACCTGTTCCTCGTTCGTGACGTCCGCGGTGACGAAGTGCGCGGACTCGCCGAGTTCGGCCGCAGCCTGCTGACCCGCCTCGGCGTTGAGGTCGACCATGACGACCTGGGCACCGGCGGCCAGGAGACGTTCGGTGGTGGCTCGGCCGAGTCCGGAGGCTCCGCCGGTGACGAGCGCGACTGTGTTCTGCAGGTCCATGGGTGTTCCTCGCTTCATTTGAGTGAACGTTCTGTCGAAGCGACTCTAACCCAGGCGTGTGGGACCGGTCACCTTCCTGTTCACCCTCGCTCAGCCTGGCTGAATGCACCTGAGTCAACGTGGAGTCAGATTGTCGCTGCGGGACAGCAGCGAAAACCGGATTCGCCATTGAACGAGCGGGCGAGCGACTCGCAGACGGCGGCAGGGCCCGCCGGTCGGTCGGCCGGCGGGCCCTGTTCAGTGTGCGCTCGGTTCGACGGGTCCTGTTCGGTCGGCGATCCCGTCGGGGACCACTTCATGCTGACGTCAGCACTCAGGCGGCCTGCTCCTCGGCGGCGGATTCACGGACGGACTTGAGGGCCTCGCCCCAGCTGACGAGGTCATCGACCATCGAGGCGAACGGAGCCGCCGAGACCTCGGTCGGGGCGAAGGTGCCGTCGGCGACGTCGGTGAAGATCGAGAACGAGGCCTGGTCGCGGACGACGGCGAGCTTGTAGTTCGCGAGGATGTGGCGCAGGTGCTCGGCGGCGCGCACGCCCTTGTCAGCACCGTAGTTGACGATGCCGGCGACCTTGTGATTGAACTCGGTGGCCACGAAGTCCAGCGCGTTCTTCAGCGAACCGGAGATCGAGTGGTTGTATTCGGGGGTGACGAAGATGAAGGCGTCGAACTCGTCGAGCTTCGCACCCCAGGCCTTCGTATGGTCATTGGCGTACATCTTGGCACCGGCGGGGACGACCTCGTCGAGCAGCGGCAGATCGAAGTCGCCGAAGTCGACGACCTCGGCGCGCACGTCATCATTGGCCGACAGCTGGTCGTTGACCCAGGCGACGATCTGCGGGTTGAGCGCCTGCGGACGCGAGGTTCCGGGAAGGATGGCAATGTTGAGCATATTCGTCCTAATGTCGGTTGTCGGCATCGACCGAGTGGGATCGGCCGTGCGGGCGAGCATCGCGGTGCTGCGCGCCTCATAACGACGAACCTGGTTGAACGGTCAATCATTCCTGACCGGTGCCGTGACTCCGATCACAACGAGACCCAGTGGGGCTGTCGGCGCAGAGGGTCCTGGGCAGTCGGCGGAGCGCCTCGCGGTGGCCATTCGCGCAAAGCATCGTGGGGCTGCTGGCCCACAGCGTCGCGGGACCACCCGCGGGAATCGTCGAACGACCGCGACGGTCGTCCGCCTCCACCGAAATGACGGGACCGGCCGAGGTGGGTGTCGTGTAAAGTCGTGGGGCAAGTGAAAGACTGTTCGATAGAACAGTTCTCTGCGACGGAAATCTAGGCAAGGAGTCCGGTCATCGTGCGATCAACCAACGGCCGCAACAACATCCTCCGCTCGGCACGGGACACCTTCGCGGACAAGGGATTCGACGGTGCGTCCATCCGCGACATCGCGCAGACAGCGGGGCTGAGCCTCTCTGCACTCTACTACTACTTCCCCTCGAAGCAGGAAGCGCTGTACGAACTCGTCCACACCGCGTACTCGTGGTACATCGAGCACAGCCGCGCCGTGATCGCCGAGGTCGACGATGATCCGGTCGATCAGCTGACCGTGGCCGTGCGCTATCTCGCCCGCTACCGGATGGAGAACGTCTCGGTCTCCACCGTGCTGCTGAGGGACACCGAACGGCTCACGGGAGACAACGCCACCCGAGTCAAGGACCTCCAACGGGAGGCCCGCGAGGTCATGGGCGATATCGTCCAGGCCGGCATCGATGCGGGTCACTTCCACGTCGACAGCGCGGCCCTGGCCACACGTGCGATCCACTCGATCTGCAATTCGCTCTCACTCTGGTATCGCCCGACGGGGGACCTGACCCCGGACGACATCGAGCGCGACTTCACTCAGTACACGCTGCGCATCCTCGGCATCGACCCCTCCGGAGAAGAACTCGACCGTCTGCTCGCCCTGCCCGTCAACCAGGCGGGCATGCTCGACTTCATCTCCGCCGACGGGAAATAGCGCCCCTCGCACCACCGAACGGCGGCCCAGTGCCCTCGCATGAGGCGTCTGGGTCGCCGCAGTCCTGCCAGCCGCAGCCCTGCTCGCCCACGCGTTTGTGGTCGCTGCGCCGAGGCGAATCCGCGAAATGAGCGATCACGCCTCGGCGCAGCGACCACAAACCGCCCGCGGCCCGGCCGACAACCCCACGCGAGCCCAACGGCCGGAGTCCCAGCTCGCCGCTGGGGCCCGGCGTCAGGTGGTTCGCGAACTCAGCCGGCGGACGAGCGGGGCCCGGCGTCAGGTGGTTCGCGATCTCAGCCGGCGGA
>DWZN01000182.1 GCA_019117545.1 Candidatus Brevibacterium intestinavium
CGCAGCAGCACCGCGGGACCGGGGCGTGCGCCCCTGAGCACGGCCACCACCGAGGTCAGGCTCTCCCCCGTCGTGATCTCGAGGCCGAGGCCGGCGAGCTCGTCGAGGACGGCCTGCTGCGTGAACGGCAGGTCGTATCCGAGTTCGGGGTTCGCGTGCAGCCTGCGGCGCAGGGCGATGAGATCGCCGAGGTGGCTCTGCGCCTCGGTGCGGAAATCAGGAGTGGGTGCAGATGCTGCGGAACTGGACACGGGTGCTCCTTCGGGCCGAACGGTCTGTGCCTCCGACTCTACTGAGAAACACTCGCCGATGTGAGCCCTGTGAGATCAGCCGGCGCATTCGGCCGGGCCGCCTCGGCTGCGGTTGATCGATTCCACGGCCTTCTCCGGCCGCTCCCGTCGAGACAACGGCGGAGCGCTGAAACACCTGCGTGCACATCGTGGTCTCGGCATTCCACCCACGTCTCGAGCGGAGCGCCTCCTCACGCGGTGCCGAACATGACCTTCCGCCCATCGGGGTCCTCGACGGTGACAACGACCTCGTCGACGGCGATCAGCGGGGTGCCCGCGTGACGGATCCGCTCGAGGAACTCCGCCTGGTCGGGAATCCGGAAGTACAGGTGCGTGAGGTTCGACTCGGCGACGGGAGGGAACGAGTAGTCGGCGAACGCCTCGGCGCCGTGGAGGGCGATCTGCACCCCGTCGACATCGGCTGCGAAGTACGTGTAGTCCTCGTCGCCGGTGGCCTCGACCGGAAGGTCGGCGATGTCGCGGTAGAAGGCGGCGGTCGCCTCGGCGTCGGTGCAGGTGAGGAACACCCCGCGAAACGTCGATTCCATGATCGGCTCCCTTCGCCCGGGACCGCACGGATGGGCCCGTGCGATCGTGTCCTTCCGGTGGCTCCAGTCTACCCGCCGAGGTCGACGTGCCGGCGGTCGCGGAGCCGGCGGCACGATCCGGGCACCGACCCAGCCCAGGGGCCCTTGCCAAGCGACGCACATATTCCACACATTCTCCGGTGAATCGCGCCTGTTAGCCTGGCAGGCTGAATCCGAGAGCAGGAGTGATTGTGCGAACGAACCGGTGGTTGCTGGGTCTGGCCATGTCCGTCTCCGTGGTGGCGCTGGCCGCGTGCGGTAGCCAGGGCGACGAGGCGAAACCGCAGGAGTCCTCGGCCGCGGCCGAGCAGTCTCCCGGTGCCGACGGCTCCGGGCAGGACGGCTCCGGGCAGGACGGCAAACCGAACACGAAGGACATCCCCGAGGTCGTCGCCGAGGTCAACGGGGAGAAGATCACGAAGGACGACTTCGTGCCCCTCTTCGAGACCCAGTATCAGCAGATGCAGGCTCAGGCCCAGCAGTCGGGCCAACCGGTCGATGAGAAGGATCTGAAGAAGCAGACGGCCGAGAACCTCGTCAGCACCGAGGTGCTCACCCAGGAGGCCGACAAACGCAAGATCTCGGTCTCGGACAAGGACATCGACAAGGCGCTCAAGGAGTCCGCACAGTCCGGGCAGATGAGCGAGAAGGACTTCCTGTCGGCCATGAAGGATCAGGGCATGGACGAGAAGAAGGTCCGCTCCGAGCTGAAGAACCAGCTGAAGATCGAAGGGCTCATCGACGACGAGTACGGCGAGTTCGAGGTCAGCGGCGAGGAGATCGGCCAGGCCTACGAGAAGGCGAAGGCCCAGCAGGAGCAGATGGCCCAGCAGGGCGGACAGGACCAAGAGGTGCCCCCGCTCGACGAGATGCGCCCCCAGCTCAAGGAGCAGGTGAAGAGCGAGAAGTCGAACGAAGCGACCCAGAAGTACGCGAAGAAGCTGCGCAAGCAGGCCGACGTCACGATCAACCTCTGAGTCGGCCACGCTTCTCAGGCCTCGCCTCTCAGGCGGCCGAACCCTCGCCTCTCAGGCAGCCACGCCTCTCAGGCGGCCGCGGCCCCGCCTCTCGAGCGACCCCAGCCCACTCTCCCGTCCGGCTTTCCCGCCTAACGGGAATCTGGGGACTCTTGTGCAGAAATCGCTGAGCGCTCCTCGAAAAATCATTGTGTGAGCTCTACCCTTGAGTGGAACATGACGACGGTCGGATCACCTCCGCCCGTGTTCCCCACCGCTCTCCGCCGTCGACGTCGACGCGGTCTGCATAAGGACAAGGACTTCCCGTGGCTTCCATACTCACGCGCTCAGCGATCGTCGCGCCGAAGAACTTCAACCGGTGGCTGATCCCGCCGGCGGCTCTGGCCATCCACCTGTGCATCGGCCAGGTCTACGCCTTCAGCGTGTTCAAGATCCCGTTCATGTCGCACTTCGACGCCGGTGAGGTCTCGATCGGCTGGATCTTCTCGATCGCGATCCTCATGCTCGGCATCTCCTCGGCCGTGTTCGGCCCTTGGGTGGAGAAGGCCGGACCGCGCGCCTCGATGATCGCGGCGGGAACCTGCTGGGTGGTCGGCTTCTTCATCGCCGCCCTCGGCATCGTGACCGGTCAGCTGTGGCTGGTCTACCTCGGCTACGGCGTCATCGGCGGAATCGGTTTGGGCATCGGCTACATCTCGCCGGTGTCGACGCTGATGAAATGGTTCCCGGACCGCCCCGGACTGGCCACGGGCCTGGCGATCATGGGCTTCGGCGGCGGCGCCCTCATCGCCAGCCCGATGTCGAACCAGCTGATGAACCTCTACGGCGGCGGTGCCGAACCCGAGAACCTCGTCGCGGGCCTGACCCCGACCTTCATCACCCTCGGCATCGTCTACGCCGTCGTCATCGCCGCCGGCGCCTTCGTCATCCGCGTGCCCCATCCCGATTGGGCACCGAAGGGCTTCGACCCCTCGCAGGCGGCCGCGAAGCCGATGCAGACGAAGGGCAATGTGTCCGTGCGCAATGCGATCCGGACCCCGCAGTTCTGGTTCCTCTGGGTCGTCCTGTTCCTCAACGTCACCGCCGGAATCGGCATCCTCGAGAACGCGGCTCCGATGATCCAGGCCTATTTCGGCATCACCGCCGCGGCGGCCGCCGGCTTCGTCGGTCTGCTCTCGATCGGCAATATGGCCGGTCGCTTCGTCTGGTCGACGACCTCGGACTACCTGGGGCGGAAGAACAACTACATGCTCTACCTCGGCGGCGGTGCGATCCTGTACCTGCTCGTCGCCTTCTCCGGCGGCGGTTCGCTCATCCTCTTCGTCCTGGCCACGCTCATCATCATCTCCTTCTACGGGGGCGGATTCTCCACCGTGCCCGCGTACCTCAAGGACCTCTTCGGCGTCTATCAGGTCGGGGCCATCCACGGTGCGCTGCTCACCGCGTGGTCGGCGGCCGGTGTGGCCGGGCCGCTCATCGTCAACTCCGTCGTCGAGGCCGGGGAAGCGGCCGGAAAGTCCGGTCCCGCGCTCTACACGCCCGGGATGTTCATCATGGTCGGCGCCCTGGTCATCGGGCTGATCGCCAATGCACTCATCCGCCCGGTCAGTGACAAGCACTTCGAACGCGAAGAGGACGTCGCCGCCCGGCAGGCCGCCGCCCTCGAAGAGAACTGAACGAAAGGCCCCGACATGAATGACTCCACCCCTGTCGCCCAGGTTCCCGATTCGGGTTCGCCGCAGTCCCCCGTCGGCGGCGCCTACAAGACCATCGGCACGAGCCTGACCGTCGTCGTGGTCGGCGGCCTCGTCTGGGGTCTGGCGCTGACCGTGATCAAGGCCGTCGCGATCTTCACCGCCTGACCCTCGCCGAGGCTGCCCTGACCCGGCCGCCTGACCTGGCCTGACTCGTCCTGGCCCGACCGCCTGACCCTCGCCGAGGCTGCCCTGACCCGGTCATCTGACCTGCCGGATGGTCCCGGCTGACCGGGGCTCACAGCGATTGCCGGACGGAATCGAAGCCGAGCTTCAGCTCTGCCACAGCTCGGCTACAGGCTGCGGGTGCTCAATGGGAATCACAGAGCACTTCCGCCCACAGAAGAAAGGCAGAGACCATGAACGAGCCGCGGCGCACGAGAACAACCACCTCTCACCAGTCCGCGCGGCCGCGCAGGACCATCCTGGCCGCCACGGGCGCGGCGACGGCACTGGCGCTGACCGTCGGCGGGCTGGCCGGTCTCCCCGCTCAGGCGAGGACTCAAGCGACGGCTCCGACCGCGGGTGTGCGAGCCGAGGCTGCCACCCCCTTCACCGGCCACCCGAGCAGCCCCAACGGATCATTCGGCAACGGCGAATCCTCATCGCCGGCGGACGGCGCCGGCACACCGTCGTCGGGTGCCACCGTCCCCGAGGAACAGACCGAGGCCACACCAGCCGATGAGCAGGAGGCCACCGGCGTCGTCCTCATCGACACCCAACTCGGCTTTGAGAAGGCCGAGGCGGCCGGAACCGGAATCGTACTGAGCAAGGACGGACTGGTGCTGACGAACAACCACGTCATCGCCGATTCGACGAAGATCGCCGTCACCGTGGCCACGACCGGCAAGACCTACACTGCGAGCGTCGTCGGCTCGGATTCGACCGAGGATGTGGCTGTGCTCCAGCTCAAGGACGCTGAGGACCTGCAGCCGGCCACGATCGACGACGACACCGTCGACGTCGGTGATGACGTCACCGCCGTCGGCAACTCCGAGGGCAGCGGTCGCCTCATGGCCGCCGAGGGAACGGTCACCGACCTCGGCGCCTCCGTGACCACGACGGCCAAGGGCACCGAGGACTCGGAGACCCTGGACGGGATGATCGAGGTCCAGGCCGATATCGTCTCCGGCGACTCGGGAGGGGCCCTGCTCGATGACGAGGGCGAGGTCGTCGGCATGGATACCGCCGCGTCCTCGGGCACCGCGGTGGTCACTGGCTTCGCCATCCC
>DWZN01000183.1 GCA_019117545.1 Candidatus Brevibacterium intestinavium
CTGTCCGGCAGCGAAGCGTGGCCGGTGCCGAAGCCTGGCCACACAGGATTCTCCGGTAGACAATCGTAGATTTCCCACGAAGGTCTCTACGAATACTTGCCGGAGAATCGAGCGAACGTGCCGAGCGAGCCTCTCCGAGCATCCCTCACCGTTGGTGTTGGCCTGCACCGGCAGTGCCACCGCATACAGTCAGCGCCATAACCCCTCGTTACGACGGGAGTCTATGGTGCTGAATGGTCGTGGTGCGGAGGCTCGCTGGTGCGGCCGTCACCTCGATCAACCACGGGCCCGATCGAGACAGGCTTCGATCAAGCGTGAGCCCGATCGGACCGGGCCCGATCAAGGGTGGGCCCGATCGGGACGGGGCTTCGATCAGGCCTGGGCGGTCACGCCGATCGAGTCGAGGGCGGACTCGAGGCGAGCGATCGTGCCATCGATGTCGCCGAGCTTGTCGAGGCCGAACAGCCCGATGCGGAACGTCGAGAAGTCCTCGGGTTCGCCGCACTGCAGGGGCACTCCGGCCGCAATCTGCACCCCGGCTTCCTTGAAGCTCGCTCCGTTGGCCAGTTGCGGGTTGTCGGTGTGGACGACGACCACGCTGGGTGAGGCGAATTCGGGCGAGGCCACCGAGGGCAGTCCGCGTTCGGCGAAGACAGCCCGCACCCGCTCGCCGAGCTCCTTCTGAGCCGATTCGAGCTTGTCGTACCCGCGCTCCTCCGTCTCGCGCATGAGTTCGACATTGTGCGTGAGGGCATCGGTGGGCATCGTCGCGTGGTAGGGCGAACGTCCGGCCTCGTACTCGTCGGCGATGGACAGCCACTTCTTCAGATCCATGGAGAAGCTCGAGGAGGTCGAGCCCTCGACAGCCTTGCGTGCGGCCTGGCCCAGCATGACGTAGCCGGCGCACGGCGATCCGCTCCAGCCCTTCTGCGGAGCGCTGATGAGGATGTCGACGCCGAGGTCGGTCATCGACGCCCACACCGCACCCGAGGCGATGCAGTCAAGGACGAAGAGTCCGCCGACGGCGTGCACGGCCTCGGACACGGCCTTGACATAGTCATCGGGCAGCAGCATGCCCGAGGCGGTCTCGACGTGAGGAGCGAAAACGACATCGGGCTTCTCGCGCTCGATGGCGGCGACCACCTCGGCGATGGGGGCCGGCGACCATGTGGACTGGTGCACGTCCGAGTCCGCGGAAGCCTGGAGCACGGTCGTCTCGGCGGCGATGTCGCCGGCGTCGAGGATCTGCGACCAGCGGAAGGAGAACAGACCGTTGCGCACGATGAGCACCTTCTTGCCGGTGGCGATCTGGCGGGCCACGGACTCCATCGCATAGCTGCCGCCGCCGGGGACGATGGCGGCGGCCTCGGCGTCGTAGGCCGAGCGCAGGATGCGGTTGATGTCCTGCATCACGGACACGAACTTCTTCGACATGTGGTTCAGCGATCGATCGGTGAAGACCACCGAGTATTCGAGCAGGCCGTCGGGATCAACATCTTCGTGTGGCAAAGTCATGGCTCTAACATAGCCACAAGTGCTCTGTTCGGGCCACCACCCTCGCGCAGTGAGACCGTTCTGACCGGCCGGGCCGCTCAGAGCTCGATCTCGCTGCGATCGGTGGACCACAGAGTGTGGAATGTGCCCTTTCTGTCGGTGCGCTCATAGGTGTGGGAGCCGAAGCGGTCTCGCTGGGCCTGGATGAGCGCGGCGCTGCCCGCCGAGGCGCGCAGCCCGTCGTAGTAGGACAGGGTCGAGGCCAGACCGGGCACGGCGATGCCCTTCTCGATCGCCAGCATCACGATCGACCGCAGGGCGGCCTGGCAGCGCCCGGCGACATCGCGGACATAGGCGTCGGCGAGCAGGGTCGGCGGCGCAGACTCGGCGTCGAAGGCCTCGACGACACGGTCGAGCAGACGCGCGCGGATGATGCACCCGGCCCTCCAGATCGAGGCGAGGCCGCCGAGGTCGATCTCCCAGCCGTACTCGCGTGCCGCGACCGAGATCTCGTGGAATCCCTGCACATAGGCCATCACCTTGCCCAGCAGCAGCGCCCGCCGCACCTCGTCGATGCGGCCCCGGCGTTCGTCCCCGCCCGGAGATGAGGGTGCGCTCTCGTCGGCGGCCGACGCTGCGTTCCCGGCGGCCGACGCTGCGTTCCCGGCGGCCGATGCTGCGTTCCCGGCGGCCGATGCTGCATCCCCGGCGCCAGCTGCATCCCCGGCGGCAGCTGCACCACCGGGCGGAGTGGACGGCACCGGCCCGTCAAGGCCGAGCCCTTCGGCGCGCAGATCGGCCGCCGCGGACAGCGAGCGGGAGAACACCGCCTCGGCGATGGTCGGCACGGGAACCCCGAGTCCCAGTCCCGACTGTGCCGTCCAGGCCCCCGTGCCCTTCGCCTGCGCACTGTCGGCGACGATGTCGACGAATGCCCGACCGGTGGTCTCATCGACGTGGGCGAGCACCTCCGCAGTGATCTCGACGAGGTAGGACTCGAGCTCCCCGTCGTTCCATTCGGCGAACACCTCGGCGATCTCGCGCGGTGGCATCCCGAGTCCGTCGCGCAGGAGTGTGAACGCTTCGGCGATGAGCTGCATATCGGCGTACTCGATGCCGTTGTGGACCATCTTGACGAAGTGCCCGGCCCCGTCCTCCCCGATGTGTCCGACGCAGGGATAGGAGGCCGGCGCAGCATCGTGCGCGGCAGTCGGATCGGCCGCGGTCGCAGCATCGTGCGCGGTCGCAGGGTCGTCCGCGGGCGCCATGCCCTCGGCTCGGGCCGCGACCGGTTCGAGCAGCGGGCGCAGACGCTGCCAGGCAGCAGACGTTCCGCCGACCATGAGCGAGGCGCCGTGCAGGGCACCGGCCTCTCCCCCGGAGATGCCGACGCCGCAGAACTCGATGCCCGTAGCGGCCAGCCGCCTGCCGCGGGCGATGGTGTCCTGAAAATGCGAGTTGCCGCCGTCAACGATGATGTCACCGGGCGCGAACACCTCGGCGAGGTCGGCGATCGCCGAGTCCGTGGCGGGCCCGGCATTGACCATGAGGATGGCCACACGCGGCCCGGCGAGCCTGTCGGCGAGGTCCGCCGGGTCGGAGACGACGATGAATTCGGCATCCGGGAAGTCCTCGGCCAGCTTCCGGGCACGAGTGACATCGCGGTCATAGATCGCGACGCGACGCCCGGGCTGCCTCGCGAAGTTGCGGGCCAGATTCGACCCCATCACACCGGTCCCGATCACAGCGACATCGGCTTCCATCTGCGTTCCCCTCCCCGGCGACGGCGATGTTGACAGTCACTCATCACCAGCACTACGGTGCAATAAATCTGTTTTAATAACTGATTGTAGATATCTCTTCATAATTTATCGAGAGGTTTCGGATATGGGTCAACCCCCTCCGCTTCCACCACTGGTCATCATGGGTGTCTCGGGAACCGGCAAGACCGTCCTCGGCGCGCAGGTGGCACAGGCTCTCGACCGCCGCTTCGTCGACGCCGACGACCTCCACCCCGCGGCGAACAAGTCGAAGATGCGCTCGGGTGTCCCGCTCACCGACGAGGATCGGGCACCGTGGCTCGACAGCGTCGCCGCCGAGGCAGCACGTGCACCTGCCCCGGTCATCGCCTGCTCGGCGCTCAAGCGCTCCTACCGCGATCTGCTGCGGAAGTCGGCGCCCGAACTCGTCTTCATCCACCTCGACGCTCCGCGTGAGGTCATCGCCGGCCACCTGGCCCATCGCGACCACGAATTCATGTCCCCGGCCCTGCTGGACTCCCAGCTGGCCACCCTGGAACCGCTGACCGCCGAGGAGGCCCACGCCACCGTCGCCGTCGACCACCCGATCCCCGAGGTCCTCGAGGCGATCCTCGAATCCATCGCCCGGCTCCGATCCTGACCGACCGCTTCAGACCCCGACCGACCGACCGACTCCGTCCCCTGACCGACCGTCCATCCGTGCCTGCCACGATCTGACCTCAAGGAAGAGGAACAATGACCGATATCGAACTGGCCTGGAACCTGTCCTCGCCGGCGCTGCTCGGGCTGGCCGCAGCGGCCATCGCCCTGCTGCTCGTGCTCATCATCCGCGCCCGACTGCACGCCTTCATCGCCCTCACCATCGTCAGTGTGGCCACCGCACTGGCCTCGGGCGTCCTGCCGTCCGACCTCATCGACGTCCTCTACGACGGCTTCGGATCCACCCTGGCCAGCGTGGCCCTGCTCGTGGGACTCGGTGCGATGCTCGGACGCATGCTCGAGCTCTCCGGCGGCGCCGAGGTGCTCACCGACGCTCTGATCCGCGCCTTCGGTGAGAAACGGGCACCGCTGGCGCTCGGCGTGACCTCTCTGCTCTTCGGCTTCCCGATCTTCTTCGACGCCGGACTCGTCGTCATGCTGCCGATCATCTTCACCATCGCGCGCCGCCTCGGCGGTTCTCTGCTCCTCTACGCCATGCCGGCGGCGATGGCGTTCTCCGCGATGCACATCTTCGTGCCTCCGCATCCGGGTCCGGTGGCCGCCTCCGGGCTGCTCGGTGCGAACGTCGGGCTCGTGCTCGTCTGCGGTCTCATCATCGCCATCCCCGCCTGGTACCTCACCGGCTACCTGTTCGGTCTCTTCATCGGAAAGCGCATCGAGGTCTCCGTCCCCGATGTCCTCTCCGGGGGCAAGAGCGACGAGTTCGCCGAGTTCGCCTCCCGCCCGAAGCTGTCCCAGGTCGTCTTCCTCCTCGTCCTGCCGCTCGTGCTCATCTTCGCCAACACCGGCCTCAACTTCGCCGGAGAGGCCGGCTGGGTCGATCCCGAATCGATTCCCGTCGCGTCCCTGCGGCTGCTGGGCGAGACCCCGATCGCGCTGCTCATCACCGTCGTCATCGCCATGTGGCTGCTCGGCTGGCGGCAGCAGAAAGGTCGGGCGATGGTCGAGAACGTCGTCGACTCCGCCCTGGGACCGGTCTGCTCGATCATCCTCATCACCGGGGCCGGCGGCATGTTCGGAGGCGTTCTGCGCGCCAGCGGCATCGGCGATTCGCTCGCCGATTCGCTTGCTGCCCTGGGTCTGCCGGTCATCGTCGCCGGGTTCGTCATCGCCGCCATCGTGCGCATCGCCCAGGGTTCTGCGACCGTGGCGCTGACCACCGCGGCCGCGCTGATCCAGCCGATCGTCGTCGGCAATCCGGACTTCTCGAGCCTGCAGGTCGTCGCCATCGTGCTCTCGCTGGCCGCCGGTTCGGTCTTCGCCAGTCACGTCAACGATTCGGGATTCTGGTTGGTCTCGCGCTTCTTCGGCATGGACACGAAGACGACGCTGAAGACCTGGACGCTCGGCCAGACGCTGCTCGGACTCGTCGGCTTCGGCCTCAGCCTGGTCCTCTACGGTCTCGTCAGTCTGTTCTGAGGGCGCGGGCCCGCGTGACCGGGCTCGCGTGAGTCGACCCGCATGAGTCGACCCGCGTGGCCGGGCTCACGTGAGCCGACCCTCGTGAGCCAACCCGCCTGACCGGACCCTATAGCCGGGCTCTCAGTGCCCCGGGTGTCGGGGCTCATCGGCCCAGACGCCGCCCATCTCCTCATCGGTCTTCGCGACGATCTTGAACATCGCCTCCTTCGCCCGGTCGGGGTCCTGGCCGCCGATGGCATCGGCGACGTCGAAGTGCCACTGGAGGGCATCGGGGTGCGGGAACTGCGGCATCAGACCGGCACCGGTGCGGCCGGAGAGGATCTCACCGATGACCATGTCGAAGGCGGCGAAGAGTTCGTTGCCGCCGGCGCCGAGCACCGCCCGGTGGAAGGCGACATCGGCGGTGAGGAAGGCTTCGACGTCGCCCTTCCTTCCGCTCGAGCGCATCCGGGCGGCCAGTCCCATGATCTCCTCGGCCGCCTCGGCGGGGGCGTGCTGTGCCGCCAGCCCGGCAGCCTCGGGTTCGATGGCCACGCGCAGTTCGGTCAGCGAGCGCAGCTGCCGGGCCGGGGCTTCGGTCATCCGCCAGCGGATGACGAGCGGGTCGAGCAGCGTCCATTCGTCCATGGCGAGCACGACCAGCCCGACCCGCCGGATCGGGCGGAGCATGCCCAGCGATTCGATCACCCGCACGACTTCCCGCACGACCGACAGGGACACGTCGTACCGGGTCCTCAGCTCCTCGGCCTTGATGATCGTGCCGGGGGCCAGTCGGCCGGCAACGATGTCCTGACCGATCCGGTCGCGCAGGCGCTCATGGAGGTTGCTGCGGTTCGTCGGGTCCTCGCTCCGACCCGCCATGGACTGATCCGACATCAGCGACTGTCCACCACGTGCGCTCCGGGTGCGGGCCCGGTCGCCCGCAGGGCCTCGTTGACTCCGCGCGTGGCCTGCAGCAGCACGGCCAGGTCGAGGGCGTGGTGGGCGTCGCGGGCGAGGAACCCGATCGTCGGTCCCGAACCGGACAGCAGCGGCAGCAGGGCACCGGCGGCGCGCCCGGCCTCCATCACCTCGGCGATCTCGGGCAGGAACGACACGGCCGCTTCGGTGAGGTCGTTGCTCGCGGATTCCGCGAGCGTGTCCGGGTCCCCGGCCGCCAGCGCCTTGAGCACCTGGTCGGGGACCTCGGCCGGGCCCGGGGCGGGGTGGAGTTCGTCGAAGCGGGCGTAGACGTCGCGGGTCGGCAGCTGGCGGGCCGAGGTGGCCATCACCCAGTGGAAGGTTCCGCGGGTGAGCACGGGACTGAGCTTCTCCCCGCGGCCGCGGCCGATGGCCGTGCCCCCGTGCAGGAGGAAGGCGACATCGGCGCCGACAGCGACCGCGCAGTCGTGGAGGACGTCCTCGGCCACTCCCCCGACGAGGTGGGCGGCCCCGACGAGCGCGGCGGCGGCATCGGCCGATCCCCCGCCCATTCCTCCGGCCACGGGCACCTGTTTGTCGATGACGATGTCGATATCGCGCAGCACGTCGACGTCTCGGTCGACCTCGAGTGCGGCGATGAGGACGTCGACGGCCCGGCGCGCGAGGTTCGTTGCATCGGCCGGGACCGCGGAGTCCCCGTAGCGGCCCTGGACGATGATCGACCCGGTCCCGCCGGGGACGAGGGTCAGCGTCTCGCCGAGGTTGAGCGCCTGGAACACGGTCGCGAGTTCGTGATAGCCCTCATCGTTCGCCCCACCCACGCCGAGGTGGATGTTGATCTTGCCCGGCGCCTGCACCTTCACCGGGGCCCGGGTCGTCGAATCGGTGCGCAGCGGGCTGGTCATGGCCGGGACCCCTCGACGTCGGCCAGGCGTTCGAAGTCGGCGACCGTGAGGGCCTCACCGCGAGTCTTCGGATCGAGGCCGGCGGCCAGCAGCAGCTCTTCGGCCCGCTGGGCGGAACCGGCCCATCCGGACAGGGCCGCGCGCAGGGTCTTGCGGCGCTGGGCGAAGGCCGCATCGACGAGGGAGAACAGGCGGCGACGCTGGACGGGATCGCGGTCGGTGCGGGTGACGTCGATGCGGACGAGTCCGGAGTCGATGTTCGGGGCCGGCCAGAACACGTTCTTGCCGATCCGTCCGGCCAGGCGCACATCTCCGTACCATTGGGCCTTGACGCTGGGCACCCCGTAGGTGCGGGACCCGGGCGCGGCGGCCAGCCTGTCGGCGACCTCGAGCTGGACCATGACGAGCACCGTCTTCAGGCTCGGGAAGGTCTCGAGGAAGTGCAGCAGCACGGGCACGGCCACGTTGTAGGGAAGGTTCGCCACGAGCGCATCGGGCCGGTTCGCTTCGCCGCCCGAGACCGGTGCGGGCAGTTCGGTGACCTTGAGGGCATCGGCGCCCACGAGCGAGAACCGGGCGGTGCGGTCGGCCCGATCGGCCGCCTCGGTGCCGGCCGCCTCGGTGCCGGCCGCCTCGGTGCCGGTCTCGGGGTCACGGTCGGCCGCCTCGGCGCCGGCGAACCTCTCCACGGTGTACGGCAGTCGGGCGGCGAGGAGCTCGTCGATCTCGACGGCCGTGACACTGTGCCCGGCCTCGAGCAGACCGAGGGTGAGCGAGCCCAGCCCGGGGCCGATCTCGACGACGTTCGCGGCGTCCTCGAGGCCGGCGGCGGTGACGATCGAGCGCACGGTATTGGGGTCGATGACGAAGTTCTGCCCCTTCTGCTTCGTCGGGCGCAGACCGATGTCAGCGGCTATCTCGCGTATGTCGCGGGCGGTCAATAACGTCACAGCCAACAACTTACAGCACTGATTGACGGGCTCAACCACAGAACACACGTGCCGGCGGCTCATGCCCGGACACATCCGCCTGTGCGCATAGAGTGTTGCCATGCTGCCTGAGGGACTGTCCATGCTCTGGGAGACCCACGATCCCGGTCTCGCACTCGCCGATCGCTTCGGCTTCCGCGACCGCGCCCACGTGCGAGCGTGGCTGGCCGACACCCTCGCCGAGGTGTGGGGGCTCGACATCGGCGAGTGCGACCGTCTGGTCATCAGCGACCACAATGCCATCGCCTGGGCCACCAGCGTCGGGCACGATCCCCTCGTCATCAAATGGTCGATGGAGGCCGGCCTCTTCGACCGTCTCCACGCAACGACGACGGTCCTCTCCCGCCTCGCCGAGGCCGGTGCGCCGGTGGCGTCCCCGGTGCCCAGCCGCGAAGGTGCGGTCCGAGTGGTCGTCGCAGGCCCCCGGTGCCGGCTGTCCCTGGCTGTGCTGCCGGAGGTCTCGGGACAGTGGTTGGACACGAGCGATCTCGCTGCGGTCGAAGCGGCCGGTCGCGCTCTGGCGGATCTCCACGACCGCCTCGGCGAACTCAGCGAGGTTCCGCCACCGCTGAGACAGCGGAGAGGACGACGCGATCGGACGGTCTCCTCGGCTGAGGGCACCGATCTGAAGGACCGGATCGCCGCGTGGCTGGGCCGCGGAGGCGATCGGCTCGCTCCGGAGGCCGCGGCGACCCTGCGGAGTCTGGTCGAGGCGGCTCCCGCCTTCGAGGACGCACCTCAGCTGATCCACCGTGACTTCCGGTCGGCGAACATCCTCGTCGACGGCTCCGCCATCGCAGCGATCCTCGACTTCGATGAGATGACCCTGGACCACCGGGTCCTCGATCTCGCGCGCTCAAGCGTGTACCTGGGCACCCGCTTCCGCAACTGGGCTCCGACCGAGCGGAGCGCGCAGATCGCGCTGATGGACGGATACGAGTCCGTGCGTGCGCTCAGCGACGCCGAAGCGGCCTGGTGGCCCGTTCTCCTCCTCTGGCAGTCGATCGCGGCGGTCGGCGCCCAGGACCCGGCCGCCGGGTGGGCCGAAGCCGCAGACGCCTTGGCCCGGGAGTCCGCCCGCGGACGATAGGGTGAGGCCTATGGATCCGCAGACACTGACCGAACTGCTCGATGTCGCCGTCCTCGATCGGCTCGACCGCATCGACGACCTGCCCGGCGACGAACTGGCTCGGTCCTCGGCGCTGCGGAAGGAAGGCCACTCCGCCGAGGTGACCGCCGCGCTGCTCACCCAGGCGCGGCTGCGCAAGGAGGCGGCAGCGAAGCTCGGACCCTTCGCAGACGACATGCTCTTCACCCGCGACGGACTCGCCCAGGCCACCCGGCTGCCCGTGGCAGCCCACCACGCCCGGCGTCTGATCGGGGATGCGGCTCAAGCCGATGCCGCCGCGGCTGACGGTTCGGCGCCACCGACCGACGGCGAAGCACCGGCACCCGACGGCGAGGCGCCACCGACCGACGGCGAGGCGCCGTTGCGCATCGCCGACCTCGGCTGCGGGATCGGCGCCGATTCCATCGCCTTCTCCGGAATGGGCGCGCAGGTGACCGCCGTCGACGCCGATGAGGTCACCGCCGCCATCGCCGCCTTCAACCTCCGACACCTGCCCGATGCCTCGGTCGAACACGCCCGCGCCGAGGACGTCGACCTGGCCGGCTTCGACGCCCTGTGGTTCGACCCGGCCCGCCGCACCATCGGCAAGGCCGACCGCCGCGGATCGACCTCCCGGATCAGCGACCCCGAAGCCTTCTCCCCCTCACTGTCCTGGGTCGTCGACAGGGCCGAGGAGGCCGAGGCGGCCGGGGTCAAGCTCGGCCCGGCACTGGACCACGCGCTCATCCCCGAGGGCGCCGAAGCACAGTGGGTCTCCCACAACGGTGAGGTCGTCGAGGTCTGCCTCTACTTCGGCTCCGCCCGGCAGCGCCCGGGCCGCAGCGCACTGGTCATGGGAGAGCGCACCCTGCTCGTCCACGAGGACGATCTGCCCGAGGCCGACGAGGCGGACATCGGCGAGCTCGGCTCCTATCTGCTCGAGCCCGATGGGGCGATCGTGCGGGCCGGACTCGTCACCGCACTGTGCGGCCCGCTGGAGGCCCGGCGCGTGCACCCGACGATCGCGTACCTGACCACCGACGTCGAACCGAGCGGTCCCGCCTCGGCGGGGGTGAGCGCCTATGAGGTCATCGACGTCCTGCCCGCGAAGATCGCGAGCCTGCGCAAGGAGCTCATCAGCCGCGGCATCGGTTCGGTCGTGATCAAGAAGCGCGGCGCCGACATCGTGCCCGACCAGGTCCGACGCCAGCTCAAACTGCCGAAGGGAGACAAGGCCACACTCGTGTTCACCCGGCTCGGCGAACGCCACGTCGTGCTGCTGACCCGCGCCCTGTGATGCCTGCGCCGGCTATGAGCGGAGCGGTACCGTGCCCTGCGCCGCCTGCCGGCGGTGCCGGCGCCGGGTCCTGCGCCGCCCACCCTGATCACCCCGGAAGAAGGAGACCGAAATGAACCGCTCCGATGTCCTCATCAGCGCCGAAGAGCTGCTGAGGCTGCAGGCATCCGGTCCGACGCCGAGGCTGCTCGACGTCCGCTGGACCCTGCCGAAGCCCGATGGCCGGGACGACTTCGCCGCCGGCCACATTCCCGGCGCGATCTACGTCGACCTCGACACCGAACTCGCCGACCATGCGAACACGGAGGCCACGGCCGGCCGACACCCGCTGCCGAGCGCCGAACAGTTCCAGGACACCGTCCGCTCCTGGGCCGTCACCGACGACACCGAGGTCGTCGTCTATGACGACAACTCCTCCCTCGGCGCCGCGCGTGCCTGGTGGCTGCTGCGCTGGGCAGGACTGAATGCCCGCGTCCTCGACGGCGGGCTGGGCGCCTACCGAGCCGCCGGAGGTCGGCTCGAGACCGGTGCCTCACCCGAGTTCGAACCGAGTCACATCACCATCTCCCCGAACTCGCTGCCGGTCATCGACGCCGATGCCGTGGCCGCCTGGGACGGGGTGCTGCTCGACGCCCGCGCGGGCGAGCGCTTCCGCGGGGAGACCGAACCCATGGATCCGCGGGCCGGGCACATTCCCGGGGCGAAGAGCGCCCCGGCCACCGGCAACGTCCATCAGGGGTCCTTCCTCGACGAGGCCGCCCTGCGGGAGCGGTTCTCCGCGCTGGGTGCGCTCGAGGGGCCGGTCGGCGTCTACTGCGGGTCCGGAGTCACCGCCTGCCACAACGCCCTGGCCCTGGCTGTGGCCGGAGTCGAGGCGAGCCTCTACCCCGCCAGCTGGTCGGGCTGGTCGGCCGACCCCGAACGCCCGGTCGAAACCGGCGCCTGAGCTCGGTCGGCGTGCGGGCTCAGCCGCAGTCGGGGGCCTTGTCGCTGCCGTCGTAGTCGGCCGGCAGCGTGCCGGTCGCCTCGAGGTCGCCCTTGAGCCACTTCGCCACGGCCTTGAGCGCATAGGGATTCGAATCGTAGGCGGTCACCGCGGTCGCGGCCGAGGTGCTGCGCATCGTCCACGGGGCGGCCGTGCCGACGGCCACCTCGGCGGAGGTCTTCGGACTCAGGCTCACCGACGTTCCGCCCGATCCGACCTCGAGGCCGACGTCCTCGGCGGCCTGGCGCAGATCGGCCTGCTCCTCCTCACTGCCGCCGACGATCGAGATCGCGTCGGTGCCGGCGAAGGAGCATTCGCCCCTGAGCACGGTCAGTGACTTCTCGGCCACCTCGGTGAGGACCTTCTGCTGGTCCTCGTCAGAATCCGCCGAGTTCCCGGACTCGCCGTCTGACTGCACGGCCTTCTGTGCATCGGCGGTGGCCAGCTGCATGGCGACGACCCGCTCGGACTTCTCGACGAGGTCGTCCTTCTCCAGCGTCCCGTCGCCCATGGCCGCAACGATCGCCTTCTGCGCGGCCGACGAGTCCGGCGGCATGAGCGCGATATCGGCCCCGGCGGCGAGCGCCTTGACGGTCTCACCGCCTTCCAGGTTCTGCGGCACCGCCTTCATGTTGAGCGCATCGGTGGTGATGACGCCGTCGAAGCCGAGGGTGTCCCGCAGCGCCGAGTACGCCTTGTCATTCAGCGTCGCCGGAGTCGTCTTCGCATCGGGCAGCCCGATGTGGCCCATCATCACCATCGGCACATCGGCCTCGACGGCGGACTTGAACGGCAGCAGGTCCGTGTCCTCGAGTTCCTCGATCGACTTCTTCGACACCGGCAGGCTCTCGTGGGAATCCACGCCGAGGCGGCCGTGTCCCGGGAAGTGCTTGGCTGAGCTCGCGACCCCGCCGGCCCGGTAGCCGTCGACGGCGTCGGCGACCACCTCGGCGGCGTCCTTGTGGTCGGTGCCGGCCGAACGGACGTTGATCGTCACGTCATCCGGTCCCGTGGTCACGTCCGCATCGGGGGCGAAGTCGATGGAGAAGCCGAGGTCGGTGAGGTTCGCCGCCTGCACCGTCGTGGCCTCGGTGACGAGTTCGGAGTCGTCGGCGGCGGCCAGGGCCATGAGCGGCGGGAACGGCAGGGCGGCCGTGGACAGGCGGGAGACCGGGCCGCCTTCCTGGTCGACCCCGATCGACACCGGTTGGCCCTGCGTGCGCGCGGCCGAGATCTGCTCGGTCATGTCCGTGACCTGCTCGGTCGTCGGGTTCTCCGACAGGTTATAGCCCATGACGATGACCCCGCCGAGGTGGTTCTGCTCGACCATGTCCACCGCCGTCTGGGTGTTCGCGTCCTCCCAGGTGCCGATGATGAGGGACCCGGCGAGTTCCTCATCGGAGAAGTCACCGACGATGTCCTCGGCCTCGTCCCTGTAATCGGCCGGGTCCGCCTTCGCGGGATCGGACAGATCCGTCTGTCCCTCGGACTGCGGTCCGGCCTGGGACTGCGAACCGGTTCGGGCCGATGACTGGCCCTCGGAGCTCTCGGAGTCGGGGCTCGAGGCCCCACCGGAGCAGCCGACGAGCGCGAGGGTCGTGGTCAGAGCCAGGATGCTCAGGCGAGATGACAGCATGTCTCCATGCTAGACGCTCTGCCTGAGGGAACCGGTCGGCGGCGGGGCCGGTCGGCGGCGGGCTCAGGCCCGGATTCTCAGAGCGGCTCGTGGGCGGCCAGGCGGCGGGCTGTCTCCTTGGCCCCGCGTTCGTGCAGCGAGGCCAGCGCCGCCCGATAGGGTTCGGTGAACCGCGGCTGATCTGCCAGATGACCGAAGAACTGTTCCTGCCGGACGAAGGCAAGATCGTCCTCGGCCTGGGTCGCTGCGACCGTCTGCAGCTGCTCGGCGTATCGGTCGACGATGGTGAACCGGCCGCCGGTCTCATCGTGTCCTTCGGCGTACCGGGCCCAGGAGGCGCAGATGGCGGCGGCCACCTCGACGGGGTGGCCGGAGGCGAGGTTGTCGATGACCACAGGCAGCAGCCATTTGGGGATCCGGTCCGATGATTCCGCCCCGAGGCGGGCCAGCGTGTCACGGATCTCCGGGTTGCTGAACCTCTCGATCAGGGAGTCCTTGTAGGCGTCCAGATCGATGCCGGGCAAGGGCGCCAGGCTCGGGGTGCCCTCTTCGTCCATGTATCTGCGCAGGTAGGCGGCGATGTCCGGGTTCGCCATCGCCTCGTGGGCGAAGGTGTAGCCGCCGAGCAGACCGAAGTACGCCAGTCCCTGATGTCCGGAGTTGAGCAGGCGCAGCTTCATGTGCTCATAGGGTCGGACATCGTCGACGAGCTGGACTCCGGCTTCTTCGTAGGGCGGCCGACCGGCGGTGAAAGCGTCCTCGAGCACCCATTGGAAGAAGGGTTCGGCCACGACCGGCCAGGCGTCGACGACGCCGGTGTCCGAGCGCAGTTCGGCCCGATCGTCGTCGGTCGTGGCCGGGGTGATGCGGTCGACCATCGAGTTCGGGAATGCCACGTGGGCATCCATCCACTCGGCCAGCCGCTCATCGACGAGGCGGGCGAAGGCGGAGAACATCTGCTTCGCGACCCGGCCGTTATGGGAGATGTTGTCGCACGACTGCACGGTGAACGGCTCGATGCCCTGCTCCCTGCGGTGCCGCAGCGCCGAGACGACATAGCCGAAGACCGTGGCCGGTGCCGCGCCCGCTCTCAGGGCCGCGACGTCGGCGACGATGGTCGGGTCGTCGCTGACGAACTCGCCGGTGACGGGGTGGACGTTGTAGCCGCCCTCGGTGACGGTGAGGGAGACGAGGCGAATGGCCGGGTCCGTGAGCAGAGCGAGCAGTCCCTGCGGATCGTCGGGCCCGAAGCGGTAGTCGATGATCGAGCCGATCACCCGCCTCTCCTTCACCCCATCGGGGTGTTTGAGGGTCAGTGTGTACAGGTGGTCCTGTGCGGCCAGGGCATCGCGCATGACCGCGTCGTGGGCGAGGACGCCGGCGCCGACGATCCCCCAGTCCCGGGCGAGACCGGCCCGCAGCAGATCGTCGACGACCATCGCCATATGCGCCCGGTGGAAACCGCCGACACCGAAGTGGACGATCCCCGGGGTCACCGCAGACCTGTCGTAGTCGGGAACGCTGATGCCGCTCTCGGACAGCGCCGGCAGATTCTGCGCGTTCAACGGCAGCCGGTCTTCCCGTTCGTTCGATGTCATGGGGTCTCCTTCAGCCGGTGGTGGGTGTGCGACGGTCGAGCCTCGGCGCCGGGCCGCGCGGGGATCGGTTCGGGCTCGGCGCTCATTTGACCGCGCCCATCGACAGGCCCTGGACGAGCTTGTCCTGCGCGGCGATTCCGGCCACGAGCACGGGCACGGAGATCACCAGCGAGGCCGCCGACACCTGGGACAGGAACAGCCCCTTGGAGGTGACGAAGCTGGTGAGGAACACCGGCGCCGTCGAGGCAGCCGTGGACGTGAGCACGGTGGCGAAGAGGAGTTCGTTCCAGGAGAAGATGAAGCAGATCAGCGCGGTGGCGGCCAGGCCGGGCGCGGTCAGCGGCAGCAGGATCTGAGCGAACACGCGTGGGAGCTTCGCCCCGTCGAGTTCGGCGGCTTCGAGGACTTCGACGGGCACCTCGGCGAGGAAGGACCGCATCATCCACACCGCGATCGGCATGTTCATCGCCGAGTAGACGATGATGAGCAGCAGCCAGGTGTCGAGGATGCCGAGGGACTTCGCCACGAGGTAGACGGGCAGGAGACCGGCGACCATCGGCAGCATCTTCGTCGACAGCAGGAAGAACAGCACATCCGACCAGCGTTCGATGCGGCGGATGGCCAGCGAATAGGCGGCCATCGTCGACAGAACGAGCACGATCAGGGTCGAGACGATCGCGGCGACGGCCGAGTTGATGAGGAACGGCCAGGGGTTCGCTCCGCTTCCGCCGCCGAAGAAGCTGATATAGGACTCGAGCGTCAGCGGGGCGAAGAAGCTCGGCGGGTTCGTCGAGGCATCGGTCTCCGCGTGCAGGCTGGTCAGCAGCATCCAGGCCAGCGGGGTCACGAAGACCAGCCCGATGGCCCAGGCCAGCAGGCCGAGCAGGACCTTGCCGGTGCGTCCCTGCCCGGGCCGCCTCGGCGCGTTCGCCTTCCGCCGAGGCGGGTCTGCCGATCCCGGTGCGTCCGGTTCGTCGCGGGCGGGGTTCGCGGTCGTGCCCGGGGCACGGCCGAGGGTGGTCGAAACGCCTGGGGTGCTCATGAGTTCTCCTCCTTGAGCAGGGTGGATGCGGTGCGCAGGGCGAAGGTGGCGATGATGAGGGAGGCGGCGACGACGATGACGCCGACGGCAGAGGACACTCCGTAGTCCTGGGCGACGAAGAACTCCTGGTAGATGACGTAGGGCAGGGTCGCCGTGCCCAGTCCTCCGGAGGTCATGGTGAAGACCATGTCGAAGTTCTGCACGATGTAGATCGTGCCCAGCAGAGCGGCGAGCTCGATGTAGCGGCGCAGGTGGGGCAGGGTGATGAAGCGGAAGGTCTGCCAGTGTCCGGCACCGTCGACGAGCGCCGCCTCGTAGACGTCCATCGGTCGGGACTGGAGCCCGGCGAGCATGATGAGCATCATGAACGGCGTCCACTGCCACACGAGGACGAGGCCGATGCCCACCAGCGGGGCCGAGCTCATCAGGTCCGGCTGAGGTGCGTTCTCACCGAACACGGTCGTCAGCAGTCCGCCCAGCAGACCGTAGGAGGGGTTGAAGATGGCGTGCTTGAACAGCAGCGCCGCGGCCACGGGCACGACGAGGAACGGGGTGATCATCAGGGTGCGGACGAATCCGCGGCCGATGAACTTTCGGTCCAGCAGCAGGGCGATGCCCAGACCCAGCAGAGCAGAGACGAGCACGACGGCGACGGTGAGGGAGACGGTCACGAGCACGGCCCGCAGCAGATCGGCGTCGGTGAAGACGGTGACGTAGTTGTCGACGGTGCCGAAGCCGATGTCGTCCGGATAGGCCGCGTTCCAGTTCATGAACGAGATGATGATGGTGATCGCGAACGGGATCTGGGTGACGATGATGACGAAGATCAGCGCCGGCAGCATGGGGGCGCGTTTGAGCCATCGGGCCTTGGCACGGGGTCTGGGCGGCGTGATCGGCTGCGAGGCACGCTCGGCGGCTGGTGCTGACACTTCGCACATCCTTAGAAGAGTGGGTGGGCAGGCCTCGGGGCGAACGGTTCGCACCCCGAGGCCGATCGGTCACTTCTTGTACTTGTCTCCGACCTTCTGGGCGTCCTTCTGTCCCTTCTCCAGCGCCTTGTCGACGGTGGTGCGTCCGGCGATGGCGGAGCTGACGTCCTCGGAGATGCCCGTGGCCAGATCCGCGAACTCCGGGATCGTCACGAACTGCACGCCCAGCGTCGGCCGCGGCTGGAGGCCGGGGTTCTCGGGATCGGCCGAGTTGATGGCGTCCTCGGTCTGCTCGTAGAAGGGCTCGGCGGCCTTCTGGTAGTCGGGATTCTCATACGTCGAGGTCCGCTTGCCCGCCGGCACATGCTGCCAGCCGAGTTCCTCGGCCACGGTCTCCTCGTAGTCCTTCGACGACGCCCAGGCCACGAACTGCTTGGCCGCGTCCTGGTTCTTGCCCGCCGCCTGGATGCCCCAGGCCCAGGTGTAGAGCCAGGAGCTGGCATCCGTCTCCTTCACCGGGGCCGCGACGTAGCCGATCTTGCCCTTGACCGGGGAGTCGTCGGCTTCGAGGGTGCCGGTGGCGGCCGTCGAGTCGTACCACATGGCGACCTTGCCCTGCTGCAGGTTCGTCAGGCATTCGGTGTATCCGGCCTGCGGGGCACCGGATTCGCCGTGGTCCTTGATGAGGTCGACGTAGAAGTTCGTGGCATCCTTGAACTCCTTCGAATCGACCTGCGCGTCCCAGTTCTCGTCGAACCAGGTCCCGCCGAAGGTGTTGACCACGGTCGTCAGCGGGGCGAACATCTCGCCCCAACCGGGCAGACCGCGCAGGCAGATGCCCTTCGTGCCCTTCTCGGCTCCGTCGACCTTCGCGGCGAGTTCGGCGACTTCGTCCCAGGTCGGGTTCTCGGGCATCTCGACTCCGGCCTTATCGAAGATGTCCGTGCGGTACATGAGGAACGAACCCTCACCGTAGAAGGGTTCGCCGTAGATCTTGCCGTCGACGGTCATCGACTCCGCCATGGGGGTGAGGATGTCGTCCTGGTCGAAGCCCTCAGCATCGGCCACGCCCTCGTCCATCGGTGTCAGCCATGAGTTGTTCGCATACGTCGGGATCTCGTAGTTCGACATCGAAGCGACGTCGTAGTTGCCGGCTTGAGCGGAGAACTCCTGTCCGATCTTCGCCCGCACCTCGTTCTCGGGCAGCACGGTGTAGTTGACCTTGATGCCGGTGTCCTCGGTGAAGTGGTCGGCCGTGAGCTTCTGCAGGTCCTTCATCTGCGGGTTGTTGACCATGAGGACGTTGACCTCATCGCCTCCTCCGCCGCCGCTGCCGCCGGCACCACCGCATCCGGACAGTGCGAGTGCTCCGACCATGCCGATGGCCGCCCAGATGGCGCCTCGGCCGGTGATCAGGTGTTTCATCGTTGTGCCTTCCCTCGTCTTCGCGGGATTGCTGCCCGCCGTCGGGTTCGCTGCGAGAAAATCATATGAGCGTCGGTGCTCATATGTGCAATACTGTGTCACGAACCCATCAGATGTGCAACACTTCACATATGAGCGAACACAATGTCGTCGCCGCCGAAGGGAGGACCGTGTCCACGGTGCCCACCGCCCGCCACCGCCGTTTTCTCGCGCAGCTGGCCCGCGATCACTACCTCGAGGGCCGGTCGAAGGTCGAGATCGGCAAGGCCAACGGGCTCAGCCGCTTCCAGGTCGCCCGGCTCCTCGCCGAGGCCGTCGACACCGGTGTCGTGACGATCACGATCGAGGCCGATGCCGGTGAGGAGGACGGCGCGGACGAACGCATCGCCTCGGCGCTGGGGCTGAGTTCGGTCGTCATCGTCGACATCCCCGACGACGCCGATGCCTCCGAGCAGATGGGGCGGGCCGCCCTGGCGCTGGTCGGCCGGCAGGCCCGGCCCGGGATGCGCATCGGCCTGTCCTGGTCACGGACCCTTGACTCCGCCGCCGCCTTCACCACTGCCCTGCCCCGGTGCACGATCGTCCAGCTCGCCGGGGCCCTGCGCCTGGAATCGCATCGGCCAAGCGCCGAGATCTTCACCCGGCTGGGTCAGGATCATGCGGTGAGCATGGTCCGCCTGCCGGCTCCGCTGCTGGTCACCGAGGCCGAGACCGCCGCGGATCTGCGTGCCCTGCCCGAGATCTCCGGCACTCTCGCCGCCGCCGATGACCTCGACCTCGCGGTGGTCTCCGTCGCCTCCTGGGCCGAGGGCCTGTCCTCGGTGTGGGAGAAGTGCACACCGGTACAGCGGCAGTCCGGCATCGACGACGGTGCCATCGCCGAGGTGTCCGGACGGCTCTTCGACGCCGCCGGCCGGGATGTGACCACGATCGACGACCGGGTCATCGCCGTCTCCCTCGACCAGCTGCGCCGCGCCACGACGACCGTGGGAGTCGCCCGCGGCGCCGAACGGGCCCGGGCGGTGCGGGCGGCCTGCGCGGCGAAGATCCTCGACATCGCCGTCATCGACCGGGCCCTGGCCGATGCGCTGCTCGACGAAGCAGGGCAGGGCGATACCGGGGTGGAAGAGGCATTGCTCGACGGGGCTGCGACGGTCGACGCAGCCGTGGACGACTCGGCGAAGGACGAGTCGGCAGCGGACGACTCGGCGAAGGACCTGTCGGCAGCGGACGAGGAGCAACGATGACCGCGGCCCGCAGGTACGTCGCCGGAGTCGACTCCTCGACGCAGAGCTGCAAGATCGTCATCGCCGATGCCGACTCCGGAGCCGTCGTGCGCACCGGTTCGGCCCCGCACCCGCCCGGCACCGAGGTGGATCCCGAGCAGTGGTGGACCGCGCTGCAGACGGCGATCGCCGCCGCCGGGGGCCTCGACGATGTGGCCGCGGTCAGCATCAGCGGCCAGCAGCACGGGCTCATCGCCCTCGACAGCCAGGGACGCGTCATCCGCGACGCGCTTCTGTGGAACGATCTGCGCAGCAATGCCGCCGCCCGCGATCTCATCGCCGAGGTCGGGGCCGAGGACTTCGTTGCCCGCACCGGAGTCCTGCCCGTCGCCTCGTTCACCGGGGCGAAGCTGCGCTGGCTGCGCGAGAACGAACCCGACAATGCGTCCCGGGTCGCTGCCGTCGCCCTCCCCCACGACTGGCTGACCTGGCGATTCCTCGGCTATGGACCGGCCGATTGCTCCGCCCGGGGCCCGGTGCTCGAGGCCTTGGTCACCGATGCCTCCGATGCCAGCGGCACGGCCTATTTCGATCCTGAGACCGGTCGCTACGATCTCGATCTGTTCCGGACCGCGTTCGGAACCGCCGCCCGCGAGGCGCGCGGGGCACCCGCGGCGAAGAGCGGTCCGGCGACGGAGGGCGGACACGCGGCGGAGGGCGGACACGCGGCCGTTCCAGGAGCCGCCTCGGGGGTCGCCACCGCCTCGGCGATCATCCTCCCCCGCGTCCTCGGAGACCACGAGCCTGCCGGGCGGACGACGGAGGGCCTCCTCGTCGGCCCCGGGGCCGGGGACAATGCGGCGGCGGCACTCGGACTCGGGGTGACCTCCGGCGACGTCGTCATCTCCATCGGCACCTCGGGCACGGTCTTCGGCACCACCGAGCTGCCCATCGCCGATGCGAGCGGAACGGTCGCCGGTTTCGCCTCCGCAGACGGCGGTCGTCTGCCCCTGGTCGCGACCCTCAACGCCGCGCGCGTCCTCGTCTCGGCCAGCACACTGCTGCGCATCAGCCACGACGAGGTCGCAGCTTTGGCGCTGGCATCGTCCCCGGGCGCGAACGGCATCACGCTCGTGCCCTACTTCGAAGGCGAGCGCACCCCGAACCTGCCCGATGCCACCGCCCGGCTCGAGGGGATGACCTTGGCGAACGCTTCGGCCGAGAACGTCGCTCGAGCGTTCGTCGAAGGCATGCTGTGCGGTCTCGCCGACGGCCTCGACGCGGTCCAGTCCCAGGGCCTGGACGCCCGGCGGCTGCTGCTCATCGGTGGGGCCGCACGCAACCCGGCCGTTCGGGAGGTCGCCAGAGACATCTTCACGGTACCCATCGACGTCCCCGAACAGGCCGAGTACGTGGCCATCGGCGCTGCCAGGCAGGCTGCGTGGACACTGACCGGAAGACTGCCGAAGTGGCCGGTCGAACTCGTCGCCACCCTGCACCCGAGACCGTCTCGGGTGCGGCAGCAGTACCGGTCCTATACGCACGACGTCACCAGATCCACTGCACGCGAACACTCACTGTCCACCGACCAGAACTCACTGCACGATCACCGGCGATCATCGGATGCCTCCGCATCCGCGAAAGGTTGAGAAAAATGGCCACAGTCACCTTCGACAAAGCACTGCGTCAGTACCCCGAGGCGCTGGCACCCTCCGTCGACGAGATCAGTCTCGACATCGCCGATGGCGAGTTCCTCGTCCTCGTCGGTCCCTCCGGGTGCGGGAAGTCCACCACCCTGCGCATGCTCGCCGGGCTCGAGCCCGTCGACGCCGGCCGCATCCGCATCGGCGAGGACGATGTCACTCAGCTGTCCCCGCGCGAACGCGATATCGCCATGGTGTTCCAGAACTATGCGCTCTATCCGCATATGACCGTGCGGGAGAACATGGCGTTCGCGCTCAAGATCGCCGGCGTCGGACGGCAGGAACGCGATCAGCGAGTGCAGGAGGCCGCGCAGCTTCTCGATCTCGAGCCCTTCCTCGACCGGAAGCCGAAGGCCCTGTCCGGCGGGCAGCGACAGCGCGTGGCCATGGGCCGGGCGATCGTCCGCTCCCCGCAGGTCTTCCTCATGGACGAACCGCTGTCGAACCTCGACGCGAAGCTGCGGGTGCAGACCCGCGCCCAGATCGCGTCCCTGACTCGCCGTCTCGGGGTCACGACCGTCTACGTCACGCACGACCAGGTCGAGGCGATGACGATGGGCGACCGGGTCGCCGTGCTCGACAATGGTCGTCTGCAGCAGGTGGACACGCCCGCGAATCTCTACGACCGACCGGCGAACCTGTTCGTCGCCGGTTTCATGGGCTCTCCGGCGATGAACCTCCTCGAGGCCCCGGTCGAGGAGTCGTCGCTGCGCCTCGGCGACGTCGATCTCGAACTCACCGAATCCCAGCGCGGGCAGCTGACCGGCACGACGGTCACTGTCGGCATCCGGCCCGAGGATCTGCGCACCGGGGCCGAGCACGGCCTCGAAATCACCGTCGACCTCGTCGAGGAGCTCGGTGCCGACGCCTACGTCCACGGCCGGGCGAGGCTGCAAGGCGGTGAGCGGAGTCTCGTGGCGAGAGTGGGCGGACGGTC
>DWZN01000025.1 GCA_019117545.1 Candidatus Brevibacterium intestinavium
CATGCGGCAGGTGGGCGTCTCGCTCACGCACGTGCATGACCACGCGCCGGACCGGCTCGGGATCGGTGAGGGCCACGGCGACGAGCCCGGGCGGCAGCTGCAGCGTCGACAGCCGCGGCAGCACGGTGATCGCGAGATCGGAGGACACGAGCGCCAGAGCCGCATGGTCGTCCTCGGAGGCCGCGAAGTTCCGGCGTTCGAAACCGGCCGCGGCGCAGGCGAGGTCGACGACCCGGCTGGTGGGACCCGACCACAGGTCGTAGTCGACCCACGGCTGGTCCTCGAGGTCCTTGAACGGCACGGACTCACGTCCGGCGAACTCGTGGCGATCGGAGACGACGACTCGGTATTCGTCGTCGAACAGGCCCACTCGCGTCATCTCCGGCAGGTGGGTCTCCCCGTCCTGCGGGACCTCGCTGCGGATCTCGATGAGGCAGTGGCTGCGACGGCTCCTCGCCGGTTCGTTCAGCTGGATGTCGAAGCGCAGGTTCGGATGGTCACCGGCCACGGATTCGATGATGCCCGGCAGCAGGCGGGCGCTGAAGGAGGCGAAGGCGGCGATGCGCATGCGGGGCCGGCTGACGGTGTTGAAGCTGTCGACGAGTTCATCGAGTTTGGCCACGGAGGCGAAGACCTCACCGGAGTCCTCGGCCAGGCGCTTGCCGAACTCGGTGATCTCGATGCCGCGCCCGGACCGGTGGTACAGGGGTGCGCCGACGCTCTTCTGCAAGGTGGTGATGTGCTGACTGATCGTCGCCGGCGTGTAGTTGAGGTTCTTCGCGGCCGCGACCACGGAGCCGGTGGCCACGACGGCGCGCCAGATCCGGAGCCGGTTGAGGTCCCACATGGGCTCAGCCTAGCCGATGGCCATCATTCGGCCGTGCCTGATGATCATTCGCAATCCATTGCTTTTCCCGATCGGTATCGGCGTCCAGAATGGAGGAGCTGCCCCATCCCGCCCGATTCTTTCGAAGGAGAGCCGTGACCGGTCCCGAGATCCTCACCATCACCGGTGCCGCTGCCGCTCTTGCGGTCACGCCCGGGCCCGAGACGATCCTCACGATCCGCCTGTCCTCACTGCGGCGGAGGGCCGGGCTGGTCTATGCGCTCGGCACGGCCACCGGCACCGTCATCTGGATGGTGCTCGCATTGACGGGGGTCTCCGCGCTGCTGACCGTCTACCCGGCGGCGGTGCAGGTGCTCAAGATCGTCGGCGGGCTCTACCTGTGCTTCCTCGGGGTCCTCGCCGCCAGGCAGGCGGTCCTGCTCCGTCGCAGCCTGTCAGCGTCCACGCCGTCGGCGCAGTCGTCGGCGCCGGGGGCGGCTGCATCGGCGCCGGGGGCGGCATCGGCGCACTCGGCCGCGTCGGCATCGGGGGCGGCTGCATCGGCGCAGTCGTCGGCATCGGCTGCCGAACCGAACGGCGATGTCGTCGCAGGACCGGTCAGTGAGATCGCCACGGCCATGGAGTCGAACTCGTGGGGCCACCTGCGATCGATCGTGTCCTACCGCCGCGGGATCCTCTCGTCCTTGAGCAACCCGAAGGTCGGACTGTTCTTCCTGGCCATCCTGCCGACGCTGGTCCCGGCGTCGCCGACCGGCGTCGACTACGCTCTGCTCATCGCCGTCGTCCTCGGAGTGCTGCTGGCCTATCAGATCGTCCTGGCGCTGACGGCGAGCCTGGCGGCCTCCGCGATGGCCCACCGCAGCGCCGACTTCTTCATCGAAGCCGCCTCGGCGGTCATCCTCCTGATCATCGGCATCGCCGTCATCGCGATCCCGATCTGAGGCGACCGCGTCTGAAGCATGGCATCCCGAGCTCAGTCCCACCCCCTCTCACCCGCGGTTTGTGGTCATTCCGCCGAGGTGGATCCGCGAAATCGGCGGAATCTCCTCGGTGCATTGACCACAAACGGAGCTTGACCGCCCGCCCACGCTTCGGACCGAGACGTCCGATCCCCGTGAGCGGGGGACGACAAGAGGGTGGGGGCGTCGAGATCTTCCCGACGCCCCCACCCCTTGGCACGCCCGGTCTCAGGTGCCGGTCGCGGAGCGGTTCAGTGCGTCAGTTCTGAGGATCACCCGCCGAGGCGGCCCCTCCGTTCGTGCCAGGCGTGTCCGGGCCGCCGGTCGCACCCGGGCCGCTGTTCGAGGCACCGGAGGCGCCAACACCACCGCCGGTCGCACCGGGGCCGTCACCGCCGGTGTTCGCGGCACCCGCGGCCTCGTCGAGGTCGACCTTGCCGAGCATTCTCGCGGCCGCGTCCCGACCGCCGAGGCCGAAGGCCAGGGCCGCTGCCGCGGCACCGCCTATGACCACCGCGCCGAAGGCGAGGTTGATGATCGAGTCGGCCAACCCCATATAGCGCAGGCCCATGGCGATGAACAGTGCGATCGCCGAGTAGCGCAGCACCTTCGACGCGAGGCTGTTCGTGATGAACTTGCCGATGAGCGCGGCGATGAGGAAGCCGGCGGCGATGATCGCGGCTCCGAACAGGACGCTGCCGCCGAGGTCGAGGATCTCGTTGAGGATGTTCGTGATCTCGGGGAAGCCGAGCATCCGCGTGGCCATGATCGCGAAGAAGATCATGATCGCGACCTGGACGATCCGCGTGATCACGTTCGAGGCGCTCGTGCCCTCGGGCACGATGCCGATCTCGTTGATGGCCTTGTCGGTGCCGATGCCCTCGAGGATCTGCTCGAGCAGATTGCCGAGGAACTTCGCGATGACGAAGCCGATGGCCAGCAGGATGCCGGCGGCGATGATGAGCGGGATCGCGTTGAGGAAGATCTGCAGCATCTGCTGGGCAGGATCGGAGATCGCCTTGATCCCGAGCACCTGCAGTGCCGCGATCGCCACCACGATGATGATGATCCCGAAGACGAGGTTGCCGATGAGATTCGAGATCTTCGCATTCGTCTCGGCAGCGGCGTTCGGGGCCTGCCGCGGGGGTATGCCCTGCTGGCCCTGGGCCGTCTGCTGTGCGGCGACATCGGGCTGCGGCCGGCCGCCGCCCATCGAGTCGTCGACGACGCCGGTGGCCTTATCGCCCAGCGAACGGAACTTTGCCGTGAGCTTGGTCAGGTCCACGGCCCCGAGGGCCGTCTGGATGAGCTGCTTGGCGATCTTCGCGAACACGAAGCCGATGAAGAAGATGAAACCGGCGCCGATGATGTTGGGCAGGAATCCGAAGATTCCGTCGAGCAGACCCTGCAGCGGAGTGAGGACCTGATCGAGTTCGAAGAGCTGGAGAACAGCGATGAGTCCGAGCAGCCAGATGATCAGTCCGGCGATCTGTCCGACCGATTTTCCGATCTGCTGCCCATTGCTGCCATCGCGCTGAAGAGCGGGAATCTTGGTGACGAGTTTGCCGATCGCCCATTTGACGATGGCGGCGAGGATCCAGGTGACAATGAGAATGACGATTGCCAGTCCGACCTTCGTCAGGACCGACCATAGGTCTTGGCTTTGCATGTCGCTTCTCTCCTTCGGCTACAGCGAATTGACAAGGCGTTTTTTCGCTTTGCTGATTGGGAGTCTATTCTCAGCGGACATTCAGAACAAGGGTTTCGCAATTGCCGCCGAATTCCCGAAACCACAATTGTCAAGAAATAGAGGATTCGTTGGCATACGAATATTTCAGGGGGCTAACAGAAAGTTAATATACCCATCACAATTCCGTATCAAGGCGGTTCCCCGTGTGTTCGGGGATCGATCGGCGCCCCGTCACCGGGGGAATTCGGCCGGCGGGGCGAGATCCTGCCGCCCGGTGGATCTCAGAATTCCAGCGGCAGGTTGTCGATGAGGTGGGTGCCGCCGACGGTGGCGGAGACGAGCAGCAGCGCCGAGCCCCGGAAGTCGGCCGGACAGGGCCGCAGGGTCGACGCATCGACGAGGCTGAGGTAGATGATGTCGAGCTCCCCGCGCTCGGCCGCCGACTCGAGCACCGCACGCGCAGCCGACTCGATCGCCTCGGGCAGGACGCCGTCCGCAACCGACTCGACGACGGCCTCCCCCGAGTCGGCCCCTCCCGAGGCGGCCCCTCCCGAGGCGGCCCCTTCCCGGGCCCCTCCCGCGGCCACCTCGGCGGCGGCATCGAGGGCCCGCGGAATCGCAAGGGCCCGCTCCCGATCCGACGGTGAGAGGTACTCGTTGCGGCTCGACATCGCCAGGCCATCGGCGTCACGCACCACCGGCAGTCCGATGATCTCGATATCGAAGTCGAGGTCGGCGATCATGCGTTTGACCAGGCAGAACTGCTGGATGTCCTTGAGTCCGAACACCGTGACATCGGGTTTGATCAGATTGAACAGCTTGGCCACGACCGTGAGCACACCGTCGAAGTGCCCGGGCCGGGCCTCACCTTCGAAGACCGCACCCATCCGCCCGGCCACGACCCTGACCTCGGGCGCCGAGGGGTACATCTCCCCCAGCGCCGGTGCGAAGACGAAGTCGACTCCGGCCTCTTCGCACTTGGCCAGGTCGGACGCGATCGGGCGCGGGTACTGAACGAAGTCCTCATCGGCACCGAACTGCAGCGGATTGACGAAGATCGAGGTCACGACCAGATCGGACTCGGCCCGGGCGCGGGTCATGAGCGCCTGGTGCCCCGAGTGCAGGGCGCCCATCGTCGGCACGAGGCCCACTCGTCCCGACTGCCGCGCCCGCCACCGACGCAGCGCCTGGATGCCTCCGACCTCCATCAGTCGAAGCCCCGCTCCGGTTCGGGGAAGACCCCAGACTTGACCTCGTCGACATAGGTCCCGACGGCCTCGGTGAGCACGGAATGCAGATCGGCGTAGCGTTTGACGAAGCGCGGAGGACGGCCCGTGGTCAGCCCGGCCATGTCCTGCCAGACGAGGACTTGAGCGTCGGTTTCGGCCCCCGCGCCGATGCCCACGGTCGGAATCGACAGCTCGGACGTGACCTGCCCGGCCAGGCCGGAGGGGACCATCTCCATGACCACGGAGAACGCACCGGCCTCGGCGACGGCCCGAGCATCGTCGAGCAGTGCGGCCCCGGCCTCACCGCGGCCTTGGACCTTGTACCCGCCGAGGTTGTGCTCGGCCTGCGGGGTGAAGCCGATATGGGCCATGACGGGGATTCCCGCCGAGGTGATCGCCTTGATCCGAGAGGCCATCCGCGCCCCGCCCTCGAGTTTGACCGCGTGGACGCCGGCTTCCTTCATGAACCGCACGGCCGTGGCCGCGGCCTGTTCGTCGGAGATCTCGTAGCTGCCGAAGGGCAGGTCCGCGACGATGAGCGCCCGTGACGTCGCCGAGGCGACCGCGCGGGCCAGCGGGATGAGCTCGTCCACGGTCACCGGCAGGGTCGTGGCGTGGCCGTAGACGTTGTTCGCCGCCGAATCGCCGACGAGCAGGGCCTCGACCCCGGCCTTCTCGAACAGCGCGGCCGTGTACTGGTCGTAGCTGGTCAGCATCGCCCAGCGCCGGCCCTCGGCCTTGGCCTTGATGAGGTCGAGGGTGCGCACCCGCCGAGGCGGGGCCGCATGAGCCTTCGCGCCGCCGGGCGCCGCGCCGGTCGCCTGTCCGCCGTACGGGGGCGTCTCCTCGGCGGTATTCGGCGTCGAGCTCGACGTCGGGTCCGCTGGTGCTGTCTGGTTCAGATGTGCCGCATCGGGCATGGGAATCCTTCGGTGGTTCGATGTCGTCGGTGCAGGTGCGGGCGGGTCGGAACCTGTGCTCCGGTCGGAAGCAGCTGATCCCTTCACGGGCGCCCACCGCAGTGCGCATCGACTCGGATTGCGAGCCAGACTCCAGCCTAGAACATCCCGCGCACCCCCGCCCATACCGACTCCGCCATCGGCCCTTCGACCGGGGTCGGAGTTGTCAACGGCAGTCCGAGACCATTAAGCTCACATCTGCGCAAACAATTTAGCTCAGTTCTGCGCAAAGTATTCCGGCCGTCTCCCGGCGGGCAACTGCACCGCCGGAAGCCGCCCACCGACGCGAAGGACGATGATGACCACAACAGCTTCGATCGAACTCACACTCAAGGACATCTCGAAGACCGGGTCGAAGGACGACATGTGTTCGACGGAGCTGCTCGACGCCCCGTGGGACGTCGATGTCCGCCCCGGCTACGGCCCCGGAGCCTCGCTGGCCGACACGATCCCGGCCGAAGCCCCGCGTCAGGGCGAGATCCCCGAGGAGTACAAGCAGGCCTCGGCCGAGGAGCTCGATGCCCGGATCCGCGCCGCCAAGGAGACCCTCGGCGACCGGGTGGTCATGCTCGGACATCACTACCAGCGCGTCGAGGTCGTCGAGCACGCCGATTACATCGGCGACTCGTTCATGCTCGCCCGCGCCGCCCAGAACCATCCGGAGGCCGAGGCGATCGTCTTCTGCGGCGTGCACTTCATGGCCGAGACCGCCGATCTGCTCTCGAAGCCGAACCAGTCGGTCATCCTGCCCAACCTCGCCGCCGGCTGCTCGATGGCCGATATGGCCTCGATCGACCAGGTCGAGGATTGTTGGGAGCAGCTGGCCGAGGTCTTCGGCACCGAACCCGATGCCGACGGCCGGGTCCCGGTCATCCCTGTCACCTACATGAATTCCTCGGCCGCGATCAAGGGCTTCTGCGGCCGCAACGGCGGCATCGTGTGCACCTCGTCCAACGCCGAGGTGGTCCTCGAGTGGGCGTTCGAACGCGGTCAGCGGGTCCTGTTCTTCCCCGACCAGCACCTCGGCCGCAATACAGCGGTGAATATGGGCATCGGGCTCGACGAGATGCCGCTGTGGAACCCGGCCCGACCCCTGGGCAACAACACCGTCGATGACCTCGAGGACGCCCGCGTCATCCTGTGGCAGGGCTTCTGCTCCGTGCACAAGCGCTTCGCCCCCGCCCAGATCGACAAGGCCCGGACCGAACATCCGAACGTCCGCGTCATCGTCCACCCCGAGTGCCCGCGCGAGACCGTGGCCGCCGCCGATGAGTCCGGCTCGACCGCATACATCACGAAGGCCATCGCCGAGGCGGATGAGCCGACGACCTTCGCCATCGGCACGGAGATCAACCTCGTCCAGAGGCTGGCCGCCGAGCATCCGCAGCACACGATCTTCTGCCTCGATCCCGTCATCTGCCCGTGTTCGACGATGTACCGGATCCACCCCGGCTACATCGCCTGGGTGCTCGAGTCGCTCATCGACGGTGAGGTCGTCAATCAGATCTCGGTCGACGACTCTGTGGCCGATCCCGCCCGCGAGTCGCTGACACGCATGCTCGCCGCGAAGCCGCGGGTCTGAGCCCGTGGGACACGTCATCATCATCGGCTCCGGCATCGCCGGGCTGACCGCGGCGCTGCAGCTGGCCGGTCGTCATGCCATCACGCTGGTGACCAAGGGCGGCCTCGGCGAGTCGAACACCGCCTGGGCCCAGGGCGGGATCGCCGGGGTCATCGGGACAGAGGACACGGTCGCCTCCCATATCGCCGACACCCTCGCCGCCGGGGCCGGCCACTGCGATGAGTCCGCGGTGCGCGTCCTCTGTGAGGCCGGCGGTGAAGCCATCGTCTCCCTCGCCGAAGCGGGCGTCGAGTTCGACACGGACCCGACCGGCGCCTGGTCCCGCGGGATGGAGGGGGCCCATTCCCATCGGCGCATCTTCCACTCCGGCGGCGATGCGACCGGTCGTGCGATCGGTGCGGCCCTGTGCGATCGCCTGCGCGCCGAGACTGGCACTGCCCAGCACGCCGAGTCGGGCACTGCCCAGCGCGCCGAGGCGGGCACCGGGCGAGTGCGCGTGCTCGAGCACACGATGCTCCTCGACCTCGTCGCCGAGACGTCCGGCGAGCGCGGGGAGTCCGCATCCGAACCTGGACCCCAGGAGCGCGTCACGGGCATCACCGTCCTGCGCGATGGCCGGATCGAGCATCTGGCCGCCGATGCGGTCGTGCTCGCCACCGGAGGCGCCGGGCAGGTCTTCGCGCATACGACGAACCCGGCGGCGGCGACCGGGGACGGTCTGGCCGCGGCACTCCGGGCCGGTGCGACAGTGCGCGACCTCGAGTTCTTCCAGTTCCACCCGACCGCGCTGGCCGGACCCGGGTTCCTCATCTCCGAGGCCGTCCGCGGTGCCGGTGCGCGGATCGTCGATGAGCAGGGCCGACGCTTCCTGCCTGAGGTCGACGACCGGGCCGAGCTGGCCCCGCGCAATGTCGTGGCCCTGGCCCTGCACCGCCGGTCGGTGGCCCAGAACGGTCGGCCCTGCTTCCTCGATGCCAGGCTCGTCCCGGAGTTCGCGGACCAGTTCCCCAGCATCACTCGCGGACTTGCCGCCCACGGGCTGAACCCCGCCCACGATCTCATTCCCGTCACCCCGGCCGCCCATTACTTCATGGGCGGCATCGCCACCGACCTCGCTGGGCGCACGAGCATCGCTGGGCTCTACGCCGTCGGTGAGGTCGCGTGCACCGGAGTGCACGGGGCGAACCGTCTGGCCTCGAACTCCCTGCTGGAGGCAGCGGTCTTCGCCGCCCGCGCGGCCCGAGCGATCGAAGCCGAACTCGGCGACGTCGCCGATCCGGCCGCCACCGCCCCCATCTGCGTCGACCCGCCGTTGCCGCGCCGGATGAGCCTGTCCCCTCAGAAGGACCTGCCCCGGACGGGCTTGTCGCGGTCCGAGCTGCGGGATCTGACCTGGGCCCACCTCGGCGTGGAACGACGGGCCGCCGGTCTGCGCCTCCTGCTCGAGCGCCTCGGCGAGGATCCGG
>DWZN01000184.1 GCA_019117545.1 Candidatus Brevibacterium intestinavium
CGGGCATCGACGCCGAGCTCGGCGGCGCTGGTCTTCGCGGATTCGATCGCCTGCTCACTGACCTCGACGCCGGTGACTCGGCGGCCCCGGCCGTCGGCGACCCGGCCTGCCGGGCGCGCGCAGTGGAGGGCGAACCCGCCGACACCGCAGTAGAGATCCCACAGGCTGCTGGCCTCGACCGCGTCCACCCACTCGGCGACCTGGTCGTAGAGGCCGATGGCCACGGCGGTGTTCGTCTGGAAGAAGCTCTGCGGGCGCAGGTGCAGATCGACCCGGTCGAGGTTCATCCGCAGCGATCCGCCGTGCAGCATCTCCTCACGGCTTCCCTCGAGCACGGCCTTGTGCTCGGGCAGGAGATTGACCGAGACCACGCGCGCCTCCGGCACGAGTTCGAGGAGCCGCGCCCGCCGCGACCGCAGCACATCGAGACCGTGCTGGGTGCGCACGACGAATCTGATCATCAGGTCTCCGGACGGCGCCGCGGTGACATGGACGAACTTGAGCTCACCTCGCCGCGCGGACACCGAGTAGGGTTCGAGCCCGGTGGCGTCGAGGAAGTCGGCGAGAACCGGAATCACCGTCCGGATCGCTGCGGCCTGAATCCCGCATTCGCGCAGGTCGACGCCGTGGAACTCCTGATCGAGGATGCCCAGGGTCACGTGCCCGGCGGTGCCTCCGACGGCGAGCTTCGCCCGGTTGCGGAAGTCGCGGACCCCGCTGGTGAAGCTCGGCAGCCACACCGATGGGGCCGCGGCCGCCAGAACCTCGTGGCACCAGACCTCCTCGTCGGTGATCTGCTGCGGGTACTCGGTTTCGATGAGAGCGCACGACCGGCATTCTCCGCGCTCGAAGTACCCGCATTCGAGTCGACCGTGACCCGCCGCGGCGGGGATGAGCGGGAGGGGCGTCATCCCCATATTCTAAACGGCGATTCAGCCCACCGACGACCGTAGACTGGACGGGTCCACATCGATCTGATCGCCCCTCGACCTCGAAGGATCCCATGGTTTCGCTGACGGTTTTCGCCTTCGCGATCATCGCGGCCGTCGTGCTCGTCTCCGCGTTCGTGCAGGGGTCGACGGGGATGGGATTCGCGATGATCCTCGCCCCGGTCGTGACGTTCATCGACCCGAGCCTCATCCCCGTGATGCTGCTGGTGCTGATGATCCCGCTCAACTTCTACGTCGCCGCGCGCGAACGCGGCCACATCGACTGGACCGGGGTCAGCTGGATCAGCATCGGCCGCTTCGCCGGCACTTTCGCAGGACTGTGGATCCTCGTCATCGTCAACCTCCACCAGCTTTCGCTGCTCATCGGCTGGTCGACGCTCATCGCCGCGATCATCGCGCTGTTCGCCCCGAGATTCTCGCCGAACCGTCCGGTGCTCGCCGCCGTCGGACTCATCACCGGCGTGACCGAGACCTCGACCGGCGTCGGCGGACCGCCCTACGCCCTGGCCTACCAGCACAGTCCGGGACCGGAGCTGCGTTCGACGGTGGCCGTGTGCTTCCTCGTCGGCGAGGTGATCTCACTCATCGTGCTCGCCTTCAGCGGGCAGATCACGGCGGAGACGATGATCGCGACGGCGTGGATGCTGCCGTTCCTGGCGATCGGCTCCTTCCTCTCCCGCTACGTCCACCACCGACTCGATGGGCCGCTGCTGCGCTGCATCGTCCTCGGCTTCGCCATCGTCTCCGGGGCGATCGTCATCGTCCAGGCGTGAGGGAGCGGTCCCGGCCGCGTGGCAGGTGCTCCGTCGAGCGGAGCGATCAGGCGAAGGCGAAGCTGAGGGCGACGAACGTGCCGAAGGAGAGGAGTGGTGCGATCGCGGCCGCGGCGATGGCGATGATGCCGAAGGTGCGTCCGCGGGCGGTGGCCGCCGAGACGATGCCCATGATGATGGCGGTGATCCCCACGCACGCGCAGAGGACCTGAAGCACGACGAGTCCGGTCGCCAGGCTCTGGTACCACTCGGGAACATCCGCGAAGTAGTAACCGGATGCGGCCTCGGTGGGGCCGAGCGTGGCACCGAGGATCGCCGAGGCGACCAGAGTGAGCACCGCTGCGATGAGCGCCAGGACCAGGGCCGTCTTCCCCAGAGTCGGCGACTTCGCCGAAACCGGTGCCCCGGCGACACCGCCTGATGCCCCGGCGACCGGCCCGGCCGCACCTGGCGGATGGGGCGCACGCTCGTACTGTTCGAAGCCGGCGCCCGGGGAGGAGTAGATCAGCGGCGCGTGCGGACTCGGACTCCGCGGCTGCTGTGCCGCGAGCTCATCATCGGTCGGCTGGGGGTAGGTGAAGTCCGTCGAGGTCATGCCTCGACGCTATCGACGCCGAGGTGACCCGGCCCATCCTGCTATCCCGCGCACCGGGTCGGGAAATCCTCCCTCCGCTCGCGGGGCCCGGCCACGCGGCTGCTGCCCCGCGACACGAGGTCCCGGACACACCGGTCCTGTCACGTGACCCGTAGACCCGGCCGCGCCGGTCACCGGCGGCGGGCGACGATGAGGAACCGCTTCTGCGTGACCTCGATGGGATCGCTCGACTTCGCCAAGCGCCCCAGCACGTCGAGGTTGGGCATCACGGAGAAGCCGGGGACGTCCCAGGGGATGTAGGCGAGGTACTCGATCACCGCTTCGACATCCGTGAAGCGCATCGTGCCCTGCCACTTCCGTGCCGTCTCGATCGTCAGGCTCTCACCCTCGACCCGGTCACGGCACGGTTCGAGCTGCTGGCTCAGGTCCCCCAGACCGCCGCCGAAGAGATCCCGGAACTCCTGTGCCTCCGTCCCGTCGACCTGCTGGGTGAGGAACATTCCGCCCGGGGCGAGCACGCGGGCGACCTCGGCGATGTCGTAGCTCTCGTGACGATTCATCACGAGATCGAACGCGCCATCGTCGAACGGCATCTCCGGATGGTGGTCGCTGTCGTATCTGGCCACGTCGACCTCGTAGTCCTCGAGCGCCGAGGTGGCCAAGGGAACGTTCGGCTCCCACCCTTCCGTGGCGGTGATCGTCGGCCCCGGCTGACCGGGAGGTCTGGCCTGGCTGAGGCGGTCGATGAGTTCGATGAGGCGCTCGCCGCCGCCGGTGCCCATATCGAGGCAGCTGCTCGACTCGGCTAACTCGTCGAGGCAGATCTGGTCGAAGTCCCACGGCGGGTCATCTGCGATGAGTCGACCGTCCAGTGGGCCGAAGTCCCACCCCGTCATCGACGCAGTGTCATGGATCCAGGCCCACCGCTCGTGGCGTTCCTGAGGTGTCTCGTCGCGGGTGCGACTGCTGTCGGCATATTCGGGCATGTTCACACTCCTCTGCCGGACGGCTCGGCACCCC
>DWZN01000185.1 GCA_019117545.1 Candidatus Brevibacterium intestinavium
GACCGAGCTCGAAGTCACCCGCTTCGATGAGAAGACCGCCTATTGGACCGACCGCGGATGGGATGCGGCGGCCCCATCCTCGTGGCCTCCCGGATCGAGGTGCCGAAACCCCTGGCGACGGTCTCGGCCGGGGAACTCCGGGCCGGTGGAACGGCGTGGGCACAGCGATCGGGGATCGAACGCGTCGAGGTCCGCCTCGACGACGGCGACTGGACCGAAGCCACCCTCGCCGAGGAGGTCACCATCGATACGTGGCGGCAGTGGCGGGCCGATTTCTCCGAGGTGGAGCCCGGTTCTCACACACTGACCGTTCGTGCGACCGACAAGGACGGCAACGTGCAGACGGCGAAACGTCGGGACTCGATCCCGAACTCCGCCACCGGCCACCACCACATCCAGTTCCGGGCCGAATGAGCACGTCGGCCCGGCGCCGGCGCGGAGATCGGTACCGGATTCTCGCCGAAGACCCATCCGATGCGGATTCGGCTGCGAATACCGGGTACACAGCATCCACGGGAGGCGACTTCCACGGCTGTGCCGACCAGTTCACCGCTTTCAAGGAGCACAACGATGAAAACCCAGCTTCGCACCCGCACCGCAACTCTCATCTCAGCCGGCGCCATCGGACTTCTGGCGCTGAGCGGCTGCTCGGGCATGGGCTCGGACTCAGGAGGTTCCGAGTCCGAGAACTCGGAGTCCCAGTCCGACTCCGGCGAGTCCGGTTCCGGGGAGTCCGAGATGCCCGATGAGTCCGGCGACGCGTCGATGGACGACGCTGATCTCGTCGGTTCGGGCTGCAGCGCCTATGCCGAACAGAATCCCGACGGTGCCGGTTCCGTCGAGGGCATGGCGCAGGACCCGGTGGCCACAGCGGCTTCGAACAATCCGATGCTCACGACCCTGACCAAGGCCGTCTCGGGCGAGCTCAACCCTGATGTCGACCTCGTCGACACGCTCAACGGCGACGAATTCACGGTCATCGCCCCGGTCGACGACGCCTTCGACGCCGTGCCGAAGGACGACCTCGATGCTCTGACCGAGGACTCGGACGAGCTCACGAAGGTCCTGACCTACCACGTCATCCCCGGTCAGCTCTCGCCCGAGGAGGTCTCCGGCGAACACGAGACCGTTGAAGGATCGAAGGTCGATGTGTCCGGCGAAGGCGAAGACATGAAATTCGACGATGCCGAGCTCGTCTGCGGCGGAGTCAAGACCGCCAATGCGACGGTGTACATGGTCGATTCCGTGATGATGCCGGAGAAGTGACCGCCGCATCGCGACCGCGGCCAGGGACCGATCGACGAGATGCCGCTCGGTCCCTGGCCGCGCTTTTCGGCTCCGCCTGTGATTCGTCGCGGGTCGCCGGCCGACCGGATGACATGATTGGACGATGAGTTCAGATGATCCTTCGGCCTCGGCCCACGGGCCGCCCAGTGGCGGCCGACCTCATGGCGGCCGGCCCGGCAGCGAAGAGACAGCGACCGACCCGACGGATCCCAGCGGCGACCTCCTGATGCGCATCGCCGGAGGCGACCGGAGCGCATTCGAGCGACTGTTCACCGATCAGTCCCGGATCCTCATGGCCGTGATCCTCCGGATCGTGAAGAGCCGGTCACTGGCCGAGGAGGTTCTCCAGGAGTGCTTCACCGAGGTGTGGACGCGGTGCTCCGGGTTCGACCCCGAACGCGGGTCCGGCAGAGCGTGGCTGATCACACTGTGCCGCAGGCGAGCCATCGACTGTGTGCGCAGCGTTCAGTCCCAGCAGGATCGCGACCTCGCCGACGGTCTGCGCTCGTCCGCGGAGACAGGCGACCAGGTCGAACAGACGGTCATCGACCGGGCCGAGTCTGTCCGCACCGTGACCGCTCTGAAGGTCCTTCCCCCGGAGCAGTCCACTCCGATCGTCATGGCCTTCTACCAGGGCCTGACCCACGCCGAGATCTCGGAGAATCTCAAGGTGCCGCTGGGTACCATCAAGTCACGGATCAGAGACGGAATGAAGAAGCTGCGAGACGAGTTGGAGGCGAGCCGATGAGCACCGATCGTGACTATCTGGCCGCCGGTCTGGCCCTGGGCGGGCTCAGCGACGACGAGGCAGCCGAAGCGCGTGCCCTGTCCGACTCCGATCCGGACTTCCGAGCCGAGGTCGCCGCTTATGGCGAGGTCATGGCGGAGGCGGCAGGCTCCGATGAACCGGCCGAGATCAGCGCCGAGGCTCGTGCGGCGATCCTCGGGATCCCCGAGACCCATGAGCAGGAGACCGACGCCGAGGCCTCGACCGAGACCACGTCTTCGGTCGAGCCTGAGTCGTCGACCGCACCTGAACCCCTGGCCGAGCCCACGCCATCGGCCGATCGCCGGGGCCGCAGGGCCGGACGCCGGTCCTGGCTGCCCTATGTGGCTGCGGCGGCCGCCCTCATCGTCATCGCCGGTTTCGGAGTGACGATCTGGCAGCAGAATCAGCGGCAGAACGAGCTGCAGGCCGCTCTCGAGCAGACCCAGCAGCAGCTCGACGAGTCCACTCGCCTGATGGAGGCCGACGACCTGCGCACGAGCACCGCCGATCTGCCCGAAGGCGGATCGGTCACCGTGCTCTCCTCCGAGAGCCAGCAGCTCATCCGCTTCAGTCCCCGCGACGTCGGGCCGGCCCCTTCGGGCAAATCGATGCAGATGTGGGTGATCGGCTCAGGAGGGCCGAAGAGCGTCGGCCTCATGCCGGCTCAGCCCGTGACGATCTCCGACGAGGACTTCTCAGCAGGCAGCGTCTTCGGCATCACCGTCGAACCCGAGGGCGGGTCGAAGCAGCCGACCAGCGACCCCATCGTCGCGATCGACCTGTAGGTCAGGAGACCCGATGACCGAATTCGCATGGGATCCGGATTCCTACCTGGCGCTCATGGCCGAGGAGATCCCCGACTACCGACGGCTGCAGGCCGAACTGACCGCCGCGGTGGCCGCACACGATCGGCCGCCGCGGACCGTCCTCGACCTCGGAGTCGGCAGCGGTCTGACGGCGGAGAAGGTCGCCGAGGCGCTGCCCGAAGCCCGCATCCTCGGCATCGACGCCAGCGAACAGATGCTCGCAGCCGCCGCACGGACGCTCGACCCCGACCGGACCGAGCTGCGTCGCGGCCGGCTCGAGGATCCGCTGCCTCCCGGGCCCTTCGACCTCGTCATGTCGACGCTGGCGATCCACCACCTCGACGGGCCGGGCAAGGCCGATCTGTTCACCCGCATCGCCGAGGTCCTGCCCGCCGGCGGACGGTTCGTCCTCGCCGACCTCATCGTCCCCGCCGATCCCACCGACGTCGTCACCCCGATCGATGGGGTCGAGGACACCCCCAGCGCGCTCGATGAGCAGCTGGACTGGCTCGCCGAGGCGGGGCTTGCCACCCGCGTGCACTGGCACCATCGTGACCTCGCGGTGGTCAGTGCCGAGGCCCCTCCGCCTCCAGCGGGATGAACCGGCGACCGAATCCGCTCCACGGCGGATTCCCGCGCACCCGCGCGGTGTCTAAGCTGGAGGGATGAGTGTCAGTGAAGAGCCGGCGGCCGCCGATATCGGCGGCCTCACCCCGGAGGACCGGAACCCCGAGCGGGCCGATGTCTGGCTCGTCGCGGCGTTGGCCGCAGGCTCGATCGTCTTCGCCGTGCTCTATTCCGGCAGCGGGTTCTGGGAGTTCAAGGCTCCGCTGTGGGTCGCGTGCCTGCTGTCGATCGTCATCGCCGTTCCGCTGCTGTGGAGGCGGCGCTTCCCGAATCTCGTGGCCTGGTTCATCACCGCGCTCTATGTCACCGCACAGATCCTCAAGGTGATGGAGCCCGGTGTCTCGCAGATCATCCTCTTCATCTCCGTCTACGCGATCGGTGCGTTCCGGCGCAGCAATCGGGTCGCGTTCTACTCCCGGTGCCTGCTGTGCCTGGCCATCTTCGTCTATGTCGTCGTCTCGGCGGCCCTCCGGTTCCGAGATCTGGGGGAGATGACCTTCGTCCAGTTCGCGGCCGCCACCGGAGTCACCTTCCTCATCAACGCCGTCTTCTTCGGCGGGGCCTGGCTCTTCGGCAACCGAGCGTTCGCGCAGAGACGCCTGCTGGCCGAACTGCAGGCGGCCGATGCCGAGGTCCGCGAACAGGAGCAGCGTCTGACGAAGCAGGCACTCGAGCTCGAACGCGTGCGCATCGCCCGTGAGCTCCACGACGGCGTCGCCCACCACATCGCCGGAGTCGGCATCCACGCCGCCGCCGCGCGTCGCAGCCTCGAGAGGAATCCCGACAAGGCCAAGGAATCGCTGCAGGTCATCGAGTCCTCGACCCGTGAGACCGTCGACGAACTCCGCGCCCTCGTCTACACCCTCCGCGACACGGGCTCCTCGACAGACGGGAACGCCTCGGCCGATGCCGACGGTTCGACCGAGGCGAACGATCCGGCCCGCGCAGACACCGCGACTCAGGGCAACCCCGGCCTCGGCGATCTGCCCGAACTCATCGAATCCGCGCGCCGGTTCGGTCAGACGGTCGAGTTCAGCACGATCGGCTCTGTGCGGGAGCTGACCCCGATCACCGAGATGTCGATCTACCGGGTGGTCCAGGAATCGCTGACCAACTGCTCGCGCTACGCGGGAACCGGCGCCGAGGTCGCCGTGCGGCTGCGCTACGGCACCACCGAGCTCGAAGTCGAGGTCAGTGACTCCCGGCCCGACAGCGGACCCGCCGGTGCCCGCTCCCTGCCTGCGGGAGAGGGCCTGGGGCTGGGCATCGTCGGGATGAGGGAGCGCATGAGCGCGCTCGGCGGCAGCCTCGAAGCCGGACCGAAGTCCCGCGGCGGGTGGCTGGTCAGGGCCCGCATCCCCTATCCCCGCAGAAGCGCCGAGGCGGGCCAGACCCCGGCTGTCACCGCGTCCGAGCATCCAGCACCCGAGAACTCCACGAAGGCATCGAGATGATCCGAGTCCTCCTCGTCGACGACCAGTCCATGGTCCGCACCGGCTTCCGCACGATCCTCGAGAGCGAGGACGGCATCACCGTCGTCGGTGAGGCCGAGAACGGCCAGATCGCCATCGACCGGGCGCTCGAACTGTCCCCGGATGTCATCTGCATGGATGTGCAGATGCCGGTCATGGACGGCCTCGAATCGACTGCGGAGATCGTTCGGCGGGGCGCGGCCGGAGCCGTGCTCATGCTCACGACCTTCGACCGCGATGACTTCCTCTTCCGCGCCCTGGCCGCCGGGGCCAGCGGATTCCTGCTCAAAACTGCCGAGGCGGAGCAGCTCATCGATGCGGTGTCCGCCCTGGCCGCCGGTGATGGGCTGCTGTCCCCCGAGGTCACCCGCAGAGTCATCGAACGGTCCGTGAGAGAACCCGAGCCCGCCGCTCCGGCCGCTGCCGAGTTGGATCAGCTCACCGAACGGGAGATCGAAGTCCTCGAGCTCGTGGCCACCGGTGCCAGCAATGCCGAGATCGCTGGGCGGCTCTTCGTCGGTGAGGCCACGGTCAAGACCCATGTGTCGAACCTGCTGACGAAGCTCGACCTCCGCGACCGCATCCACGCCGTGATCTGGGCCTACGAGCACGGCATCGCCACGATCGGCCGGCGCGAGGACACGCTCTGAACCGGCCCCGCCGGATGCTCTCCCCCGATCCTCTCCCCCGCACAGCGGGTCGAAAGATCACCCGCAAGGCTGATCCCCCTCCCCTGATCTGCGCCTAGCGTGGAGGCATGATCACCCTCGAGAACATCAATCGCAGCTTCGGTGACAAGCAGGTGCTGCACGACCTGAGCTTCTCCATCGGCGACGGCCGGATGACCGGGTTCGTCGGATCGAACGGTTCGGGCAAGACCACGACGATGCGGATCCTGCTCGGGGTGCTGACCGCCGATTCCGGAACGATCACGGTCGACGGCGCACCGATCACCGCCGACCATCGCAGTGCGATCGGCTATATGCCCGAAGAGCGCGGCCTCTACCCGAAGATGCCGATCATCGATCAGCTCGTCTACCTCGCCCGCTTCCACGGCCTGTCCCGACAGGCGGCGAAGGCCCGCGGTCTCGAGCTGCTCGAACAGCTCGAGCTCGGGGGCGAACCGACCGACACCCTCGAATCGGTCAGCCTCGGCAACCAGCAGAAGGTCCAGATCGCCGCCGCCCTCATCCACGACCCGCAGGTCCTCGTCCTCGACGAGCCGTTCTCCGGGCTCGACCCCGCCGCCGTCGAACGCACCCTCGACGTGCTCAGCTCCTTCGCCGCCTCCGGTGCCCCGGTGCTCTTCTCCAGCCATCAGCTCGACCTCGTCGAACGCCTCGTCGACGACCTCGTCATCATCAACGAGGGCCGCCTCGTAGCCGCCGGCACCGCCGGCGAGCTGCGTCGACAGCGCAGCCTGCCCGAATGGACCCTGCACACCGATTCCGATCTCGGCTGGGTGCGCGAGATGCCCGATGTCTCCGTCGTCGAACTCGACGGCAACTGGGTCCGCTTCACGGCCCCGGACCCCACCGCCGCCGAGGCGGTCCTGCGCCGGGCGCTGACCGTCTCAACGGTCTCGTCCTTCGCTCCGCACACAGTTGCGCTCAACCGTCTCTTCCAGGAGGTCACACAGTCATGAGCCGGGCAGTCACGAACAGGGCCGGGTTCACCACCGCCATGGGCCTGGTCATCGAACGCGAGATCATGGTCCGCCTCAAGTCCAAGGCCTTCATGATCTCGACGATCCTCTCCATCGTCATCCTCGGTGTGCTCGTCGGGGTCTCTGGAGCGCTGCCGTCCCTGTTCTCGTCCACGGACAGGGTGGCGGTCACCTCGGCGTCGGCGCAGGCCGTGGCCGGCATCGATGACATCGAACCCGTCGACGTCGACGATGCGAACGAGGCGAGGACCCTGGTCACCGCCGAGGAGGTCGAAGCGGCCGTCGTCGAGTCCCCGGACTCGCCGACCGGTCTCGCCGTGCTCTCCCTGCGCTCGGCTCCGGAGTCGCTCATCGCTTCGCTGAGTCTGACCCCAGAGGTCGAACTCCTCGATCCCGACGCTCCGGATCCGACGCTGACCTCCTTCATCGGTCTCGGGCTCGGGCTCGTGTTCTTCATGGCCGCCATGACGTTCGGGAACACGATCGCGTCCTCGGTGGTCGAGGAGAAGCAGTCGCGGATCGTCGAGATCCTGCTCGCGTCCACCTCGGCGCGGGTGCTCATGTTCGGCAAGGTCATCGCGTGCACGATCCTCGCCTTCGCACAGATCGGGCTCACCGCGGTCGCGGTGATGACCGGGGCCGCCATCAGCGGAAACGACCTCGTGCTCGGCAAGGTGGCCGAACCGATCGCGTGGTTCGTCCCGCTCTTCGTCGTCGGCTTCGTCATGGTCGCCGCCCTCTACGCGGCAGCCGCCTCGATGGTCTCGCGCCCCGAGGACCTGGCGTCGACGAGCATGCCGATCATGATGCTCATCTTCCTGCCCTATATGGGCGTGATCATCTTCTCCTCGAACGAAGCGGTCATGGCCGTGCTGTCCTACATCCCGTTCTCGGCGGCCGTGGCCGTGCCGATGCGGGTCTTCCTCGGCACGATCGAATGGTGGGAACCGCTCGTCTCGCTGGCCGTCCTCATCATCACCACGCTGCTGGCGCTGCTGTTGGCCACGCGGATCTTCGAGGGCTCGATCCTGCGTTCGGGACCGAAGCTGTCGTGGGGCCAGGCGCTGAAGTCCTCATCCTGAAAAGGGAGTCCCGGCGAGCTACAGCCAGCCGTTCTCGCGGGCGATGCGTGCGGCATCGGCGCGGTTGCGGGCGTTCGTCTTCCCGATCGCCGCCGACAGCCGGTTGCGGACCGTGCCCGCGGAGAGGAAGAGCGCCGAGGCGACCTCCCCGACGCTCGCCCCGTCGGCGGCCGCACGGAGCACTTCGGTCTCCCGCTCGGTCAGGGGAGTCTCCCCGTGCATCGTCGATTCGACGACGAGCTCCGGGTCGATCACGCGCAGTCCCGCCATCACCCGGCGGATGCCCTCGGCGAGGTGTTCGACCGGGGCGTCCTTGACCATGAAGCCGTCGACGCCTGAGTCCATCGCCCTCTTGACCCAGCCCGGACGGCCGTAGGTGGTGACGATGATGACCCTGACCTGCGGGTGCTTCTCAGCCAGCATCTCTGCGACCGAGAGACCGTCGGGTCCGGGCATGTCGACGTCGAGCAGAGCGACATCGGGGCGCTTGTCATCCACGGCAGGAAGCACCTCGGTGCCGTCGGCGCATTGGGCGATGACCTCGAGGTCGGTCTCCATCCCCAGCAGTGCGGCAAGGGCCTCGCGCACCATCCGCTGGTCGTCGGCGATGAGCAGCGTGATCATGGCCGGGCCCCGTCTTCGGGTGCGGTGCCGTCGCCTCCGGACACAGTGCCGCCCCCGGCCCCGTCTGCCGGTGCCCGGTCACGGGTGATGATGAGGCCGAATCGGTCCTCGGCCTTCTCCGTGCGCACCGTGGCGCCGACGGACTCCGCTCTCTCCTGCAGTCCGCGCAGACCGGTGCCCGCCCCCAGCGCAGCGAGATCGGAGCCGCGACCCGAGCCGTCGTTGCGGATCTCGAGACGGTCCGTGTCGAGTGAGATGACGCAGCGTCGGGCGCGGGCGTGGCGGAGGATGTTCGTACTGCCCTCGCGCACGCTCCAGGCGAAGAGCTCGCGCAGCTGACCGTCGACGGCATCGACCGAGGCGGGGGCCTCGACCTCGATATCGGCCGAGCGCAGCGCGCGGGTCGCGGCCACGAGCTCCTCAGCCAGCGAGATCCGCCGCACTCCCTGCACGGTGGTGCGGACATCGGCCAGGGCCCCACGGGCGAGCGTTTCGATCTCGCCGATGTGCTCGGCTGCCTCGGGGGCGCCGGCGGCCTGGAGCTTCGCCGCCAACTGGGCTTTGAGGGCGATGACCGTGAGCGAATGGCCGAGCACGTCGTGGACGTTCTGGGACAGCCGCAGCCGTTCGGCTTCCCGTTCGAGTCGTCGGTTCTCCTCTTCCGCAGCTCGCGCGGCGCGGGCCCGGTCGCCGGCCATGAGCGCCATGACCATGGCGAACCCGGAGATCGAGATTCCGAAGGTGGCGGACCAATCATGGCTCCAGCCGGGCACGAGCCGTTGGGTCGCCTCGGCGATGATGAGCGTCGATGCCGCGATGACGAGGCCGGGGATCACCCGGCGCACCGACACGACAGCGAGCACGGAGATGTAGGCGAGGTATGACAGCGCCTCCTCACCGACGAGGGGAATGGCCACGACGGCGATGGCGATCATGCCGATGAGCGCCGCATTGACGACGATCAGGGTCCGGCGCGTGCGGTGAGCGTGAGGGTTGCGCATCGTCCGGGCGAAGGTGCCCAAGCCGATGCCGCCGACGATCATGCCGATGTAGAAGATCACCGCGAAGGCGATCGTGAGGAGCACACCCCAGAAGCGCGGCGCCCCGTCGAGCCGGATCGCCGCCGCCAGCGGATAGGCGAGGAAGACGAGCCAGAAGAACGGAAAGAGCCAGCTCATGAAGTTCAGCGGCCGCGTCCCGTCGGTCGAGGGCTCTGCCGTCGGCCCGTCGCTGGTGCCGTTCGTGCTCACTGTGCTCCTGAAATGTTCACCGTGTTCCTGCTGCGTTCGCTCGTCGGTGACACTGTACGGGTTCACACTCTCCCGGTGTCACGGCGCAGGGCCCAGGCCGAGCCGGCGACGAAGATCGCGAGCCAGGCGAGGACGCTGACGATCGCCCAATGATCGTAACCCGCACCCAGCGGTGCACGCGCGATCTCGCCGACTCCGTAGGCCGGGGTGAATCGGGCGATGGCCTGCAGGGTGTCCGGCCAGATCTCGAGTGGGACGAAGAGTCCGCCGATGAGGGAGAGGATGCCCAGCACCATGCTCGAGACCTGGATGGCGTTCTCGGCCGGCAGCAGGTAGCCGAGCATGACACCGAAGGCCGCGAACACCGCCGAGGTGAGGATGACGAGCGCACCGGACAGCAGCAGGGTGCCCAGTGGGGCGTGGACTCCCGTGAGAGCGGCGAGGACGAAGACGACGATGACGGACACGGCCCCGAGGACCATCGACACAACCACCTTGGTGAGGATGTAGGCGGCCGGGTGCAGTGGGGTCAGCGCCAGCTGCCGGCTCCAGCCCAATGCGCGTTCGACCGCGACCTGGGCGCCGCCGGTGGTCGTGGCCACCATCGCCCCGTAGGCGGCCAGTGACACGGAGATGTAGAGCGCGGCGTCGGTGTCTCCGAGCATCTGGCCCTTGTTCGTCAGACCGAAGATGAGGTAGAAGACCGCGGGCATGATCATCGTGAAGATGAGCGTGCGTCGGTTGCGCAGCTTGCGGATGAGTTCGAGGCGGAGCAGGGTGGCGGAGAATCCGCCGAGGCTCGGTGCTCGCCGCTCGTCCAAGGAGGCCAGGAAGTCCGCCGAGGCGGTGCTCGCCGGCCGAGGTGCGGCAGGCGGTTGCGCCGTCGTATCGGTTGCGGGTTTCGCGGTCATATCGGAGTCCTTTCGGTTCTCGCGCTCACGCCTGCGAGGTCAGGCTGATGAAGGCGTCTTCGAGCGAATGCGAGGAGATCTCGAGGTCGGTGCAGGCATTGTCGAACAGGGTCTTCGCGGCGGTGTCCGAATCGGTGGTCCGCATCTTCAGCCGCTTGCCCTGGACCTCGACGGATTCGACTCCGGCCAGCCCGCCGAGGAGGTCGACGATCCCAGCGACACCGGGAGCCGCCTCGGCGGGGGTTTCGGTGTCCGTTGCCATATCGAAGAGCGGCAGGGTCGCGCTCACGGTCTTCGCGGCCGCCATGGCTCGGATCTCGTGGGCGGGACCGTCGGCGACGATGCGGCCGCCTGCGACGAGGATGACGCGGTCGGCGAACTCGTCGGCCTCCTCGAGGTAGTGGGTGGCGAAGAGGATAGTCTTCCCGGTCAGGGCATCGGCACGCATCTCGTGCCAGAAGTCGCGACGGCCGGTCACGTCCATGCCGGTGGTCGGTTCGTCGAGGACGATGAGTGCCGGGTCGGGCAGCAGCGCCATAGCGAAGCGCAGGCGCTGCTTCTGCCCGCCCGAGCACTTCTTCACCGTGGAGCCGGCGATGTCGGCGATGCCGGCACGCTCGAGGACGAGGTCGACGTCGAGGGAGGAGTCGAAGATCGCTGAGGTGTATTCCACGGTCTCGGCCACCGTGAGGTCGTCGAGGAGACCGCCGGTCTGCATGACCGAGGACACGAGTCCGCGGCCGACGGCCTGCCTCGGCGGCATGCCGAAGATCTCGACCCCTCCGGCGTCGGGGCGGGAGAGTCCCAGCAGCATGTCGATGGTTGTGGTCTTGCCGGCGCCGTTGGGCCCGAGGAAGGCCACGACCTCGCCGGGGCGGATACTCAGGTCGATGTCATCGACGGCCCTGAGCTCGCCGAAGCTCTTGGTCAGGTGGTTGAGAGTGACGGCGTGCGGAACAACCGCGTCGTCGGTCCGCGCCGAGGCGGTCGTGCGTGCTGTCTGTGTGCTCACGGAATGAGGCTAAGCACTCGCGAACGGCAGTGGTGATGCCATTTGTCACCACTGCGTCAAGGCGGAGCCAAGTTCACCCAACCTTCACGTTCCCTCCACCTCCATTGTGAAGAGACTGAGTAGCTTGGGGTCGTCTGATAGCCCAGTTCGACGAAAGGACAGTCCATGGCCAGGAGATCTCAGCGTCTCGCCGCGGCGACCGGAGCGCTCAGCCTCGCGCTCTTCGGGTTCGCCGCACCCGCCTCGGCGGCAGGAATCGACGAGCCGGGAGGAGCCCGGCAGCTCGACGGCGATCACACGGATGCCGTCCGCGAGGCCGTCGAGGACTCCGGCGCGAAGAACGTCATCCTCCTCATCGGCGACGGTATGGGCGATTCGGAGATCACAGTAGCCCGCAACTACGCCAAGGGCGCTCATGGTCGCTTCGCCGGACTCGACGAGCTGCCGCTGACCGGGCAGTACACGACGTACGCGCTCGACAAGGACAGCGGCAAACCCGACTACGTCACGGACTCCGCGGCCAGCGCCACCGGCTGGTCGACCGGGACGAAGTCGTACAACGGCGCCATCGGCGTCGACCGGCACGGCACACCGCAGACGACGCTGCTCGAGATGGCGCGGGCCAAGGGGCTGAAGACGGGCAACGTCTCCACTGCCGAGATCCAGGACGCCACTCCGGCCGCGCAGATGGCCCACATCAGCGATCGCGGCTGCTACGGTCCGGAGGAGACGAGCGAGGACTGCTCGGACGAGGCCCTGGAGAACGAGGGTCTCGGCTCGATCAGCGAGCAGATCCTCGACGCGCGGCCCGATGTGACCCTGGGCGGCGGTGCGGCTTCCTTCGACCAGACGGCCGCGGCCGGTGACTGGAAGGACGAGACGCTGCTCCAGCAGGCCGAAGACCGCGGCTATCAGCTCGTCGACGACGCCGACTCGCTCGACGCCGTGACCGAGGCGAATCAGGATTCGCCCGTGCTCGGTCTCTTCACCGAGGGCAACTTCCCCGTCCGCTGGAAGGGTCCGAAGGCCACCCATGGAGGCGGCACCGAACCGGCCGTGAAGTGCGAGGACAACCCCGAGCGCACTTCGGAGGTTCCGAGCCTCGACACGCTGACGGACAAGGCCGTCGATCTGCTCGACAATGACAAGGGCTTCTTCCTCCAGGTCGAGGGCGCGAGCATCGACAAGCAGGATCATGAGGCGAACCCGTGCGGGCAGATCGGTGAGACCGTCGACCTCGACGAGGCGGTCGAAGCCGCTCTCGACTTCGCGAAGGAGGACGGTGAGACGCTGGTCATCACCACCGCCGACCACGCCCACACCTCCCAGATCGTCTCTGCCGGTTCCGACACTCCGGGTCTGACTCGGACGCTGACGACCGCCGACGGCACCGATATGACGGTCAACTATGCGACAGCGGACGAAGGTGCGTCGCAGGGTCACACCGGCACCCAGATCCGCATCGCCGCCTACGGTCCCGGAGCGGCGAACGTCGTCGGGCTGACCGACCAGACCGATATGCACTTTACGATCGCCGACGGCCTCGGTCTCGATCGCGACGCCGAGATCCCCGGCGACCCGGGCGAGGATGCCAACGGCAACGACGACTCGAGCGGTGCCGACGATGCGGACGGCGCTTCGGACGCGGACGGGTCCGATGGCTCGTCCGATGCGGGCGGCTCCGAGGACTCGGAGGGATCCGCCGACTCCGCAGGCGCGAACGACGCCGACGCAGCCGGCGGAGGCTCCGGCGCGAACGGCGGCGCCGAGGGCGGAGAGGGCAATGGCTCGTCCGGCGGCGATGAGGGTCCCGGATTGGCCGGAGGCGGAGGCGGCATGCTGCCGCGCACCGGTGTCGAGATCGGTGCCGCGATCTTCTTCGGCCTCGCCGCGATCATCGGCGGATCGGCTCTGGTCCGCATGGCCAAGCGCCGCGGGGTGCTCCCTGCCTGACCACGGCCGGGTGACCCGCCACGGCGCTTCAGCGCACCGCTTGTCTCACCCCGCCTGATCGCGGACGATGCCGGACGCTCCCAGCGAAGCGCCCGGCATCGTCCGTCGTGCCCACAGGTCGACCTGGCAGACTGACGCCATGGAATCGCTCGAACTGCCCCTGACCACCGAGCGCCTGCGCCTGCGCCCGCATCGGACCTCCGACGCCGAGGCGCTCCTGCCGATCCACTCCCGCGAGGACGTCGCCCGGTACCTCCTGAAGGACCCGTGGACCGCCGAGGCGGCCGAGACCGAGATCGTCAAACGCCTGCCACGCACCGGTCTGGCGACCGAATCCCGGGCCCTGGCGCTCGTCATCGAGACCGCCGAGGGTCTCGATGCGATCGCAGGGTCACGGGTCATCGGCGACATCGGTCTCTGGCTCGAGGACGGCGGTGATCAGAAGGCAGAGATCGGGTGGACCCTCGATCCGGCCGCCGGCGGTCACGGCTTCGCCACCGAGGCGGCCATCGCCGTGCTGGGCGTCGCCTTCGGCCATTACGGACTCCACCGCGTTGTCGCGCAGATGGACGCCCGGAACACCGCCTCGGCGAAATTGGCGCGGAGGATCGGGATGCGACAGGAAGCGCACCTGCGCAAGGACTGGTGGTCGAAGGGCGAATGGACCGACACCCTCATCTTCGGGATGCTCTCAACCGACCGGCAGACCGCCTGAGCCAGCTGACTCGATTTTCTGAGATCTCGGACTCTTTGTGCCGCCACCCGTACTTCGGTCCCCCTGTGGCATGAGAGTCTGAGGTGGCCGTGGCGCCGGACCAGACGATTGTGTGGGCAGGAAGGCGGCCACGGGCAGTCGAGAGAAGAGGACAGAGAACACCGATGGCTCCAGCCGACAAGGACCGCAAAGAGGCGCTCCCCGCGGACGACCGCGACACCGAACACGTCGACGGACAGGTTCGCGCACACGAGGAGAATGCGGGCCTGCGCAGAGGCCTGACCGCCCGCCATATCCGTTTCATGGCTCTCGGCTCAGCCATCGGCACGGGTCTGTTCATGGGTTCCTCCGAGTCGATCCAAGCGGCCGGACCCGCAGTGCTGCTCGTCTACATCATCGGCGGTGCCGCTGTGTTCATGGTGATGCGCGCCCTCGGAGAACTCGTCGTCCGCCACCCCGTCTCGGGATCCTTCGGCCAGTACGCCTCCCGCTACATCCACCCCTTCGCGGGATTTCTCGTCGGTTGGACCTTCGCCTTCGAGATGGTCCTCGTCGCCGTCTTCGACGCCACCGCGATCGGCGTGTACATGGGGTTCTGGTACCCGGGCGTGCCCCGCTGGATCTGGGTGCTCGCCGTCGTCTTCTTCATCGCCGCTGTCAATATGATCGGCGTCAAGGTCTTCGGCGAGCTGGAGTTCTGGTTCGCGCTGATCAAGATCATCGCGATCATCGCCCTCATCTCCGCCGGTGTTGCGATCATCATCTTCGGCTTCGGAATCGCCGACCACGACCAGATGGGACCGCAGGCGCTGCTGAACCACGGCGGCTTCTTCCCTCACGGTCTCTGGGGTGTGCTCTCATCGTTCACCATCGTGATGTTCGCCTTCGGCGGCATCGAGATCATCGGAGTCACCGCCGGCGAGGCGCAGAACCCGAAGCAGGTGCTGCCGGCCGCCATCAACTCGGTGCCGGTGCGCATCCTCCTCTTCTATGTGCTCACCCTCGGCGTGATAATGTGCATCCTGCCCTGGAATCGGGTCACCTCCGAGATCAGCCCCTTCGTCGCGATCTTCGACTCCATCGGCTTCACCGCAGCGGCCGCCATCCTCCAGGTCGTCCTCATCACCGCGGCGCTGTCGGCCATCAACGCCGATATCTTCGGGGCGGGGCGGATGCTCCACGGACTGGCCGAACAGGGCCAGGCCCCGCGATCCTTCGCCCGCACTTCGCGCAGCGGCGTGCCTGTGATGACCGTGGTCACGATGATCATCGCTCTGCTGGCGGGCGTCGTCCTCAACTACCTCTATCCCGACCAGGCCCTGTTCCTGCTCGGAGCTCTGGCCACCTTCGCCACGGTGCTGGTGTGGCTGATCATCCTCGTCTCCCATATCCGGATGAAACGGGTGATCGCCGAGGAGGCCCGTCTTCCCAGCGAATTCCCCATGCCCATGTGGCCGGTGGGCTCATGGATCACGGTCGCGTTCATCCTCTTCGTGGTCGTCATGGTCGGCCTCGTCCCCGACTCACGACCGGCCCTGTGGGTCGGTCTGCTGTGGGTCGGGGCACTGTGGCTGTGCTACCTCGCCTTCGTCCGCGGCGAGGGACGCAGACCGCACCCGCTCAGTGACCGCACCGAACCCATGGGGTCCGGACGGAACTGACGTCCCGGTCCGCGAGCTTGCCGCTCCTCACGGCGTCCGCCGCCGCAGCGTCAGCGAACCGACGATGATCGCCCCGACGATCCAGCAGACGATGAACAGCACGCGCAGCCAGATGTAGGCCTCGTCCTCGTTCCCCGTCGAGACCGCGTCCAGGGCATCGATCGCATGCGACAGCGGCAACCAGTCGCCGATGACCTCGAGCACATCGGGCAGCTGCGTGCGGGGAAGGAAGATCCCGCCGAGGAGGATCTGCGGAAACACGAACACCGGCATGAACTGCACGACCTGGAACTCCGTGCGGGCAAACGCGCTGGCCAGCAGGCCCAGAGCCGTGCCGAGCAGGGCATCGGCGATCGCGACGATGAAGAGCAGCCAGATCGATCCCTCGATCGTCAGCCCGCACACCAGCGTCGCGTAGGCGACGGCCACGGCCGTCTGCACGATCGCCAGGAGGCCGAAGGCCAGGGTGTAGCCGAGGATGAAGTCGCCGCGTCCCATCGGCATCGACAGCAGCCTCTCGAGAGTGCCGCTGCGTCGTTCGCGCAGGGTCGTGATGCTCGTGACGAGGAACATGACGATGAAGGGGAAGAGCGCGAGCATCGCCGGCCCGATGCTCGCGAAGACATCGGTCTCGTCGAAGATCCAGGCCACCAGTCCGATGAGCAGGCTCGGCACGACGAGCAGCAGGGCGATCGTGCGCGGGTCGTTGCGGATCTGATGCAGCACCCGGCCCGCGGTGGCAAGGGTCTGCATCGGCCTCATCGCCGGCCTCCCTTCCGCGGGCGCGGGCCCGCCTTCTCCGAGAGCGGGCCTGCCTTCCGCGAGAGCAGATGCGTCGGACCTGAGCGGGTGGTCTGCGAGTCCTTCTCGATGATCCGCAGGAACGCCTCCTCCGCCGAGGCGGACCCCGTGCTCGTCAGCAGCTCCTCAGGGGTCGTGTCCGCGATCACCGCGCCCTCGCGCATGAGCAGCAGACGATCGCAGCGCGTGGCCTCGTCCATCACATGGCTCGAGACCACCAGAGTCGTGCCGTCGTCGGCGAGTCTGCGAAAGATCTCCCACAGATCGGCCCGCAGCACGGGGTCGAGGCCCACCGTGGGTTCGTCGAGGACGAGCAGCTCGGGAGATCCGAGCATCGCCGCGGCCAGGGACACCCGGTTGGCCTGCCCGCCCGAGAGCGTCCGCGCCAGCTGATCGGCCTGACCCATGAGATCGGTGCGTTCGAGGACGCGGTCGACATCGGCCATCGGCGCGGACTGCACCCGCGCGAAATAGCGCAGATTGTCCCGCACGCTGAGGTCGTCGTAGATGCTGGCCGCCTGCGTCATATACCCGACCCGCCGGCGCAGGGGCGTCGAACCGGCCGACTCGCCCAAGACCCGCACGCTTCCGCCGGCGATGATCTGGACTCCGACGATGGCGCGCATCAGCGTCGTCTTCCCGCTTCCGCTGGGCCCGAGCAACCCCACGATCGCCCCCTGCGGCACCTCGAGGTCGAGTCCGTCGATGACGGTCGCGCGACCACGGCGGACCCGCAGGCCGCGTGTGACGATCGCATTATTCACCATATGACGAATCAGACACCCGGGCAGTGGGCGCGTCAAGACTAACGGTGATGTCCCGGCTGTGCGAGAGGGGCGTCGGTTCCCTCGGCGACCCCGTCGAGGTGGCCCTGCACCGCCGGCGTCAGACGGGCCGTCAGCTCATCGGCCGACAGCGAGACGAGGGGCTCGAGTTCGAGGACGTGGCGGATGATGAGCGCACCGGCCATCTTGGTGAGCACAAGAGTGGCCCGCAGATCCGCCTCGGCGGGCTCGATCCCCCGCTGCTCGCTTTGTGCGGACGTCCCCGCCGGCGGGGAACG
>DWZN01000186.1 GCA_019117545.1 Candidatus Brevibacterium intestinavium
TTCGGGCGCCCAGCGCAGGGGGCGTTCGATGGTCCCGGTCAGCCCGGTGAGGACGACCTCGCGCACGCTCAGGTTCGACCGCAGCGGATGGCGCGGATTCACATGCCCGATGAGGCGGCGCAGGGCGGCGAGCTCGACGCGTCCCATCCGGGACCCGAGGATGTCGACGGTGCCCGAGCTCGGGAACACCTGCGCCGAGGCGAAGCTCAGCAGCGTGGACTTCCCCGCCCCGTTGGGTCCGATGAGCACCCAGTGCTCGCCGGCTCGCACCCGCAGGTCGATGCCGTGGAGAATCTGTGTCTGCCCGCGTCGGAACGTCACCTCGGCGATGTCGAGGACGGTCGCACCCACCACTGAATCACCTTTCAACTCGTCAAATGCCCCGTCGACTGCACGGGCCGCCTGTTCCCCGGCCCATCGCGTCGCTCAGGCCGCTGGATCCCTGGCCCTGCCCGTCGCTGGGGTCCCTGGGCTCCGAAGCCGACTCGAGTCTAAGCCGAGCTCGGCCCCGGGCGCCGCCGGGCAGCGATACGCGTGTTCCACATCCTGGATCGGCGCGTGTCCGTCTCGGGCCATAATGGAGGCATGCACAACGGCGCCGATTCGAATGAGGACCTCCGCGAGGAGCATCGCATCAAGATGCGGGGTCGGCTCCTGCGCCGGTCCGCCTCGTTCAACGTCGCCCATGCCGTCGATTCGCTCGAGCCCGGCACCGGCGCCCAGAGCATCCAACGCGCGCTGACGCTGCTCAACCTCGTCGGTCTCATCGCAGGTGAGCGCCGCGAGCGCGCGAGCCTGTCCGAGCTGGCCTCGATCAGCGGCCGGCCCAAGGCCAGCGTCCACCGCATGCTGCAGGCGCTCATCGCCATGGGCTATGTCGAACGGCTCGACGACGGCGGCTACCGGCTGGGCGTGCAGTCGCAGATCCTCGGCCAGCTCGCGCAGAAGTCCGTGGATCCCCTGGTCACCGAGTCCGAGTCGAGCCTGCTGCGCCTGGCCGAACTCAGCCAGGACACCGTGTTCCTCACCCTGCGCACCGGCAGCTATTCGATCTGCGCCCGCCGCGAGGAGGGCTTCGGCGAGATCTTCAACAACGCCCTGTCCGTCGGCGACCGTCATCCGCTGGGCATCGGAGCCGGGTCGCTGGCGATCCTGTCCGAGCTCTCCCCCGCCGAGGTGGACGCCCAGTTCGCCGCCAATGCCGAGATCCTGACCGAACGGTACCCGAAGGTCTCGATCGAAGCGCTGCGCGACATCATCGATCAGGCGCGCATCGACGGCTTCGTCCACAATCCCGGCCTGTTCGCCCAGGGTTCGTGGGCGGTGGCCGTGCCCCTGCGGATCCGCGGGTCCCGCCCCCGCGCGGCCCTGTCGATCGCCTCCATCGCCGACCGCGTCACCGGATCCCGGGTCGAACGCCTCGTCGCACTGCTGCGCCGTGAGGCCAAGGCCATCGCCGAGGCGCTGAGCTCCCACGACCCCTGAGCATGGTCCCTGTCTCCTAGGGGTGGATCCACTGCGAAATGACGTGCGGAATCAAGGCGGATGCACCCGCAGGAGACGCTCTCGTCGTCATCTCCCCTCCCCCGCCGAGGCGGCTCCGCGTTCGGCGGCCACCGTCTCCAGGATCTCCCGGAACCACCCGACAGCGGCCGGGACCGGGCCCGCACGGGTGACGAACGAGACGCGACGCCGCCCCAGATCCTGCTTGGCCGGTCTGATGGCGACGTCGAAGCCCCGATCGACCGCGGCCTCCGTGGTCAGCGCGCAGCCGAGCCCCTCGGCGACGAGTCCGTGGATCATGTAGAGATCGTCGCTGCGCATGAGCTCGCGAACCTCCCGGCCGAGTGCCCGGTAGACGCGGTTGAGCACGCGGACCGAGGCCTCGGACTCATTGCGGCTGCAGATCCAGGCGATCTCGCCCATCCGCTCGAGGTCGAGCACCTCATGGGCGGCCAGTGCGCCGTCACGAGCGACCATCACACGATAGGGCTCTTCGAGCAGGGTGCGCAGCCGCAGCTCGGGTCCGGCGAACTCGGGCAGTTCGGGAATGTCGTAGATGAGGCCGGCGTGGATCTCACCGGTGTGCAGCATGGCGACCACCTCGGTGGGCTCGGCCTCGACGACCTCGACGCGCACGGACCGGCGCTGCTGGAGTTCGGCGATTGCGGCCGGCAGCAGCCTCGATCCGATCGAGGCGAGGCCGGGGAGAAGGTCATGATGCTTCCTCCGGGCTGACGCTCGGATTCCGCGCCGCGGACGATGTTGCCCTGATTCATCACGACGTTGAACGACCGCTTCGGGGTCGCGATCCCATAGGCCCGGTCCCAGGGCTGGGGTTCGGTCTCATTGGTCAGGAAAGCGGCCGAGACGTAGGGGCCGTAGACGATCTTCGACAGCGCCTCGCGCTTGTCCTCCTGCAAGTCGAGGGCGATCCTGTGCGCCACGGTCGCCGGGGTGGCGAGCACGACCGACAGCGCCTCGATCTCGTGATCGATGTCGTCCTGGCGGTAGCGGACGACGACGTGGTCCTTCTTGTGGACGATCTCATGGACCTTCGCGTCGAGCTGGATGCTCTCCTGCAGCGGCGCGGCGATCGACTCGACGAGGTTGGACGGCCCACCGGCGATGCTGCGGTTGAGCCCCTGGCCGATGTTCCACACGAGGCTGAAGTATCCGATCCCGGCGCCCGCGGCCAGCTGATCGGGGTCGGCCGCCGATCGGGTGATCGTGGGTCGGAAGAGCGCCTCGGCGTCTTCGGACAGCGGACCGATGTAGTCGGCGAAGGAACGGTCGTTCTCGAAGTCATAGATCCTCTGCTGGCGCATCTCCGAGCTCTCGTTCGGACGCAGTCGCACGGCATTGGCATAGCGGAGGACATCGGCCGAGACCTTCGCGCCGGCTCTGATCATCGAGGCCCGATCCTTCATCGACACCGGCAGCCGGAACGGGTAGGACTGCACGGGCCCGCCGATGAGCATCTTTCCGTTCATCGATATGGCCGACAGCGATCCCGGAATCTCCGTCGAACGGGTCTCGGTCTCCGTGATCAGGGAATTCGTCGCCGTCTTGCCTCCGGCGAACATATGCCCGCCCCAGTTGAGGAAGTAGCGGCCGCGGTTCTCCGAGCGGATCCGGCCGCCCACACGCGAGCCCGATTCCAACAGCGTGACGTCCCAGTTGCGCAGACGCCATGCCGCTGACAGTCCGGCGAGGCCACCACCGACGATGACAGCATCTTTCATGGGGAACACCCCCTCTCTCATACGAGTGCCGACGCGTCGTCGCGCAGGTCACTGCACTCAGAGTAAGATGTGATCACATCTGAATGCAAGAGGTGTCCGCCCCGGCGGTCGGATCTGTTCGCCGCTCCCGATTCGCTATTCGCTCAGGACGGATCGGATCCTGCGGATCGCATCGTCGAAGGACTCCTCGGTGACCCGGACGGCGGCGTTCGGGTCACCGGCGTCGACGGCGTCCATGAGGCGGCGCTGATGCTTGAGCAGCGGATCGAACGCCTCGGCGGCGATCTCACGCCGGGCTCCGACGAGCTTGTAGGCCCGGCAGCGCATCCACAGCGTGCGGAT
>DWZN01000187.1 GCA_019117545.1 Candidatus Brevibacterium intestinavium
CGATTCCAAGAAGGACGACGACAAGTCCAAGGATGATTCCAAGAAGGACGACGACAAGTCCAAGGATGACTCCAAGAAGGACGACGACAAGTCCAAGGACGATTCCAAGAAGGACGACGACAAGTCCAAGGATGACTCCAAGAAGGACGACGACAAGAAGAAGGACGAGCCGACGAAGGCCGAGAAGATCGCGGCCCAGCGCGCGTCCATCATCAAGGAGGCGAAGGCCCACCTCGGCGTCAAATACGTATGGGGCGGCACCTCGCCGAAGTCCGGCTGGGACTGCTCGGGTTACACCCAGTACGTCTATGGCAAGCACGGCATCGATCTGCCGCGCACGACCAGTCAGCAGCGCTACGCCGGTAAGGAGATCTCCATCAAGGACGCCAAAGCCGGCGACCTGATCTGGATCCCCGGTCACATCGGAATCATCTCCGAGACCAAGGGCCAGATGTACGATGCGGGATCGCCCCGGACGAACACCACGAAGCGCAGCTACAGCTGGATGCTCGACCGTGGAGCCAAGGTCATCCGCGTGGTCGGCTGACCGACGACGCCGACGGCAAGCGTTCGAGTGCCTCACCGACAGTGCCCTGCGGGGGTCCGATTCCGGATCACCCGCAGGGCACTTTCCGGTTCTCCTCCTTTCTCCGAACCGGCACCCCTCAAGGGAATGAACATCGTCCCAGGTGATAGGCGGTGAATAGTGTGTGACATCGTCTGAACAGTCAGTGAAGTGGCCGCCCATCGCTGGTCGCGGGGGCTATCGTGGACAGTGCACACCCGGAGCCCGAAGCGCGGTTCCGGCACTATCCGTCCAAGGGGGCCAGAGCAGTGCATCGTCTGCACAACACGGTCAAGAACTTCGAATGGGGCAGCACCGACGCGATTCCCGCGCTTCTGGGCACCGTCCCGGACGGAACCCCCTGCGCCGAGCTCTGGCTGGGGGCCCATCCGATGAGCCCTTCACGGCTCGACGTCGATCGGGAGACGACGGGCGAACGGTTCCGCAGCGACCGCCTCGGCGGCCCGTCCTCGGCCGGGGCAGTGGTGGCGACCGAGGCCGCACCGGCATCGGGCCCCAATCTGATCGAATACCTCTCGGGCGATCCGACGGGACTGCTCGGCCAGGAGTCCGTCGACTCGTTCGGAGCCAGGCTGCCGTTCCTGCTCAAAGTGCTCTCGGCTCGGAGGGCCCTGTCGATCCAGGTGCACCCGAACAGAGAACAGGCCCGGGCGGGGTTCGCTGCGGAAGAGGCGGCCGGAATCACGCTCGACGCCCCGGACCGCAACTACAAGGACGCCTCGGCCAAGCCCGAACTCATCTATGCGCTCACCGACTTCCACGCGCTCACGGGGTTCCGTCCCCGCAAGGCGGTGCGGGCGACGTTCGAGCGAATGCTCTCCCAGCCGTTGACCCCGCCCTCGCTGGACTTCCTCGGCTCGGTCATCGGGGCACTGAGATCCATCGGGGAGGCGAAGGCGTTCTCGCGTGCCGTCGAACTCGTGCTCGGCGACCCGCGGGCGACCGGCCTCGTCGACGAAGTGGCCGTCCACGGCCTCGCCGAGCTGCCCGATCGCCACGTGAGCCGGCTCGGCAGCGCCGTCGACCCGGCACAGACCTTCTGCGAGCTCGTCAGCGACTATCCCCACGACCCCGGTGTTCTGGTCGGACTCATGCTCAATCGCGTGCACCTGCAGCCGGGGGAGGCGCTGGCGATGGACGCCGGTGTGCTCCACGCCTACCTCTTCGGCACCGGCATCGAGATCATGGCCTCGAGCGACAACGTCCTGCGTGGAGGACTGACGTCGAAGCACGTCGATATCGAGCAGCTGTCGAAGATCGCGGACTTCCGTGCGGGAATGCCGAGAATGGTCGAACCCGATCGTGCCGGTGTGCTGTTCGGCGCCACCGAGGACTTCGCGCTGCAGTCCCTGCGGTGCCCGCGGAACACGCAGCTCGAGCGCCGAGGCGCGGCCATCGCCCTGTGCACCTCGGGAACGGTCACTCTGACTTCGCTCGGAACCTCGATCACCCTCGAGCGCGGTCAGAGCGCTTTCATCGCGGCCAACGAGCCGATGGTGACCGCCGACGGCCACGGTGATCTGTTCGTGGCGACCACCGGCCTGGAACCCGCCCCGTCCCTGGGCTGAGAGAAGGATTCCCGCGCGGCGGTGAGTCAGAGGCTTCGGCGCGGCGGGGCCAGGAGTCCTGCGCGGCGGTGAGAGGCCCGGCTGGTCGGAGCGCCCGCAGCTCTCTCTGTTCACGTCACCTGCCGATGGCACCTGCTCACACTGAGAAGTGGTCGCGTTCGGATACAGAAACTGAGTTCTGGTATCCGAACGCGACCACTTCTCGGTCGGCCGGGAGACGACAGGCGGCGTCGGCAGCTGTCAGGCGGCGACCTCGATGGTCGGCACGCTGTCGGGGACGGTGACCTCGGCGCCGGTCTTGTCCCTGACCTCATCGACGGTGACTCCGGGGGCCAGCTCGACGAGGGTGAAAGAGTCGCCGCTGACGTCGAGCACGGCGATATCTGTGACGATGCGCGAGACCACGCCCTTGCCGGTCAGCGGCAGGTCGCAGGAGGTCAGCAGCTTGTGTGAGCCGTCCTTGGCCACATGGTCCATGATGACGATGACGCGCTGAGCCCCGTGGACGAGGTCCATGGCACCGCCCATGCCCTTGACCATCTTGCCCGGGATCATCCAGTTCGCGATGTCGCCGTTGACCGCGACCTGCATGGCACCGAGGATCGCTGCGTTGATCTTTCCACCGCGGATCATGCCGAAGCTCGTCGCCGAATCGAAATAGGCGGCACCGGGGTTCATCGTCACGATCTCCTTGCCGGCGTTGATGAGGTCGGGATCGATCTCGTCCTCGGTGGGGTAGGGACCGACGCCGAGGAGTCCGTTCTCGGACTGCAGGACGAGGTGGACATCGTCGGGCAGGAAGTTCGGAACCAGGGTGGGCATGCCGATGCCGAGGTTGACGTAGCTGCCGTCTTCGAGTTCCTGGGCGGCACGGGCCGCCATCTGATTGCGTGTCAATGACATGGTGTGTCTCCTCAGGCTTCTCGCACGGTGCGCTTCTCGATGGGCTTGTCCGCCACCTGCTCCGGTGTCAGAGGCACCACTCGGTGGATGAAGACGCCGGGCACGTGGACATGGTCCGGATCGATCTCACCGGGCTCGACGAGCTTCTCGACCTCGGCGATGGTGGTGCGTGCGGACTGGGCGGCCGGGGGATTGAAGTTCCGGGCCGAGGAATGGAAGACGAGGTTGCCGTGCCGGTCGCCGACGGCGGCGCGCACGAGGGCGTAGTCGGGGGCCAGCGACTTCTCGAGGACGTATTCCCTCTCCTCGCCGAAGGTGTCCAAGACCTTCGTCTCCTTCGCCGGGGATTCCTTGACGACATTGCCGTTCTCGTCGTACTTCCACGGCATACCGCCCTCGGCGATCTGGGTTCCGGCGCCGGTGATCGTGTAGAAGGCGGGAATTCCCGCCCCGCCGGCGCGCAGCTTCTCGGCCAGCGTTCCCTGCGGGGTGAGCTCGACCTCGAGCTCACCGGACAGGTACTGGCGAGCGAACTCCTTGTTCTCACCGACATAGGAGGCGATGATCCGACGAAGTCGACCGTCGGCGAGCAGAATGCCCAGACCGCGCCCATCGACACCGGCGTTGTTCGAGATCACTTCGAGGTCCTTGGCTCCCTGGTCCTGGAGCGCCCGGATGAGGAATTCGGGCACACCCACGACACCGAAGCCGCCCACGGCGATCGATGATCCATCTGCAATGTCGGCCACCGCGTCTGCGGGGGTATCAACTACTTTGTCCATGTGCCCAGTGTGCCACGGACCACTCCGAGGCCGTTTGCCAGGTCCATGATTCGAGCCTCATCGACCCCTGATGCGAGCAGAACCTCCTTGCCGCTGAGGAGATGGTCGAGGAACTCCGGCCATTCCTGTGGCAACGGGGTCGAATTCGACACCAGCAGCCCCTGCGGGCGCCCGGCCGGAGTCTCGCCTTCCTGTCGGTTCCAATCGATGCGCCGGCCGTCGACCTCGAGCGTGCCTGAGGCATCGAGGCGTCGGGAGGTGACATCGGGATAGGCGCGAATGGCGGAGTTGACGTCGATGAAGTCCTCATCGACCGGTGTGCTCAGCGCCAGTGCCGGCGGATTGAACACGAAGACCTCCTCGGCGTCGGTCACGGACTCGTCGTCCTCATGGCCGAGGGCGACGATGGCCACATGCTCCTCGTCCGGAGGCGTCGAACCGATGACGACCCGCCCTCCGGCGAGGAGGACGCTGAGGATCGCGACGAGTTCGCGCCAGTGCAGGCCCTGCGGCAGGGGAGCGAAGAGCGTGAAGTCGGGCCCGAGGTCGTAGTCGCCGAAGAGTCCGACTCCCTTGTTCACCCAGTTCGAGACGACGGGCCCGGTGAGGTCGAGGGCGTCGTGGTCGGGTCCGCGCCAGAGCAGGACGGGGCCGCCGGTGCGTGTGATGACTGAGAGATCCATATCCGCTTTCGTCGTTGTCCGTTGTTCTTCGTCTCGGCTGTGGCCGGTCAGGGGTTGATGAGTCCGATGTCGATGGTCACCCCGCGCGGGAATGCGCCGAGCTCTCCGTCGACCCATTGGTAGTGCGTGGATGCGCTGAGGTCCTCGGCGAACAGCGCCGTGTGCAGGCGCTCGACGAGCGAGCCCAGTCCGACCATCGCCTCGAGCAGCGGAGGCCCGCCCGACTGCGCGGTGGCCGGAGAGTCGGAGGGGCTGAGCGTGATGCGCGAGCCGGACCCCTCGATGCGCATCCTCCACGCCGCATGCCCGGGAGTCCGCGACTGCCCGGCACGCACGAGGCGGATCGCTCGGGAGACCCGTTCGAGGATGTCATCGCCGTTGTCCCCGGCCGGGGCGCTGCCGGGCAGATCGGTGACGCCGAGGCCGCGCTGGACGGCCTCGACGTGACCGTAGCGGAACCAGTCCTCGCTGAGTTCGCGTGTGAGCGCCTTGGCCCCGTCCCGCCCGTTGTCGAGGTACCCGCCAGCCCCTCTGACCAGGGCCATCGGCAATCCGCGCGAGGAGCCTTTGACCAGGTCGGCGGCCGCGGCGATCTCATCGGCCACGGCCCGCACGGTCACCGTCTGCACACGGCCGTCGTCATCGGGTCGGCCCCGCTGGTCGTCGAGGCCGGAGAATCCGGAGAGACCGAGGGCGATGTCTGCCACGCCGATCCGCCAGGGCCGTGAACTCGTATCGGAGATGATCAGCCCGATGCGGACGGAGAACGCCTGCTCCACTCTCTGCCGCAGACCGTCGGCGGACCGGTCGCTGTCGAGCGGGTGGAGCACGACCGCTCCGGCCGAGTTCGATTGGTCGAGTCCCGCGGCCGCCTGCACCGTGCCGGCCGGGGTGCGCACGACCTGGACGGTGGTGCCGGAGCCGTAGGAGCGTTCGGCGACGAGATGAGTGCCGGTGGCGGCGACGAGGTCTTCGAACTCGGTCCGGTCGGCCACAGTGGTCAGCCGACCTTCGGCCTTCGACACGACCTTCGAGGCGACGACGAGGATGTCACCGTCCTTGAGGTCGATGCGATTGCGGCGCAGAGCATTGATGAGGATCGCAGCGAGGTCGGATCCCGGGGCGACCTCTTCCTCGACGGGAGGAGCGTAGACGGTGAGGAGACGGTCATTCATGATCGGCCGCCGGTGATTCGACTCTCATTCCTCAATAATCCCATCGACGGCGACTCTTTCCGAAATTCTCCAGATTTGCTCAGGCCCACCCCACAGGTTGTGTCCGATTTCCGTCACTCTCCCTATATGTGGTGTTCCCGGCGCGTGTGCATGTGAAGGTGTGTTCGAATAATCGAACGTGGGCCCTCCTAATACTCCATGAGGGCTTGACGGAGCGGTAATGACACACGTGTAATTTATACCTAAAGGGGAACACGCGGAGCATGAATCTTCAGCATTCGACCCTACATCGGGCTGATCGGCTCAGTCACGGTGACGGAAATGCTCAAGCGTGAGAAAGGGGAAAGCCGTGCCAAGCACACAGAGAGAATGGCGGGAGAGAGAAGACTTCACCGCCGCACCGGGAGTCACCTCCCGCCGTGCCGAAGACTGGTTCGTCGAGCCGGGAGCACGCACACCCGAGACGCTGCCTGATCCGCTGGCGGTCGATCCGAGCGATCTGACGCCTCTGCAGGCGGACAATTCTGCGGTCTCGCCGCTGTCGCTGCTCCTCGGTGCCGCTGACGACGGGGAACTGGCCTGGCAGGACCAGGCGCTGTGCGCACAGACCGACCCCGAGGCGTTCTTCCCGGAGAAAGGCGGATCGACTCGAGAGGCCAAACGGGTCTGCGCATCCTGTGAAGTGCGCTCCGAATGCCTGGAATACGCTCTGGCCAACGATGAGCGATTCGGCATCTGGGGCGGCATGTCCGAACGTGAACGCCGTCGGCTCAAGAAAAAGGTCGTGTGAGTTCAGCTGTCACCGTCGTTGTCGCTTCGGGCGACGACGCCGCCAAGGTTGAGCTCGAAACCGCCCTGCGGCCGCACTTCCCCGAGATCCCGGTCGTGGATCTCGGGGGACGTTCGGTTCGGGAGGCCTGTGAGATTCCCGCCATCGCGGAATCGGACTATCTGTGGTTCCTCACCCCTGACTCCCGTCCGGAACCCGATTGTCTCGATGAGCTCCTCGACGCCATCGGCGAAACCGAATCAGTCGCCGCCGTGGGTCCCAAACTCATGCGCGGTGATCGCATCGTCTCTGCGGGGGTGAGCACCACCTCGGCGGGGGAGCGCTTCAATCCCGTCGGCGCCGGCGAGATCGATCAGGGCCAACGCGACGGTCGCACGGAGACGCTCGGCCTCGACCTGCCCGGCCTGCTCATGGCCACCGGCGAACTCGAGCGGATCGGTGCCCCCTCCCGCGTGCTCGGGCCCGCTTATCGCGGCATCGAATACTGTCGGCGACTGCGCGACCTCGGCCGCCGCGTCGTCCTCGCCCCACGGGCGCGGATGGAGATCTCCGCTCAGGCCGCGGACCGTCTGGGCTCCTCCCCACTGCCACCGACCTCGAAGCTCCAGATCCGGACCGAGCAGCGCTACCGTCTCAGCCTCGCCAGCCCCGGTCTGGCCTCCCTGTTCTGCCGGCTCCTGTTCGTCAACCTCGGCCACATCCTCGGCGGACTGCTGTCGAACAGCTTCCGTTCCGCCGGCTGGCACCTGTCCGCCCTCTTCGGGCTCGCCTCCGATGTGACCACCACCTCCGCGCTGCGGCGGGCCAATGCGCGCCGCAACCGGCTGGCCAAACGCACGAGCACCTCCCACGTGGCCGCGCTCTACGCCGATGCCGACGAACTGGCGGTTCAACGCAGGTCCATGAGCGCCGAGGCCGGGCAGGACGGGCCCGCCGAAGTTCCCACCGGAGGCCCCGACGCCGATGCCGAACTCAACCCCATCGGCGACACCGAGGAGGCCATCGACTCCTTCTCCCGGCTCGAGATCTCCGGCGGAACGAGCCTTCTGCGCGCACCCGTGACCTATGTGGTCGTCGCGGCGGTCGTGCTCAGCGGCTTCGTCTCCTACCGACTCTTCGGACCCGGCCACCTCACCGGTGGGGCCCTGGGCTCCACCGACATCGGAGTGGGAGAGATCTTCTCCCGCCTGCTCGGCCGCCACCTCGACATCTCGACCGGCGCCGCCGTTCCTGCCGACCCCTACCACCTCGTTCTCGGGGTCCTCTCCCTGCTCTTCTTCGGCCATGTCGACATCATGGTCAGATCCCTGCTGCTGGCGGCCCCGATCCTGGCCGGCATCTGCGCCTATGCCGGCGCCGGCTGTGTGCTCTCACGCCGATGGGTGCGCGGATTCGTCGCCCTGCTGTGGATCGCCTCCCCGCTGTTCATCACCGCCGTCTCCGACGGCCGCCTCGGCGTGGTCGTCGTCTGGATCGCCGCACCCCTGCTCGTCCTCACCCTGCGCCGGAGCCTGCGCACCGGGTCGATCGCGGCCGCTGCCGGAAGCGGACTGCTGCTGTTCGTCATCATCGCCGGCATCCCGCTGCTGCTGCCGGTGGTCGTCCTCGGCACCGCGGTGGCCTTGGCGACCGGCCGCGGACTGCGTCACCTGTGGCTGCTGGCTCCGACCGTGTTCCTCGGCTGGCCGTGGCTGTGGGCCCTGGTCCACGAACCGGGAGCGGTCCTGACCATGCCCGGGCAGACGCTGGCCCCGGAACCGGCTCCGACCTACCTGCTGGCCGTCGGGTTCCCCGGGCCGATCGACATGTCGTGGCTGGCGGACCTGGCTGCCGACATCGGCCTCGGTTCGGTCCCACCCGGTGTCCTCCAACTCTGGGCCCCCGTGCTGGTCCTGCCGATGCTGGTTCTGGCCTTCTTCACCCTCATCGAGGCACGACTCGAACTGTCGCGGCTGGTGTGGGCCGTGGGGCTCTACCTCAGCGGTCTCGTCCTCGCCGCGCTCCAGGTGCATCTGCCCGCCCAGACCGGTCCGTTCCACCTCATCGGCTCCTACCCGGCGGCCGGTCTGACACTCGTGAGCCTGGGGTCGATCCTCCTGCTCGGCCTCGGGGCGGACCGCACGGCGGCAGGCCGATCCGGCAGCGGACGGATGCCCATGCGCGGACTCGTCGCCCTCGTCGCCGTCGCCGCCGTCGGCCTCATGGCCATCGGCGCCGGCCGCGCCACGGCCTCGCCCGATGCTGTCGCCGCCAGCGAGGACAGCGCCGTTCCCGCCCTGGCCGGCGACCGCGCCGAAGGCGACTCCGGAGCACGGACGCTGCGGCTGGACAATGTCGACGGAGAGGTCCTGTCGACACTCATCGCCTCCGCCGACGGGACAGCGCTGGGCACCTCGACAGTCAGCGCCGCCGAGACCGTCGGCGGCTGGCCGTGGCAGAGGCGCCCTCTGCCGATCCCCGACGACCAGGTCCTCGTGGCCCAGGCCGCGGCCGCGCTGTCGGCCGATGACACCGGCGACATCAGCGAGATCCTCGGCGAACTCGGCGTCGACTTCGTCCTCGTCGGTCCCGATGCCGAAGGCCTGGAGAACACCGTGTCCGTGGCCCAGGGACTCATCCGGGTCGGTCCCACCGAATCGGGTCAGCTGTGGCGGGTCGACAAACCCTACAGCGGGCGATTCCTCATCCGAGACGGCGAAGGCGCGGTGACCTCCGCGAAGATGGACGGCACCACCGCCGAGGTGCCCGCAGGTGAGGACGGACGCACCCTGATCGTCGCCGACGCCTCCGCGGGCATCACCGCGAGCGTCGACGGACAGCAGCTGCCGGAGACGGATCCGGACGAGGAGTCCTGGGCCAGCGAATTCGATCTGCCCGCGTCCGGCGGAGCGGTCGAGATCTCCCTGAACTCGCCGCTGTACCCCGTCGGCGTCATCGCCGGATGGGCGCTCGGCGTGCTCAGCCTGATCACAGCGATCCCCTTCGGCGGATCCGGGGGACGGGGCAGGAATGCAACAGGCAGCAGCACCGAGGAGACGTCAGCATGAGGCATCTGCGCAGCATCGTGACCTTCGCGGCGATCGCCGTGCCCGGAGTGCTCGTGGCCACGACCTCGTTTCTCACCCCGCTGACCCCGGGAACCCTCGACCGCAGCCCCGAACAGGTGCGCATGCCCACCGCCGACACCCAGGCCGTGTGTCCCGGCCCGCTGCTGACCGACACGGAAGCCGAGGGCACGGACGCTGAATTCGTCGACGATTCGAAGGTTTCGACCCGGGTCGTCTCCGCTTCGGCGCCGATCGGTGCCGCCGACGGCTCGACCTCCTCTGCCCGACTGCAGGTGGCCGACCTCGGCGGATCCGTCGATTTCGACAACGCGGCAGGACAGGGGTTCGTCTCCGGCGATGACAGCATCGACTCGACGAAGCTCGTCACCGGCTTCGCCCGCCCCGGCGCGCCGGCCCTGACCACCGGGCTTGAGACCGTCGAAGGCAGCTCGGGCGACCTCACGGGTCTGGCCACTCTGACCTGTGCGCAGGCGTCGAGCAGCTTCCGCATCCTCGCCGGGTCCGGAACCACCGGATCGAATTCCCAACTGCTGCTGAGCAATCCCGGCGATGCGGCCGTCCAAGCGAAGGTGACCGTGATGACCCCGTCCGGGGAGTCGGCCGAACCGACCGAGCTGAGCATCAGAGCCGGCCAGCAGCGGGCGGTGCGTCTGGGCGGCCTGGCCGGCGGGGCGGAGTCCCTGGCCGTCGACGTCACAGTCGATGGGGGAGTCCTGGCCGGTTCCGTGCAGGAGTCCGTCCTCGACGGACTCAAGCCCCAGGGCATCGATCTTGCCGCCGGAGGGGCCTCTGCCTCCCGGCAGCAGGTGCTCACGGGGCTCAGCGGCAAGGACGCGCGGGTGCGCGTGGCCAATCCGAGCAGCGATCTCGCGGAGGTCTCGCTGAAGGCCTATGGGCCCGATGGGGAGATCGACATCCCCCGGTCCTCGATGACCGTGGTCGGCCGCGGCGTGGCCGAGGCCGAGCTCGGCGACCTCGAGGACGTCAGCCTCGTCATCGACTCCGACCAGCGGATACAGGCCGGGGGCTTCATCGGCCAGGACGGTGAGGACGGTGCCTCCGACTTCGGCAGCATCAAGACCACGGACTCACTGGCAGAGACTCAGCTCATGGCGCTGCCGCGCACCGGCAGCAGCTCCCTGCAGCTGTCGCCCGGCCAAGGACAGGTGCAGGTGCAGGGGATGCTCGACGACGGTTCGCTCACCGACGGTCAGGTCGTGGATCTCAACCCCACCGGGACGACCGTGCTCGATCCGGCAGAGGTCTCCGACGACCCGGTGCGGGCACTGGTGATCAAGGGCGCCCAGGCCTCGGGATCCCAAGCCGACGGAGTCCACGCCACCCTCGTCGTGACCACCGACGACGGGATCTCCACCGTCGCGCCCGCCCCGGCCCCGGCAGGTGTGGCCTACCGCGACATCCGCCTCGGCTGACACACGTGCGCCGAGGGCCGGGCCCGTCGGTCAGGTGCGGCGGAGGATGTCGACCTGATCGGCCACGACCTCGGCGATGAGGGCGTCTCTGGCGCCGCTGCCGGCGTGATCCTCGATGACCCGACGGTAGAGGACGATATGGGTCGACCTGTCGGGCGTGGCGGGAAACACTCGGCCGAAGCTCGGCTCGGTCGAACTCGCCGGGGGAACAGCGTCGATGGCGAGCACCACATCGCTGAGCAGCCCCGGTTCCCGATCGCGCATCCGGGCGAATTCCGCGGCCGCCACCCGGGCGAAGGACTCGGCCCGAGTCAGCCGCGCCGGCACGTCGGCCCGGTGCAGCGGGGACCTCAGACCGCGGCCGTGCCGGTCACGATGTCGCCTGGATCTCATAGCACGTCATTCTATCGACGAGGCCGCTGTGCCTGAGCGAATCGAGGACCCGCGGCGTGTAGAGTGGTGGACTGTGTCAGCCGTGAGAATGTGTTCCAAAGTCAGCTGCTCGCGTCCCGCCGCAGCCACCATGACGTACGTGCACGCTGATGCGACCGTCGTCATCGGCCCGCTGGGCAGACGAGCCGAGCCGGGCGCCCACGACCTGTGCGCCGACCATGCGGCGAAGCTGACCCCACCTGTGGACTGGCAGCTCATCCGCCTCGACTCCGGACAGGCGCCTCCCGAGCGCAGCCGCGACGACCTTCTGGCCATCGCCGATGCGGTCAGGGAAGCCGCCGACCATGCCGACACGCGTGCTCAGGGGCCCGAATCGGCTCCTGCCGCCGACTCCACGCAGACCGGACGCAAACACGGCCACCTGCGCATCATCGGCGACTCATGATCGCCCCCGGCCCGCGCTCATCCGGCCCCGACCCGGTGCCCCCGGTCGCAGCGGACTCGGCGCTGAGCCGAGCGAGGACGGCGGCCGTGGACGCCGCCATCGGGGCCTATGACATCCGCGGCCGCATCCCCGACCAGCTCGATGAGGACATCCTGTTCGCCCTCGGCTGGGCGACGGCGACGACGATGGCCGAGCTCCACTCCACCGCGGAGGTCGTCATCGGACACGATATGCGCCCGAGCTCACCCGGATTCGCCCGTGCCTTCGCCGCCGGGGTCGACTCCGCCGGAGCGACCGCGACCCTGCTGGGGCTGTGCTCGACGGACCAGCTCTATTTCGCCTCGGGCATCTTCGGCGTCCCCGGGGCGATGATCACCGCCAGCCACAACCCGGCCGACTACAACGGCATCAAGATCTGTGGCCCACACGCCGCCGGCGTCAGCCTCACGACCGGGCTGGCACGGATCCGGGAACTCGCCCCGATGGGGCCGAGGGCCGCAGAGCGGCCGGTGGCGGCCGATGCTTCGGCGACGGCAGCCATGCGAGAGCGCTACGTCCGCCGGATCCGCGAACTCACCCACGTCGACGAAGTCACGGGGCTCACAGTCGTCCTCGACGCCGGCAACGGCATGGCCGGGCGCCTCCTCGGCGAGGTCTTCGGCACCGACGTCGACCCCGTCCGCGTGCCCTTCGACGTGATCGGCCTGTTCACCGAGCTCGACGGCACCTTCCCCAACCACGAGGCGAACCCGCTCAAACCCGAGAACCTCGTCGACGCCGCACGGGCGGTCGTCGACACCGGTGCCGATCTCGGCCTGGTCTTCGACGGCGATGCCGACCGCTGCTTCTTCATCGACGAGACCGGAGCGACGATGTCGGCCTCGGCGATCGGCGCACTCGTGGCCGAACGCGAGATCGCGCGGGCCAAGGCCGCCGGCGATGAGCGGCCGACCGTCATCCACAACCTCATCACCTCCCGCAGCGTGCCGGAGACGATCACCGCCGCCGGCGGCCGCCCGCTGCGATCGAAGGTCGGACACTCGGGCATCAAGGCGCTGATGGCCGAGACCGGCGCGGTCTTCGCCTGCGAACACTCCGCGCACTTCTACTTCGAGGAGTTCTACGGCGCGGACTCGGGCATGCTCGCCGCCTGTCACCTCATCGCCGCACTCGCCGAATCAGCGGCCCCGGCCTCCCGACTCGTCGCCGACTACGACCGTTTCGTCCAGTCCGGGGAGATCAACTTCACCGTCACCGACCCCGATGCCGTGCTCGCCGAGTTCGCCGCAGACGCCGACCGCTTCCCGCCCAACACCGTCGACGATCTCGACGGCATCGGCCTCCAGGGCGAGGACTGGTGGGTGAACCTGCGTAAGTCGAACACCGAACCCCTGGTCAGGCTCAACGTCGAGGCCGCAGACCACGGGCAGATGGAAGAGCTGGTCCGCAGGGTCGGCGACTTCGTCACCGCTCGCGCCTGAGTTCCGGCCCCGAGAGGACAAGCCCGGCAGGCGGGCAATAGACTCGAACACGATCCGACTTTCCGCCCTATGGAGGTACCGTGCTCGATTCCACCGACTTCAAGGTTGCCGATCTGACCCTCGCCGAGGCCGGACGGCACCAGATCCGCCTGGCCGAACGGGAGATGCCAGGGCTGATGGCGCTGCGCGACGAGTACTCCTCGTCCGCGCCCCTGACCGGTGCCCGCATCGCCGGCAGCCTGCACATGACCGTCCAGACCGCGGTGCTCATCGAAACCCTGGTCGCCCTCGGCGCGGAGGTCCGGTGGGCCAGCTGCAATATCTTCTCCACCCAGGACGAAGCCGCAGCAGCGGTCGTCGTCGGCTCCGGTACCCCCGAGGCCCCGGCCGGAGTGCCCGTGTTCGCGTGGAAGGGCGAGACGCTCGAAGAGTACTGGTGGGCCGCCGATCGGATCTTCGATTTCCCCGACGGGGCGAACCTCATTCTCGACGACGGCGGTGACGCCACCCTGTACGTGCTCAAGGGCACCGAGTGCGAAGCCGCCGGGGGAGTGCCCACCGCCGCCGAGGACGACCCGGAGGAGTACAAGGTCCTGCTGACCCAGATCGCCTCGTCGATCGAGTCGTCCCCGGGACGCTTCGCCCGCCTCGCCGCCGGAATCAAGGGCGTGAGCGAGGAGACCACCACCGGGGTCAACCGCCTCTACCGCCTGGCCGAACAGGGCGGACTGCCGTTCCCGGCGATCAACGTCAACGACTCGGTGACGAAATCGAAGTTCGACAACCGCTACGGCATCCGCCATTCCCTGCCCGATGGGCTCAACCGCGCCACCGATGTGCTCATCGGCGGCAAGATCGCCGTGGTCGTCGGTTACGGTGACGTGGGCAAGGGTGCGGCCGAAGCCCTGCGCGGACAGGGCGCACGCGTCATCGTCACCGAGATCGATCCCATCTGCGCCCTGCAGGCGACGATGGACGGCTACCAGGTCGATCACCTCGCCGAGGTGGCCCCGCAGGCGGACATCGTCATCACGACGACCGGGAACACTCGCGTCGTCGGCGTCGAGGTGCTGCAGACGCTCAAACCCGGCGCCATCATCGGCAACGTCGGCCACTTCGACGACGAGATCGACCTGGCCGGGCTGTCCCGACTGCCGGGAGTGGAGAAGATCGAGATCAAGCCTCAGGTCCACGAATGGAGGGTTCCTGTGCCGGCCGAGGCCGGGCTCGATCGAGAGGTCACTGACTTCCTCGTCCTGTCCGAGGGCCGTCTGCTCAACCTCGGCAATGCCACCGGGCACCCGTCGTTCGTCATGAGTGCGTCGTTCAGCAATCAGGTGCTCGCGCAGATCGAACTGTGGAACTCCCATGACCGCTATGACCATGAGGTCCACCGCCTGGCGAAGGAGCTCGACGAGAAGGTCGCCCGCCTCCACCTGCCGGCGCTCGGGGCGAAACTGTCCGAACTGAGCAAGGAGCAGGCCGAGTACATCGGTGTGGATGTGGCCGGACCCTACAAACCCGACCACTATCGCTACTGATCCCCGACCGTGAGCCTCAGACCGTGGGGCAGAGTGTCGACCCCGGCCCGGAACGCCGCCGAACGGGCCGAACGCCTCCGGAGCTTCTCGACCTCTGCCGCCCGCTGACGGTGGACGATCGCAGACAGGAACTGTTCGGGGAACGTCCCCTCCGGCGGGGCGGGAGCCACATAGGGGTTGAGTTCGGTGGCGAGCTCGATCGCCCGCTGCCAGCGGGACTCGATGCTGAGCTTCGGCGCCATGGCAAGGAACGTCACAATGCGCCGATGCAGGCCATCGGGCAGGGCCGAGACATCCGTCCGCGACAGCCAGTCCTGCAGCTGCGGGGCCACATGAGTGTGCACGGGCGGGGGCGGGACGCTGCGTTCGCTCACCGCCATGGTGCCGGCCAGATAGTCGCCGAGGCGCTTCGCCTGCGGGGAGACGAGACCGGACAGGGCTGCGATCCCTCCTCCGGTCGAGAGGATCTCGAAGGGCCACAGCAGCGCTCGGATGAATGAATGGCGCAGCCGCACGGCCCCGCCGTCATCGCGGACGATGCGCAGCCCGAGGGCGAATTTGCCCAGAGAACGACCGTGGGTGAGGACCTCGATGAGCATCGGCAGCAGCACGAACACCGAGATGGTCATCACGGTGATGACCGAACCCAGGAGCAGACCGTTGAGTGCGGAGGTCTTGAGCAGCAGCCAGAACATGGCGATGAGCAGGCCGACATTCACCAGGGAGTAGGCGATGTAGTCGATCAGGCAGCTCAGCGCCCGTGCCGCCAACGCGGCAGGCTGGACACTGAGTTCGACGGCTTCACCGGTCACCAGAGTACTCACCCGACCATGGTGTCACATCTGTTCGACCGACACCGGCGGTGCGGGTGTTCTCCGTTAGGGTTGAGGCATGGATCCGAATCTTCTCGCCGAGCTGCACGGCGACGACTGGCGGGAGCTGTCAGGCCTGGCGAAGAAGAACACCCTGAGCCCGGAGCAGACGAGACGGTTCCTCGACCTCTACCGTGCCGCTTCGAAGGACCTGTCGCGAATCATGACCGTGGCCCCCGACTCGCTCGAAGCCGCACGCCTGTCCGCCATCGTCCACCGCTCCCGCAACCACCTGTCCGCCGTGCCCAGCGGGGGACTGTCGGGGCTGTCGCGGTTCTTCGTCATCAGCCTGCCGCTGTCGCTGTACCGACTGCGCTGGGATTTCGCCATCGTGGCGCTCGCCTTCCTCGCCGTGGCCGTGGTGTCCGGGATCTGGGCGGGGACGCACCCGGAGGTGCTCGAGACCTTCGGCGATCGGGAGTTCCGCCGCCAGTTCGCCGAACACGACTTCGTCGACTACTACAAGGAGAACCCGAACGGGTTCTTCGCCGTGGGCGTGTGGACGAACAATGCCTGGATCGCCGTCCAGTTCGTGCTGCTGGGCATCACGGGCGTCTATGTCGTCGCCGGACTGTTCTCGAACGCGGTCAACGTCGGTTTCTCCGGGGCCATGATGTTCGAGTTCGACCGTGGCTCCGACTTCTTCCTCTACATCCTGCCGCACGGCATTCCCGAGATCAGCTGCATCATCCTGGCCGCGGCGGCCGGGCTCAGGCTCTTCTTCGCCTGGATCGTGCCCGGCCCGAGGCTGAGGCGGGACAGACTGGCCGCAGAGGCGCGGTCGCTGCTCATCGTCGCCGGCGGGCTCGTGCTGCTGCTCTTCGGCTCGGGGCTGATCGAGGGCTTCGTGACTCCGAATCCGATCCCGCCCGCGCTCAAGATCGCCATCGGCATCGCCTACACCGCAGCCGTGGTCGCCTACGCCGCCCACTTCGGCAGACGCGCGGCACGGGCCGAACTCAGCGCAGACCTCGACGAGCACCAGGCAGGCTATTCGGTCATCTCCACGGACCGATAGCCGCAGCGGAGAGTTCGCCGCGGTCGGGTCTCAGAGTCGGCCGGTGACCTTGAGCCGGATGTAGTGGTCGGCCAGGGCACCGGGCAGATCATCGGGCGGGGCCTGGACGGAGGAGATGCCGAGCCCGCGCAGGCGCGTTCGCAGCGATGCCGCCGTCAGCAGCTCCGACTCGGCCGCGGCGGCCGTGTAGATCTCCTCGACATCGCCGCGTGCCCCGGCCAGTTCGGCCAGCGCGGGGTCTTCGACGCCGGCGAGAACCACTCGATGGTGGGCGGTGAGGGTGGGCAGGACGGGCAGGATGTCCTCGGCGACGGTGGTCTCATCGAGCGCGGTGATCACGACCACCAGGGCCTGCTGGCGGGTGGTGGCGAGCACAGCGGCGGTGATCGCCTCCCAGTCCGCGTCGTAGAGCTCCGGGTGCACCGGTGTCAGCGCCACCGACAGATCGTGGACGGGGTCGTGTGCCCGGCGGCTCGAGGCCACGGCTCGGACCCGGGCATCGGCGACGATGACGTCGACCCGGTCGCCGGCGCCGGTGGCCAGGGCCGTCAGCAGCAGGGAGGACTCGAGGGCGGCGTCGAAGACCGTGCCCTCACCGCAGCGGCGGGCCGCGAGCCGGGAGGAGTCGACGACGATGACGACGCGACGGTCCTTCTCCGGCCGCCAGGTCTTGACCACGAGATCGGAGGCGCGGGCGCTGGCCCGCCAATCGATGGAGCGGACATCGTCGCCGTCGACGTACTCGCGCAGCGAATCGAACTCCGTGCCCATGCCCCGAATCATCACCGCCGACCGGCCCTCGAGCTCGCGCAGCTTCTGCGTCTTCGACGGCAGTTCACGGCGGGACACGAACGGCGGCAGCACGCGGATGTCGGCGGGCACCTCGATGCTCTTCTGTCGCGCGATGAGCCCGAGCGGACTGCGACTGCGCACGGTCACCAGATCGGCGGCCAGGGCTCCGCGGCGGACCGGCCTCAGCTCGGTGCGCACCTGAGCACGCTCGCCGGCGGACAGGACATGGCGCGAACGGGTCTGCACGGCTCCGGCGCTCGGGGTCCAGGCGTCCCGGACCTCGAGGCGCAGCACGCGGGGCGAGCCGTTGATCAGGGTGAGCACGCTGTGGGTGTCATCACCGAGCCTGACCTTCGGGCCGGGCGTGCGCTGCAGCGCCAGATCATGGACTCGGGGCACGAGGAAGAAGTCGACGAGTGCGGCGAGGACGATCACGCCGGCGACGATCAGAGCCGTCGGCCAGGAGGGCAGCAGCATGACGGGCACGAGCCCGGAGAGAGTGAGCAGGAACAGCCGGGCAGTCATTCAGCGCGGCACTTCGGTGGTGGCCAGGATCGAGTCGAGGACCCCGGCGACATCGAGCCCGTCCATCTGAGCCTCGGGCCGCAGAATCACACGGTGACCGAGCGCCATATGCGTCAGCGCCTTGACGTCGTCGGGGGTGACATAGTTCCGCCCGCTCAGCCAGGCATGCGCTCTGGCGGCACCGAGCATCCGGGTGGCACCGCGCGGGGAGACGCCCAACGCCAGCGACGGAGCCTGCCGGGTGGCCCGGGCGAGATCGACGACATAGGTGATGATCTGCGGGGCGATGTAGATGCCCGCGATGGCCTCGCGGGCCCGGGCGATGAGATCGGCATCGGCGACCGGCCGCAGACCCGCGGCCGACAGCCGCGCGGCGTCGAAGCCGCGCGCATGCCGATCGAGGATCTCGAATTCGTGTTCGCGCGAGGGCAGATCGAGGACGAGTTTGAAGAGGAACCGGTCGAGCTGGGCCTCCGGCAGCGGATAGGTGCCCTCGTACTCGACGGGGTTCTCCGTGGCGGCGACCATGAACGGCTCGGGCAGACTGCGGGAGCGCCCGCCGACCGAGACCTGATGCTCCTCCATCGCCTCCAGCAGAGCCGATTGGGTCTTCGGTGGGGTCCGGTTGATCTCATCGGCGATGAGGATGTTCGTGAACACGGGGCCGGGACGGAAGGAGAAGTCCGAGACCGAGGCGTCATAGACCAGGGAACCGGTGACATCGCTGGGCATGAGATCCGGGGTGAACTGGACACGCGCGCTGTCGAGGCTGACCGCGGCCGCGAAGCTGCGGACCAGCAGGGTCTTGGCCACTCCGGGCACGCCCTCGAGGAGCACGTGAGACCGGCACAGCAGGGCGATGAGCATGCCCGTGACCGCCTGGTCCTGACCGACGACGGCCTTGCCGATCTCGGCGCGCACGCCGTTGAAGGCCTCACGCACCGGGTCGGGGTGCGGCGGTGCGGTGTGTTCCTGAGGCGATTGGGTCATGGGACCTCACTTTCGATCTGGGTGAGCTGGTGGACGAGGTCGGTGAGTTCGGCGTCCGTTCGCGCGGAGCCGGAGACGAAGACATGGTGGAGGTGGCCGGGATCGCGACCGGTGGCTGCGGCGAGGCGAGCGATGATGTCCTCGGCACGGGCCTCGGACCCGAGCGAGAACCGCTTGGCGATCCGCAGCAGCGCTGCCGTGCGCAGCGTGTGCAGCGCACCGGCCCGATCGTGGCTGCGGGCACTGAGCGCGGCCCGTCCGCGGACGGTCTCCACCGCGGGCACGATCACGGGCAGTCGTTCGACCGCCAAGGGGCCGAAGCGCCGGCCGAGCACGAGCAGCAGGACGAGTGTGCAGGGGATCAGCCACATCCCTCCGGCGAGGAACCAGCTGGGCACGAAGTCGATGGTCGACGGCGGCGGCTGTGCGGCGTCGTCGAAAGTGGGGTAGTAGACGACGAGGTCGTCCGTGTGCGACAGCTCCGAGAGGACGAGGGAGGCGTTGCCTTCCTCGTCGATGTGCTCATTGGTCACCCAATCCGAGTTGCCGATCACGGTCAGAGGGACCGGGCCGGCGTCATCGGTGATCAGCTGTCCGCGGGCGGAGCCGGGAGCCACCTCGGCGCCATCGAGCTCATCGACCCCGGGGCCGGCGAACGGATAGCAGGCGGTGATGCCGTCGGTGCCCTTGTCGGTCTCGGCGTACTCGACCGAGCCCGTGGTCACCGCGCCGGCCGCCCGCGGACCCGGCAGCGAGCAGTCCGGCTCCGAGGTGGGGTCCGGGCTGCCCAGGGGGCTCACATTGTCGTTGACGGTGATCCGATCGGTGAACTCCGTGATCGCCGGACCCGGATCGACGAGCACCAGACGATTCCCGTGGGCGCGCAGCGTCGATTCGAAGCCGTTGACGTCGCCTGCCGACAGCGCCTCGGCGCCGGAGGGGATGAGCAGTGTCGTGTCCGAGTGTGCGGCCGCGGCGCGGGCCTCGTCCTTGTCCTCGGTGGTGGTCACCTCGGTGCCGTGGGAGCGCAGGGTCTCGACCATGGCCTTGGTGCCGTCGCGGGCCGTCGAATCGAAGTGCAGCGGAGCCTCGGTCTCGGACTCCGAGCTCATCAGCAGGGTGGCGATGACAGTGATGAGGATGATGATCGCCGCTGCGATCCAGACTCCGGCCGAGCGCAGCCGGGCGCGGAGGGCCACGGTCGGGCTCGACCGGGTGCCGCGGGCGGCCACATCCAATCGGGCGCTCATGCGCTCGCCTCCTGCTGTCCTGCCGGCAGTGAGCTCAGCGTCCGGTCCATCTCGCACAGGCGTGCGTAGATCGCGGGCAGATCCCGGTCCGGGCGCTCTCGGCCGCCGAGGCGATCACCGTAGAGGAGGTCGTTGAAGACCTCGGCGACGGAATGGACGGCGGCGGCATGGTCGGGCAGTGCGGATTCGGCCTCGCGGGCGAGCTCGCTGGCGGTGGCCGAGGACTCCAGAGAGATGATCCGTTTGACCGAGAGCACCGCGAAGATCGCGCGCGAGGCGTCGATGACCGCGGCCCGGTAGTTCCCCGCCTGCGCGGCCCGGGCCGCGGCCTCGCGCCACGGCCCCGGTTCGGGCTGGGACACGACCGGGTCGAAGGCCGACAGCGGCAGCCCGGTGCGGCGCAGGCCGGCGCGGCGGACGCGCCAGACGACGAGGGCGATGATCGCGGCCAGGGCGAGTGCGACGAGCAGGAGCAGCCACGGTGAGTTCGAGCGCAGGGCCGCATTGACCAGCGAGTCCCAGAGGGAGGAGATCCAGCGGCCGATCTGTTCCAAGGGTGTGAGATCGGCTGCCGAGTACTCCTGTTTCGACAGTTCGTTCTCGACCCATTCGCGGCCGGTGTCCCGGTCGATGGCCGGTCCGGTCGACGGCGCCGAGGCGAGGCAGAGGAGATCCGGGATCATCGCTCCTCCTCGGCGCGGATGAGCACGAGGTCGAGGCCTTCGGTGCGCATCTGCTGATCGAAGAAGCACACGGTCACGAGGCAGGAGAAGTAGGCGAAGAGGACGGCCGAGGAGATCAGAGTCAGTGCCAGCAGCAGGGCCGCGGAGACGAGGCCGATGGCCGCCTGTGCGGCCGCGGAGTCCTCCGTGGTGGCCAGGCCGAGTCCGAGGGCAACGGAGATGACGATGGCCAGCGGGGAGATGACGAGCTGGACGAGCTGATTGGACAGGAAGTAGCCCAGGGCCAGTTGGCCGAGCAGTCGCCAGAAGCCGCGGCCGGTCAGCGTCCAGGACCGTTTGAGTCCGGCGCGGACGCTGAGTCCTTCGACGGCGATCGCCGCGCCGAGGAAGGACAGGCGCAGGTTGAGCCACATGAGTGCCAGAACCCATAGGAGCGTGGCCAGTCCCGCCCAGACGAAGGCGAGGACGGGGGAATCGATCATCGCGAACAGTGCGGTGGGGGCGCCGAGGATGAGCAGCAGGCCGAGGTTGATCGAGCACATGAGCACGGTCGCCGCAATGAGTCGTCGGCGGCTGCCGGTCAGACCCTGCCAGGCCTGGGACAGACTCGTCCTGCGGGCGCCGAAGGAGGCGCGGGTGCCGGTGGCGATGAGGCCCGAGAGCAGGTGGGCGAGTCCGAGGCTGAGCAGGCTCAGGGCGACCGAGCCCAGCTGGGCGAGCACGAGGAAGCCGGAGACCGCATCGTCATTGCCGCTGAGGTCGTTGAGGAAGGGCAGCAGCTGCACGAATGCGAGTGTCCCGATGGCGGTCAGCAGCAGGCTCCAGAGCGTGAACACGATCAGTGAGGAGCCGATGCTCAGACCGGGGATGAAGCGCAGCAGGCGGAACCCGGAGTCGAGGGCCTCGACGAAGGTCAGGGGGCGTTTGGGCAGCAGACCGCGCGGTGGCGGCGGATGCCACCCGCGTGGCCGCGGGAATCCGGAGCGCATCTGCCACCGACCCGTGTGCCAGTCGACCTCGGAGGCCCATGCGTTCGAACGTGCCATCATCGCCCAATCCTGCCATGTTTCGCCTGCTCGTGCCGAGCAGTGCGAACCTGGTGCCGACCGCTTCGCCATCTGGCCGATAGGGTAGGAGTGTCGAGAACCGCAGAACAGGCGAACATAAGGGACAATGGGAGCATGAACGCTCGAATCCTCGTAGTTGATGATGACACGGCTTTGGCCGAAATGATTGGAATTGTGCTCAAAAGCGAAGGCTTCGAGCCCTTCTTCTGTGCCACGGGGGACCAGGCTTTCGAGGAGTTCCAGAAGGTCGGTCCGGATCTCGTTCTCCTCGACCTCATGCTGCCGGGCAAGGACGGTCTCGAGGTCTGCCGGGAGATCCGCGAGGTGTCCTCGGTGCCCATCATCATGCTCACGGCGAAGTCCGACACCGTCGATGTCGTCCTCGGCCTCGAATCCGGAGCCGACGACTATGTGCCGAAGCCGTTCAAGCCCAAGGAGCTCATCGCTCGTGTCCGTGCCCGACTGCGGATCTCCGAGCCCCAGGCCCCGGAGCTGCTGACCGTCGGCGACGTCGTCGTCGACGTGGCCGGTCACACCGTGACCAAGGGCGGCTCACCGGTGTCGCTGACACCGCTCGAATTCGATCTGCTCGTGGCCTTGGCCCGCAAGCCCTGGCAGGTGTTCTCCCGGGAGACCCTCCTCGAAGAGGTCTGGGGCTACCGTCATGCCGCCGACACCCGGCTGGTCAATGTGCACGTCCAGCGTCTGCGCTCGAAGATCGAACGCGATCCGGAGAAGCCGGACATCATCGTCACCGTCCGCGGCGTCGGCTATAAGGCCGGCAGAGCCGCGTGAGTCCCGAGTCGGCGGCGGGCGGGACCCTCCGCTCCGTGGCCTCGGGCCTGAGAACGTTCTGGAACTTCATCCTCCGATCGTTCAGCCACTCCCTGCAGGTCAGGATCGTCGTCCTCACCATCGTGCTGACCTCAGTGGCCATCTTCGGCGTCGGCACCTACATGTCCCAGCAGATCGCTCGCGGGCTCTTCGACACCCGCCTGGACTCCCTGTCGTCCCAGACCAGGTCGATCCTGTCCGAGCTGCGGTCTCTGGCGCCGGTCGACGGTCAGGCGGTGACTCAGGACACGCTGAGCTCGCAGCTGTCGTCGATCTACAACCGTTCGGCGGACTCGGTGTATTCGCTGACGCTGGAGCCGAAGGATCCGAACTCCTCGTTCTCGACGATCACGGCCGGTGAGGCGAACGGGGAGGGGGAAGCGGCGGAGGTTCCCATCAGCGATGAACTCCGCGATGCCATGCGCACCGCTCCGGCCGACGACAAGCTCTATCAGTCCGTCAGCCTGCCCGACGGCACGGGTCCCGGACTGCTCATCACACAGGAGCTGCAGATCCCGGGCGCCGGGCAGTTCCAGCTCTACTACCTCGGTGATCTCAGTGAGCAGCAGGACACCCTGAGCTTCGTGCAGAGATCGATGCTCGTGGCCGCCCTCGTGCTCGTCGTGCTCATCGGCGCAGTCGCCTGGATCGTCACTCGCCTCGTCGTGACACCGGTGCGCACGGGCGCCGAGGTGGCCAGGCTCATCGCCGACGGCGACCTCGACGAGCGCATGCCCGTGCACGGCAACGACGAGATCGCTGTGCTCGGTGAGAGCTTCAACGATATGGCCGACACCCTCCAGCACCAGATCGAGCAGATGGAGAGACTGTCGGTGCTGCAGCGGCAGTTCGTCTCGGACGTCTCGCACGAGCTGCGGACCCCGCTGACGACGATCCGGGCCGCGGCGGACCTCATCTACGAATCTCGTGAGGAACTCGATCCGGTCACCGCCCGCAGCGCGGAGCTGCTGAATTCCCAGGCCGAACGCTTCGACAACCTGCTCTCGGACCTGTTGGAGATCTCCCGATACGATGCCGGCGCCGCTGCGCTCGTGGCCAAGCCCGTCGACGTCGGAGCGATCGTCACCGGCGTCATCGACACGGTCTCGATGGTCGCTGAGCAGATGTCGACCCGCATCGTCGTCCATGCCCCCTCCTCGCCGGTCATGGCGGTGGTGGACCGGGTGCGCATCACTCGCATCGTGCGCAACCTCGTGGTCAACGCGATCGAGCACGGTGAGGGCAACCCGATCGACATCTACGTCTCCTCCAACGCCGAGGCGGTCGCGGTCAGCGTCCGCGACCACGGTGTCGGAATGAACGAAGAGCAGGTCGAGCACGTCTTCGACCGGTTCTGGCGTGCCGATCCGGCTCGCAAGCGCACCCTCGGCGGATCCGGCCTGGGCCTGGCGATCTCTCTCGAGGATGCGCATCTGCACGACGGCTGGCTGCAGGTCTGGGGCAAGCCCGGCGAAGGCTCCTGCTTCCGGCTGACGATTCCGCGGCGACCGGATCAGGAGATCACCTCCTCGCCGCTGCCGCTGCCGCCGCGCGATGCTCAGATCAAGGGGGCCGCGCTCGTGGCGGGTCCGCTGTCCTCGGACGGATCCGTGCGGATCCAGAC
>DWZN01000188.1 GCA_019117545.1 Candidatus Brevibacterium intestinavium
GAGATCGGCCACTTCCCCGAGGGGGCATCGGTGCTGGCAGCAGGCAGCTCCACGACCGCCTTCGGCACCACTGCGGGCACCCCCGGAGGAAGCACGAGTGGGTTAGCGACCGGAGGCGGCACTGCGGCCAACACGACCGGGGTCGCGGCCGGAGCCTCGGCTCTCAAAGTCACAATCGCGAGTATCGCCGCCACTGCTGCCATCGCAGCCGGCGCCGTGAGCATCATCGACTTTGAGAGCGATCCTGCCCAGCAGCCCGCGAATGCGGCTGAGACTTCGTCGGCCCCGTCGCCGAAAACGTCCCTTCCGACGTCTTCATCGCAAGCGACAGTGCCCGGCAGCGGGAGCGAGGGGCCCAGCAGCGGGAGCGAGGGGCCCAGCAGCGAGAAGCAGAGTTCCGGCAAACCCCACGAAGAGACCGAGCCCGAACACTCCGCACCTGCCAGCGAAGGTCGGACTCCGGCCGCGCACGAAGACGGACAGACACCGGAGGCGCAAGCGGAAACGCGGACGCCGGATGACCAGGGGCACGCGCCTGTCCCGGACGACCGAGATCGGGCTGAGGACGAGGCGGACGAACAGGAGTCCGCCGAGGCTGAGCCTGAATCTCCTTCACCTGAGCGGACCGACGACACTGCCGCACCAACACCGAGCGCTGTTCCGACGACTGCGAGCGATCCCAGCCCTACGCCGACCAGCACCGACGTGGACATTCCTGAGCCGACCAGCACATCCTCGTCCCCACCCGAGCCGGACTCCGATGCGGGAGCCGAGACTGACGGCGCATCGGACGCAGATGGTTCCGATTCTTCGGATTCTGCCGATGCCTCAGACGGTGGTGGAGACGATGACGGGTCCCACTGTCACGACTTCGGCTGGTGGGTGCTCTGCCACTGAGCCTCACAGCCGTTCAGGGCCCACAGCACCAATGCCGCATCTCGGCGGAAGTCAGCCGGGACTGTCTCACCGGCTGCGATGGGCGTGCGCGATGGCCTCGGTTCGACTGCGCACACCGAGCTTGCGGTAGAGCGCGGACAGACGGTTCTTCAGAGTTCCGGGCACGACCCCGAACTCCTTGGCGATCTGCGCAATGGACTTCGGCGAGTCGATCGCGAACAGCAGCGACTGCTCGGCCGAGGTCAGTTCGGCGCCGAAGGCGGGCTCGACCCGCAAGGTCTCGGGCAAGTCGAGCAACCGCCTCTGCAGCTCGGCCGCCGTCACCCCGCTGGCGTCTGAAGACGCACCACCGCCGAAGGACCGGGCCAGAGCCTGCCACCCGTGATGATCGGCCGAGGCCGAGATGAGCGCCTGCCTGGTCGCTTTCGACAGCTGGGCGATGCCGAGCACCGAGGAGCTGATCGCACAGTAGTCGAGCACATGGACGAACGCCTCGAGCGCCTCGGCCGTACGGCCTTCGTGATGGAGCAGCTCGACCCGCAGAGCCGCGGCGCAGCTTTTGACCCTGGGCCCGTGATCCCCGCTCAGCGTCTGCGCGGTCGCGGTCCACAGCCGGTCGTGCTGGCCGAAGGTCAGCGCCTGCCGAGCCTTGATCATCGAGTGCCCAGGACACTGCGGACTCATCTGGTCTCCCAAATCCTGCAGGGTCTTCGTCTCCCCGGCGGCCACCAGGACGAAGCCGGCGATGTTGATGATGCCGGACTGCCGTGAGCTCGGGACACCGGCCATCTGGATGAACCTGACGCTCGAACTCTCCGTGAGCATCTTCGCCGCGATCGAGGCACGCCCCTGATACACGCTGCAGAGGCTGTGGGCGATGTCGGGGATCGGACCGAGATACTGCCCGGGCCGCGCCTCGTCGACCTCGGCCAGGATCCGATCAGCGGCGTCGGTGTCGAGCCGGTCGAGTCTGCGCATCGCCTCGATGCACAGGGCGGTGCGCTCGTTCGGCAGCTCCGCCATTCCGAACCCGCGAGCGGACTCCCGCGCCCGCTCCAGGCTGCGGTCCATGTCGGATCCCTGCCCGTGCCCCATGCTCGCCAGAGCCGCCTCGACGAGTCCGGCCAGCAGTGGGTGCGGTGAGTTCGGGGTGTAGATCTCGGCGAACTGGACGACCAGCTGCAGCAGCCTCATCGCTTCCGGGAATCGTCCGGCCACGACCAGGTTCCGGCCATGCTCGAGGTTGAGTTCGGCCTGCAGCATGAGCGTGGGCTCGGGCTCGCCCTCGTCGAGGCTACGCAGACGTTCACGTCCAGTCTCGATCGTGTCCAAGGCCGCCTGAGTGTCGAGATTCATCCGGTGCGTGCGGGCCTCGAGCGTGGTCAGCACGGTCACCTCGTCGGCGGTCAGCGCAGTCTCGGCGGTCGACGCCGTCTCGGTGGACAGCAGTCCGTGCAGTCCGGGCACGACGATGCTGTCGAAGTCGGTGGCGGCGACGAGCTCGACCGTGTCATCGCTGCGCAGCCGCCGACGGGTCGAGTCGATGCGACGGGCCGCGCTGCGGGCCAAGGTGAGGACGGGGCTGTCCGCCAGCACATCCTCGGGAACACCGAGGTAGGCCTCGATGGCCGTGGGCACATCGACGAAGACGTTGACCGAACGGCGGGCCCAGACGCGTTCGAGCACCTTCCAGTTGCTCGTCTCAACGGCGAGGCCGATGGCCTCCGAGAATCCGGACTCATCGGCCGAACGCGGCTGGGCAAGCGCATCGGTGATGGCCGCTCCGAGGGCTTCACGCGGGTTCTTCGCGGCACAGTCGGCGCCGACTTCGGTGATCCGGCGCATGAGGACGCGAATCAGGGACGGCACCGTGAACACCTCTTCGGTGCCGGCGGCCACGGTGAGCAGCCGTTGCGAGGTCAGCAGTGAGGTGAGCTCTTCGGGCGTGGCCGCAGTCCTCACCTGCCCGGCGGAGAATGCGGCATGGACCAGATCGACCATGGTCGAGGTGATCTGCGGAGTCCAGGCGAACAGAGCGAGCAGGTAGAGCGCTCCGGCCTCGCGGGAGGCGCCGGACACAGTGGGCGTCAGTTCGGGGGTGAGCATCGCCACGGTGCGGTCGGGGTCCGCGTCAGCGATCGGGATGCCCGCCTCGGCGCGGGCGGTGAGGAGGGAATCGGCGATCCGGCTGCGACCGCCGGCTGCGCGGAAGAGCCGGTCGAGCTGGGTCCTGGACAGAGAGGAACCGGACTCGACCGCGGAGGCGAATTCCGTCACCGAGGCGGCGCGAGGTCCGAACTGCGTGTCGAGGGTCGATGATTGCCCAGGTCTGACTTTCACGTGCGGGGATCTTCTCTCTCGTCTCGGCGAGCGCCGAGGTGGCAGCCGGGGAGCTGCGGGGATGGACTGAGGGACGTGCTGTCTCAGATTATGGCACAGCTCGATCGTTACACAACCGATACAACAGCTGACGTTTTTGTTGAATTTTTAATCTATCATTGATTGCTGGAACTCCCCTTCGACATCTGTGGACGTGATAATGACCCAGCAACCTCCTGCGCCGATGAACCACCCCGGCCAGTGGAATCCCACCCAGCCCGCATACGGGCAGCACCAACCCTTCGTCGGGCAGAAATCGTTTCTCGCCACCTGGCTGCTTTCGTGGCTGCTCGGCGGACTCGGCGCCGATCGCTTCTATCTGGGCAAGATCGGGACCGGCATCCTCAAGCTCATCACCCTCGGCGGCTTGGGCCTGTGGTCCCTCATCGATCTGATCATCACCCTGGTCGGCGCCCAGAAGGACAAGCACGGCCTTCCCCTTCAGGGCTATGACCAGCACAAGAAGATCGCCTGGATCGTCACCGGCATCTTCTTCGTCCTGGGACTCATCATCGGCGGAGTCGCCGCGAACTCGGCTCCGACACCTCAGACGGACGACTCCTCAATCGTCTCGGAGGCCGAAGAGGCCGCCGACGAAGCCCCCGCGGCCGAACCGGAGGAAGAGCCTGCCGACGAACCCGTCGAGGCGGAACCCGCAGCGGAAGAGGAACCTGCCGAGGAAGAGGCCGAAGAGCCGATCGCCGAAGAGCCCGCCGAAGAAGAACCCGCGGCTCCGGCCGAAGACGAGGACGATTCGAGTGTTCCTGCCGAGTACACATCCGCTCTGACCAAGGCCGAAACCTACTCGGACATGATGCATATGAGCAAGAAGGGCATCTACGAGCAGCTGACGAGCGAATACGGTGAAGACTTCTCCGACGAGGCCGCGCAGTACGCCATCGACAACGTCGAAGCCGACTGGAACCAGAACGCGCTGGAGAAGGCCCGGAGCTACCAGGACGATATGGCGATGTCTCCTAACGCCATCCATGATCAGCTCACCAGTGAGTACGGTGAACAGTTCACCTCATCCGAGGCCGATTACGCGATCGAGCACCTCAACGACTGAGTCGGCTCAGACCGCGGGTTGCGCGCCGGCCGTTGACCGGCGCGCAGCCCACAGAAGAGGCGGACGGAGGAATCAGCTCCTTCGTCCGCCTCTTCGCATTTCTGCAACGGACCGTGAGGGTCGACCGGCCCTCGCGGGTCGGCTAGCCCTCGCGGATCAGTTAGCCCTCGCGGATCGTCATCCGGCCGATTCGATCGCCGTCGAGGTCGAAGGCGAACGAGGACCGCCCGTTGGCATAGTTCGATGCCCAGTCACCGATGACGGTGATCCGGTCGCCCTCGGTCGTGACCTCTTCGGGCGTGAGGACGCCGGTGGCTCCGATGAATTCCTTGTCGCTCCAGGCCTTGATGGCCTCACGTCCGGTGAATTCGCGCCCCCAGTCATCGACGACGCCGCCCGAGGTGAAGGCATTGAGGAAGCCCTCCTCGTCGTGGGCGTTGACGACGTCGATGAAGTCGGCGACGACGGCCGGGATCTGCAGTTCTGACATTGCTGCTCCTGATTCTCGTTTCCGGTTGACTGCGCTATCGGTGCTGTCGCTGGTGGTTCAGCGGGGCGATCAGCGCGGATCAGCGAGTGGTGTACCCGCCGTTGGCGAAGATCGTCTGGCCGGTGATCCACCAGCCCTCGGTGGCGAGGAACCGCACGATCGGGGCGATGTCCTCGATCTGGGTGAGCTGGTTGCCCATGGCCTGCGACTTGTGGAACTCCACGCGCTCCGGTGTCTCCTGGCCATAGAAGAACGGAGTGTCCATCGGGCCGGGAGCAACCGCGGTGACCGAGATGCCCCGGTCGGCGAATTCCTTGGCCGCCGCACGCGTGAAGTGCTCGACGGGGCTCTTGCCGCCCGCATAGGTCGAGTACCCATCGGTGAAGGCCGCGAGCAGGGCGGTGACGATGGTGATGATCTTTCCACCGTCGCTCAGGTGCCGACCGGCCTCCTTGATGAAGAAGTAGGCGGCCTTGGAGTTGATGTCGAACATCGAGTCGTACTCGTCTTCGCTCGTGTCCACGATCGGCTTGCGCAGCACCTTGCCCGTAGTGTTGACGGCGATGTCGATCGAGCCGAGCGCCGCCTTCGCATCCTCGAAGAGCTTCGCGACGTTCTGCGCTCGGGTCAGGTCGCCGCTGAGCAGGACGCCCTTGACACCCTCTGCCTTGATCGCCGCGAGAGTCTCCTCGGCCTCCGGGCGCGAGGACTCGGAGTTGTAGTGAATGGCCACAGATGCCCCGGCCGCCGCGGACTGCCGGGCGATGAGGCCGCCGAGGTTCTTGCCGCCACCGGCGATGAGCACGGTCTTTCCTGCCAGAGTCCTATCGGTCATCTTCTCTCCTGTCATATCGCTGATATACATTGCTATAGCGACAATACACGATAATATAGCGATATGACAGAGGCCCCGACGACTGATACACGAACCCGGCTGCTCGATGCGGCTGCCGACCTCATCGCTGAGGCTCCGGGCGAGGACTTCTCCCTGCGGGCCGTCTGCGATGCCGTCGGTGTCAAGATGCCGACGCTCTACCACTTCTTCGGCAGCAAACAGGGCCTCATCGATGCCGTCATCAAGCGTGGCTTCGACCTCTACCTCGGGCAGAAGTCGGCGATGGAGTCCAGCGGTGACCCGATCCAGGACCTGCGTGAGGGCTGGGACGCCCATGTGGCCTTTGGCTTGAACAATCCCGGTTTCTACACCCTGATGTACGGCAAGGTCCGGCCCGGCTACTCACCGGAGGACCAGTCCAGACCCAGCGAGATCCTTCGCTCTCTGACCGCCGAGGC
>DWZN01000189.1 GCA_019117545.1 Candidatus Brevibacterium intestinavium
CGCACCGATTTCGCTCGCAACCGGCTGCAGGAGGATATGCTCGCCGCGTCCGTGGAGGCCGGGGTACCTTTCAACCCCGACTACAATTCGGGCAGCGTCGAGGGAGTCGGCAGGATCCAGCTCAATGTCCGCGACGGGAAACGGCTGAACACCTGGCGGGCCTACCTCAAGCCCCGCCTCGGCGACGAGAATCTCACGATCATCACCTCCGCCCACGCCCGTCGACTCCTCATCGAGGGTACGACGGTCACCGGACTCGAGGTCGACTTCCACGGTCGCGTCGGCACTCTGTCGGCCGATGAGGTCATCCTCGCCGCCGGTGCGCTGGCGTCGCCGGAGTGGGCAAGAACCTCCAGGACCATTGGCTCTCACCGGTGGTCTTCTCCACCGGTGAGCATCAGGTGCCGATGGGTGAGGTGGCCCCGGCCGAGGTGCACCTGTTCGCGAAGTCGCGTCCCGAACTGCCGGTGCCCGACACCCAGCCCCTGTTCTTCTCCGTGCCGATGTACGCTCAGGACGCCGCCCCGGCGGCGCAGGACGGTCCCGGTCCCGGAGGCGCCTTCACTCTGCAGGGTGGGCTGGTCCGTCCCGCCAGCCGGGGCGAGGTCAGACTCAGCGGTCCGAATCCGCAGGATCCGCTCATCGTCGACCCGCAGGTGCTCACCGCACAGGCCGATGTCGATGCCCTCGTCTCCTCCGTGCGGCAGTGTCGTGAGATCGGCCGGGCGGACGCGCTGTCGGCCTGGCAGCCCACGGAGATCCATCCCGGTCCCAAGGTGTCCGATGACGCGCTCGAGGACTACGTCCGCGGCTCGGTCGTGACCTATCATCACCAGGTCGGAACCTGCCGGATGGGCACCGATGCGGACGCGGTCGTCGACCCGAGCACATTCGCCGTCCACGGTCTGTCCGGGCTGCGCCTGGCCGATGCTTCGATCATGCCGCAGGTGACGACCGGCAATACGAATGCGCCGACGATCATGATCGCCGAACGGGCCGCGGCCGCACTCGTCGGGTCCCCGGCCGAGGGCATCACCGCTCCCGGCCTCTGACGGCGCCCGCCCCCGAAGACGAACTCGTCGCCTGAGGCTGCCCGTGCGGCAGTCTCAGGCGACGAGTATCCGGGACTCGAAACCGGTCGTCAGGAGGGTTCCTCCTCGGCGAACGGGGCCGAGGCCAGGTCGAGGCGTTCGATCTCATCAGCGCTGAGTTCGAGACCGGGTGCGGCCATGATGGCCTCAAGCTGATCCGGCGTGCGCGCCGAGGCGATCGGCGCTGTCACGCCCTTGGCCAGCAACCAGGACAGCGCCACGGTCGATGGTGCCGCGTCGTGGGATTCGGCGATCGCCACGAGGTCATCGACGGCCTTGAGTCCCTCGGCGTTGAAGTATCCCTGCACCATCACCGCGCGATCGGCACCTTCCAGGTCGGCTTCGGTGCGGTACTTGCCGGTGAGGAATCCGGCGGCGAGGCTGAAGTAGGAGAACACGGCCAGATCGTGTTTCTCGGCCACTGGGCGCAGGTCCGTTTCGAACTCTCGCCGATACACCAGGCTGTACTGCGGCTGGATAGCCACAGGTTTGATCAGGCCTTCGTCTTCGCATGCGGCGAACCAGGCGGCCAGCCGCGCGGCGGAGTAGTTCGACACTCCGATGTGCGTGGCCTTGCCGGAACGCACGATCTCATCGAAGACGCGGGCCACCTCGGCGATGGGGGTCACCTCATCATCACGGTGGGCATAGTAGAGGTCGACGTGATCGGTCTGCAGACGTTCCAAGGAGGCGTCGATGGCGGTGCGGATGTAATCGGGATCCTGGGTCTTGTGGTCGGGATGATCGCCGACCTTCGTGGCGATGACGACCTCGTCGCGGTTGCCGCGGTCGGCCAGCCAGGTGCCGATGATCGTCTCGGATTCGCGACCGGTGTTGCCGGGCACCCACGCCGGATAGGACTCGGCGGTGTCGAGGAAATTGCCGCCGGCGGCGACGAAGGCGTCGAGGACCGCGTGAGACTGGGCCTCATCGGCCGTCCAGCCGAAGGTGTTCGTGCCGAGGTTGATCGGGAATATGGACAGGTCGGTGCCGGGGAACTGCTTCCGTGACGTCAAATCGTCCTCCGTTCATAGGGGGCTCGGCCGGGTTCGGGCCGCACTCGATGACAACGGAATTGCGTGATGGACTATTCCGCCGAGGCGGCCCACTGCTGACTCCGCCCCGCGCGGGAGGTCATGAACGCCGCCGTTTCGTACCCGGCGCGGGCGTCCTCCCGCACCTGCTCCACCTGGTCGGGGACCATGGCGGCGAATGCGCGGTCCTTGAACCGCTGCGGCAACAGGCTCACCCACCGGGTGGCCGATCCGATGAAACCGGGAACGGTGATCTCGAACCGGGGCCGCGCCACGGCGTCGACGACGGTGGCCGCGACATCGTCGGGGCGCAGCAGTCGGACCGACCCTGTGCCGGTGCCCGCGGCGAGGACGGTGTCGACGACGGCGGGCATGATGACGCTCGTGTCCACTCCCTTCCCGCGCAGCTCCGCACGCACCGCGCGGAAGTACCCGAGCACCCCGGCCTTGGTCGCAGCGTACGTCGCCTCCCCCGGGACGGGCAGGATCGATGCCGCCGAGGCGACCGCGATGAGGTGACCGCGCCCGGCCTCGCGCATGCCAGGCGCTGCGGCCTTGACGCCGTTGATGACACCGAGGAGGTTGACCTCGAGCTGGGCCCGGGCCGCAGGATCCGGCTCCTCCTCGAAGGATCCGACCCACATGATGCCGGCGTTGTTGATGAGCACATCGACGGGACCGAGTTCACTGCGGACGGCACCGAGGAAGTCGTCGAAGGAGTCCCTGTCGGCGACGTCGAGGGAGTAGGCGCGCACGCCCAACTCCGCGGCGGTCTCCTGCGCCGCTTCGACGTCACGATCGCCGATGGCCACTCGAGCCCCGGCGGCGGTGAGGCGCTCGGCGATCGCACGCCCGATCCCGCGGGCTCCTCCGGTGATGGCGATGACCTTGCCTGTGACTGCTCTCGATCTGCTCATGCGGCCACCGCACCCTTCGTCATCTCCCGTTCTATCTCCCACAGGTAGTGGTCGAAGTCGACCTCCATCGTGTGCCGCGGCGAATCGTAGAACTGCTTCTTGTTCCGGTCGTCATCGCGGGCCATCTGCCTGACCATGTCCCGGCGGCTCGGCAATTCGCAGGCGCCGGTGAGGATCTTCGCCGCCAGCTTCGACTGGACCTCGGACAGCGGCATGACCGCCCCCACCGGTTGGAGCAGTCCGATGAAGAACAGGCCCGGCCGATCCGGATGGACCATCCGCTTCCACAGGGGCAGGTCGTTGTTCTCGACGTCGATGACGTCGGCGGACAGGAACGGGAACGAGACCCGGTATCCGGTGGCCCAGACGATGAGGTCGGCCGGTGCCGAGGTCCCGTCGGTGAAGACGACCCGATCCCGCTCGAGGCGTTCGATCCCGGGGCGCGCCGTCACGGCCTTCGCCTTGAGCCGGTCCCGAATGGCGTCCGATTGCACGGGGTGCGATTGGCCCGGAGCGTGCGGGGGCACCGGCAGTCCGTACTTCTTCAGTCCGCCTGAGGCCAGTGCGCCGAGGCGCAGCCTCAGCGAGGTCATCCACCACGGAGCCCATCCGGGCAGGACGACCTGATCTGTCGCCATGCCCATGATCGTCTTCTTCATCACCCATTGGCCGCGTCTGATCGAGAGGTTGACGCTGCGGGCCCGATGCGAACCTTCGACGGCGATGTCCATGGCCGAGTTGCCGGCACCGACGACGACCACATCGCGTCCCTCGAGCTGGTCACCGCTGCGATAGTCGTGGGCGTGGATCTGTTCGCCGTCGAAGTCGCCCGGGTATTCGGGGTCGGGCCACCGAGCGTCCCAGTGGTGTCCGTTGGCGACCATCACGGCGTCGTAGTGCCGGGTCTCGGAACCGGATGCGGACGTGATGTCGACGTCCCAACCGCCACGGCCGCCTCGGCGAACATCGGTGACCTCGGTGTCGAAGGTGATCGTGTGGCCGAATCCGAAGTGTTCGACGTAGTCGCGGAAGTAGTCGTAGACCTGATCATGGCGGGCGTAGTGCGGGTAGTGCTCGGGCATCGGGAAATCCGAGAACGCCATGCGGGGGCATGAGGTATTGATCTGCAGGGTCTCGTAGCAGGCGCTGGTGCCGTTGGGGTTGTCGAAGAGCCATGTGCCCCCGATTTCGCTGCCCTTCTCGAAGCAGTCGAACGGGATGGCCGAGGTGTAGAGGGTCTTCGCGGCGGCGATCCCCGAGGATCCCGCCCCGATGATGCACACACGGGGCAGCGTGTCGTCCGGCGGGATGGGCGCGGTCACCTTCGGGGCTCGATGTCTCTGTCTGACGCTGTAAGGCATGTCACAATACTGCCATTGAAAATCAGAATTTTCACTACACTGGAGGAATGAATGTGCAAGCCTCCGAGAACTTCCCCGGCACCTCCTCGGCGGGCATGTGGCGCGGAACCTCACGGGCCGACCGCGACGGGGCACGTCGTGAGCGCCTCCTCGAAGCTGCGCTCGAGCTGTACGGAACGCTCGGATTTCGGGCGACCTCCATCCAGGCGCTGTGCCACGAATCCGGCGTGTCGAGCAGGTCCTTCTATGAGCTCTTCCCCGCTCGGAGGGCGGGGCCGACCGCGGAGGACGGGACAGCACAGGAGTCGTTATCGGCCCAGGAATCGCTGCTCGAACAGCTCTACATCGTCCTCAATGCGGAGATCGGCGAGGCCATGGCCACGTTGAGGATTCCGGCCGCGGCGAGCCTGCGCGACGCGACCGTCCACGTCGTGTCCGCTGCACTCATGCCGATGCTGCGCGATGAGCGCAAGGCCCGCGTGCTCGAGGTCGAGGCCGTCGGCGTCAACGAGTCGCTCGAAGCCCGGCGGAGGGAGACGATGCGCATGCTCGCCGCGGCCGTCGATTCTGCGTTCGTGCGGCTGCAGTCCGCCTACGACCTGCCCGACCTCGGTTTCTCGCTGGAGGCGGACGGCGGCGATCTCACCAGCCTCATCGTCGTCGGCGGAATCACCGAAGCCCTGGTCCAGCGCGTGCATACCCCCGTGCCGGAGCGCATGTCGACCACGGCTTTCCTCACTCACATCGCCGAGGTGGCCATGCGCGCCTATGGGGTGGTCCCCGACCGCGGTTCGTGACACGATGGCCCTGTGATCGGCCACCTGTTCGGGTGTCGATGAGGAGAGACAATGGCTGTTTCGCAATCGCGATCAAGACGGGTCACGGGGGCCGCTGTGCTGTCCATCGTCTTGGCGCAGTGGTTCGGGACCTCGCTGTGGTTCAGCCCCAGCGGCGCCGTCGAAGGGCTCTCGGCCTGGCTCGGGGCGACACCCGGGCAGTTCGGATGGCTCATCGCCGCCACCCAGATCGGCTTCATCTGCGGAACGCTGCTGAGCGCGGCGACCGGGATCGCCGACCGCTTTCCGCCCGAGCGGATCTTCATCGTCTCGAGTCTCATCGGTGCCGGACTGAACTTCGTCTGGACGCTCGGCCCTTCGGAGCTCGCGCTCGTGTGGATCTCTCGCTTCTTCGTCGGCGTCAGCCTTGCGGGGATCTATCCGATGGGCATGAAGATGATCGTCAAACGGGCCCAGGCGAAGTCCGGGCAGGCCCTGGCCTGGCTCGTCGCGATGCTGACCCTCGGCACCGCGATGCCCCAACTGCTGTCGGCGATCGGGGCCTCCCTGCCCTGGCAGTCGATCATGTGGGGCTCGTCCGCCCTGGCCGTGCTGGGGTCCGTGCTCATCGCCATGATCTCCGGGCGAGGGGCGCCGCGCCGAAGCCGTGGAGTGATGCGGGCGAGCGCTGCGTCCACGGCGACGACGAGTCCGAGGGGAGATGGTGAATCGGCGCTGCGCAGACTGTTCCGGGACCGGATGTTCCGAGCCGCCGTCTTCGGGTACGCGGGCCACATGTGGGAGCTCTATGCCTTCTGGGCCGTGGTTCCCACACTCGTCATCGCTGCTGTGGGCGAGAGGAGCGGCTCCACCGGGCTGGCGACGACGAGCTTCCTCGTCATCGCCGCCGGGGTGGCCGGATGTGTGCTCGGCGGAATCATCGCTCGCCGGACCGGTGGTGCCGCCGTCGCCGCAGCGGCGCTCGCGGGCTCGGGACTGATGTGCCTGATCTACCCGCTGCTGCCCGACGTGGGCCCGATCCTCGTCGCGGCCTTGGCGCTCTGGGGCTTCCTCGTCATCGCCGACTCCCCTCAGTTCTCGGACCTGGCCGCCCGTTATGCTCCTGCAGAGCTGACGGGAACGGGGCTGACGGTGATGAACTCCCTCGGCTTCGCCGTCAGCGTCATCAGCATCGTCGTCCTCCAGAGCCTCATCGTGAGTTTCGGAGCCGTCGCCGTGTGGCTGCTCCTGCCCGGCCCCGTGCTCGGTCTGCTGGCGATGCGCCCGCTCGTGCTCGGGCCGAGGTCGCCGCAGCCTCGTCCAGGCGAACGGATTCGTCGGCGGTGAGAGCGAGCTCCGGGACGGCCGGCAGAGCACCGTATCGCTGCGACGGCCTCCCTCGAGGTCGCCTTCGGTGCGGTACCGGCCGAGCAGCGAATCTGTCGAGGACACGGACTGCTTGAGCGGACTACTTGAGGAGTCGGTCCATCCTGCGGTCGCTGAGCTTCTTGCCTCCGGTCTGGCAGCCGGGGCAGTACTGCAGTGACTTATCGGCGAAGGAGACCTCCGCGATGGTCGCCCCGCACACCGGGCACGTCTTCCCGGTGCGGCCGTGGACCCGCAGCCGGCGCTTCTTCGCCGCCTTGATCTTCCCCGGCGGCAGCTCGATCAACGCGTCCCGGGCCCGACCGAGTACCTCACGCACCGTCTCGAGCAGTGCCGGTGCATCGACGCCCGAGGCCGGAGCGAACGGGGAGAGCCTGGCCGCATGGAGGATCTCGTCCGAGTAGGCGTTGCCGATGCCGGCGATGAGTTCCTGATCCTCCAGGACGGTCTTGATCCGAGAGTTCGAACCGGCCAGGGCCGAGGCGAACTGGTCTGCCTCGATGGACAGGGCGTCGGGCCCAGCCCTGTCGATGGCGGGCACCTCGGAGCGGTCGGACACGAGCGAGACCGCGGCGTTCTTCTTCGTTCCCGCTTCACTCAGATCGAAGCCGGCCCCGGACGCCAGATGGATGCGCAGGCCGAGCGGTCCCTTGCCCATCTTCACCGGGCCGGTGGGCACAGCCTCGTGCCAGACCAGCCAGCCGGCACGGGCGAAACGACAGACCAGTTCGAGGCCGTCGAACTCGACGATGAGGACCTTGCCGACCCGGGAGACCCCGGTGATCTCGAGTCCGCGGATCGCATCCAGCGGCGGATCGGCGGTCTTGAGGATGCTCAGCTCCCCGATGTCGGTGCGGGTGACGAAGTCGCCGACGACCTTCGCGCGCAGGAAGCTCACCAGTGCGTCGACCTCGGGCAATTCCGGCATGGTCCCAGTATGCGCCCTGGTCGGGGTGGAAACCACTGCCCTTGTGAGTCCTGTGCGCGAGGGCTAACGTGGACAGATCACGCATGGGCGTGCCGCGCCATGTGCTTCGACCACTGCTGAAGGAGGTTGACGATGGCAGAGAATGTCGCTCAGAAGCTCATCAACTCACATCTGGAATCCGGGGAGCTCGCCCCCGGCAACGAACTCGGGATCCGGATCGACCAGACACTCACACAGGATGCGACGGGCACCCTGGTCATGCTCGAACTCGAGGCGCTCGGCCTCGACCGGATCCGCACGGACCTGTCCGTGCAGTACGTCGATCACAACCTGCTGCAGACCGATGAGAAGAACCCGGAGGACCATGAGTTCCTCCGCTCGGCGGCCCAACGGTTCGGACTGTGGTTCTCACCCGCAGGCAACGGCGTCTCCCACCCGGTCCACCAGTCGCGGTTCGGCAAACCGGGCGCAACCCTCATCGGTTCGGACTCCCACACCTGTGCCGCCGGGGCACTGGGGATGCTCGCCATCGGCGTCGGCGGTCTCGAGATCGCCATGGCCATGGCCGGTGAGTCCCTCTACATCAGCGCCCCGCAGATCATGGGGGTCGAACTCACCGGCACACTGCCCGACTGGGTCTCCGCCAAGGACGTCATCCTCGAGATGCTGCGCCGCCATGGGGTCAAGGGCGGCGTCGGCAAGATCATCGAGTACCACGGGGACGGGCTGAGGAACCTCACGGCCATGGACCGTCACGTGATCGCGAACATGGGTGCCGAACTCGGTGCCACCGCCACTGTCTTCCCTGCCGACGATGCCGTCCGCGACTACCTCGAAGCCGTTGACCGCGGTGAGGACTTCACGCGCCTCGAGGCGGACGAGGGTGCCGAATACGATCTCACCGACAGCATCGACCTCTCGCAGCTCGAACCGCTTATCGCCGCACCCTCGTCACCGGGCAATGTCACTCCGGTGCGCGAGGTCGCCGGTGACGACGTCTTCCAGGTCGTCGTCGGCTCCTCGGCGAACCCGGGGCTGCGGGATTTCGCGGTCGTCGCCGAGACGCTGGCCGATAGGCAGATCCATCGGCAGGTCTCCCTCGACATCAACCCCACCTCCCGCGAGGTCTTGGCCGACCTGATCTCCGGCGGATGGCTGACCTCGCTGGTGGGATCCGGAGCACGGATCCACCAATCCGGCTGCATGGGCTGCATCGGCATGGGCCAGGCACCGGCAGTCGGGCGCAACAGTCTGCGAACCATGCCGCGGAACTTCCCCGGTCGCTCCGGCACCGACGAGGACTCCGTGTGGCTGTGTTCGCCGGAGACTGCGGCCGCCGCCGCGCTGACCGGAAAGATCACCGATCCTCGCGACCTCGACATGGGCTATCCCGAGGTGCGGCTGCCGGAGAAGTTCTCCGCGAACCCGAAGATGCTCGTCCCGCCGCTCGAACTCGAAAAGGCGCGGGAGGTCGAGCTCGTCAAGGGGTCGAACATCTCGACTCTGCCCGACTTCGAGCCCCTGCCCGACGACATCGATCTGGAGATCCTGCTCAAGGTCGGCGACAACGTCTCCACGGATGAGATCATGCCCGCCGGCTCCCGAGTCCTGCCCTACCGATCGAACATTCCGAAGATCGCCGAGTTCGTCTACATCCAGGTCGACGACACCTACGCCACCCGCGCGGTCGAGCACGATGGCGGTCATGCGATCGTCGGCGGTGAGAACTACGGGCAGGGGTCCTCGCGTGAGCACGCGGTGATCGCTCCCCGCTACTTGGGCCTGCGAGTCGTCGTGGCGAAGTCGCTGGCGCGCATCCACTGGCAGAACCTGGCGAACTTCGGAGTCCTCGCCCTCGAATTCACGAACGAAGCCGACTACGAGTCGCTGTCCCAGGGCGATGTGCTTGAGTTCCGGGGCCTGCGTGATGAGCTCGCTCAGGGAGATTCGATCACCGCCGAGGCGGCCGGGCGGAAGTTCGAATTCTCCCATGGCCTCTCGCCTCGTCAGGTCGAGATGGTTCTGGCCGGAGGCCGCATCGCCCAGCGCGCCGAGCATGAGGCCCAGACCGCGTGAGTTTCAGACCGACCGCGTCTCGCTGCCGCTCAGTCTCGGAGCGACGGCGGCCCTGCAACCATGTGGTTGCAGGGCCGCCGTCTGTGCCGTGCGGGCTCAGCGCACCCCGGCCATGAGCTTGACGATGGGCTTGCGGAAGGCGAAGAGCAAGATGCCGACGACGATGGAGACAGCCCCGATCGTGAGGAAGTAGGGCACTTCGTTGTCGGTGGAGTAGAAGCCGGCCAGGGAACCGGAGGCCGCGGTGCCCAATGCCACCGAGAGGAAGAACAGGGCCACCATCTGCGAGTGGAAGGCCTGCGGCGCCAGCTTGGTCGCCAACGATTGGCCCACGGGTGAGAGGCAGAGCTCGGCCATCGTGAACAGGAAGTACACGAGGACCATGACGATGAACGGCACGGAGTTGGCACCCCCGCCGGCGAGCGGAATGAAGATGAAGAAGGCGATGCCCATGACGACCGTGCCGATCGCGAACTTCACCGGAGTCACCGGCTGCCGGTCGCCGAGCTTGGTCCACATCGCAGCGAACACCGCTGCGAAGATG
>DWZN01000190.1 GCA_019117545.1 Candidatus Brevibacterium intestinavium
TCGGCACGCGCCTCGTCGGTGGAGAACACCGATCCGCCCAGACCGAGTGCGCAGTCATTGGCCAGCTCGAGGGCCTCCTCGTCGCTGCTGACCCTGTACACGGTGGCGACGGGTCCGAAGATCTCCTCACCATAGGACTCGGAATCCCGCGGCACGTCGACGAGGACCGTAGGCGAGTAGTACGCGGCCGGTCCTTCCCCCAGCTCCCCGCCGACGAGGACTCGGGCGCCCTCGGACACGGCCTTCTTCACCTGGGCGTCGACCGTCTCGGCCGCCGTCCGCGATGACAGCGGCACGTATTCGTCCTCCCCGAGGTTCGCGGGGTCACCCGGCTTCAGTCCGGTGCCCAGACGCACGAGCTCGGCGACGAAGTCGTCGTAGATGTCGTCCATGACGATCAGACGCTTGTTCGAGTTGCACACCTGGCCGGCGTTGTAGACGCGGAACTCCCAGGCCTCGCGGGCGACGGCGGCGACATCGTCGGCATCGAGGACGACCATTGGGTCGATGCCGCCGAGTTCGAGCACGGCCTTCTTGAGATTCTGACCGGCCTGGGCGCCGATGATCGCTCCGGCCCGCTCGGACCCGGTCAGCGACACACCCTGCACGCGCGCATCGGCGATGATCGCAGCGATCTGGTCGTGGTTGGCGAACAGGTGCGAGTAACCGCCGTCGGGGACACCGGCGGCGCGGAAGATCTCCTCGATGAGCAGCGCCGAACGACCGCAGACATCGGCGTGCTTGAGCATGATCGTGTTGCCGAGCACGAGGTTCGGCGCGGCGAAGCGGGCCACCTGGTAGTACGGGAAGTTCCACGGCATGACGCCGAGCAGCGCACCGATGGGCAGGGCCTCGATGCGGGCGGTGCCGGGAATCGTGGACGGGATCTGGTAGTCCGTGGCCAGGCTGGGTCCGTGGACGCCGTAGTACTCGATGATGTCGGCGGCGAATTCGACCTCGTCGACGGACTCCTCGTAGGACTTGCCCATCTCGGTCGAGATCGTCTTGGCCAGCTCGTCCTTGCGCTCGTGGAAGATCTCCGCGGCCCGGCGCACGATTCCTGCGCGGTCCTGGATATCTGTGTCCTTCCAGGTCAGGTACGTGCTGTGAGCGGCGGCGACGGTGCTTTCGATCTCAGCATCGGTCGCCTCGGGGAAGGTTTCGACGATCTCGCCGGTGGCGGGGTTCTGGACACGGTAGTTCGACATGGAATGCAGCTCCTTGCAGATCGGCGCGAGCTCGGCGGCAGTGGTGCCCGGCGGCTCGCGCGGGGTTCGAGAATGTGTTCGCGGAAGGGAAACGTGTGAGGCATCGCCGGAGGCCGCGGCGTCGATGTGCGGCAGCATCGCCGATCCTCACCTGGACGGTCGAGGATTCATCGCAGTCAGTTATCACCCATGCCATCGACGGTAGCGCCCGGAAGGGACGCGAACGATCATGTCACCCTCGATTGTAATACAATATTTGCTCGCGTGGGGCCGGATCGGCCCAGCGATCCATCGCCGAGGCGGGCGCGAGCTCACCGCACGACCTCTCGATGCGCGGTGTCGATCCGCCGCGTCCACCCGCGTCCGTCGAGGTGTTCGAGCAGCGGGATGACGGTCCTTCGCGTCGTGTCCAGCGCCTGCCGGGCCTGACTGGTCGTGAAGGGCTGGTCCAGCCCGGCGAGGATCCGCATCGCCTGGGCGGGCGTGCGAGGAGAGACGACGATACCGTCGCCGAGGCGCAGCAGCCGACCGGCTCGCTCGGCGACCGCGAGCTCCCGCGCTCCGAGCCCGAGTTCACGCAGGACATCAGCCTCGGGAGCCGAGAACGGCGCGGCGGCCAGACGTCTTTCGAGCTCGGCGACCCCGGCCTCGGCCGCGCCGAGATCGGCGGAGTGGCCGGGCGGTCTCACCATGCCGTCGGTCGTCTCGAGTCCGGCACGAGCGATGATCTGTGTCAGCAGGGGGCGGGTGTCCGCGTTCTGAGCCTCGGGCAGGGGCGGGCTCCCCCGCCGCAGAGCCTCGCTCAGTGCCTTGACGGGGACTCCTGCGGCCATCGGCCGTGCCTGGAGTTCGCGTGCGACCAGGGTCTTCGCCGCTTCGACCCATACGGCGAGTCCGGGGGCGTGGACGAGCCAGCCGTCCACGGCCTCGACCCCGTCGGGCAGAGCCTCGGTCTCGGGCACCGACCGGCTCGGCCCCGGCAGCCCGAACCGGGTGAGGACTGAGCGTTCGACGGCGCCGCGGCGGGCCACCTCGGCGAGGATGTCGCCGGTGGCCGGACGCTCGGCCAGCTCCCGGCCGCGGCGGGCACCGTCGCCGCGACGGCTGAGTTCGGGCGGGTCGACGTCGAGGACGAGGAGTCCGGCGAAGACATTGCGACTGCCCGGTGCCCGCAGCACGATCCGGTCGCCGACCTGCAGCGGCAGTGGTCTGGCGAGTGTCAGCCGGGCGTGTTCGGCGTCGAAGGCGCGCAGGCGCACGGGCACGGCGGCCGTGCCGATATGGGCCATGAGCTCGACCACGCCGGCGTCCAACGGCTGGCCCATGGTGCGGCGGACGTCGAGGACGTCGACGATCGGCCAGGCGTCGGGGGTGAGCAGAGCGTCTCCGCGATGCAGCTCCTCGGCGGGCACATCGCGGAGGTTCACGGCCACGCGGGCCTGCGGGACCACCTCGGCGGTGGAGGAGTTCCGCGACTGCAGGCCGCGCACGCTCACCGTCCGGTCGATGCTCTCACCGTGCAGTCGGACGGTCTCACCGGTGCGCAGCTGGCCGGCGGTCAGCGTTCCGGTCACGACGGTGCCGGCGCCCCTGATGGTGAACGCCCGATCGACCCACAGGCGCACCCGCGCCGAGGCGTCCGGGGCCCGGGCTGCGTCCGTGACCTCGTCGAGGACGGTGATGAGTTCGCGCAGGCCCTCACCTGTCGTCGCCGACACCGTGACGATGGGCGCGGTCTCCAGCGGCGTGCCGCGCATCTGCGCCCTGACCTCGGCTTCTGTGGCGTCGATCGTGTCCGGGGCGAGGTCGGCGCGGGTGATGACGACGAGGCCGTGGGTGATTCCGAGGGCCGCGATCGCGTCCCTGTGATCGCTCGACTGGGCCTGCCATCCCTTGTCGGCGGCGATGACGAAGCAGGCGATGGGGGCGGGGCCGAGTCCGGCGAGCATGTTCGCGAGGAACTTCTCGTGCCCGGGCACGTCGACGAAGGCGAGTTCGCGGCCCGAGGGCAGGCTCGTCCACGCGAAGCCGAGGTCGATGGTCAGTCCGCGCTTCCGCTCCTCGGCCCAGCGGTCGGGTTCCATCCCGGTCAGGGAGCTGACCAGGGTCGACTTCCCGTGATCGACATGTCCGGCGGTGGCGATGACGAAGGTGCCCGGGGCCGCGGGCGGTACGGGTGCGTTGGGCGTGGCCGCATTGGGTGGTGTATCAGTCATGGCGGCGGTCCAGGACCCGGGCGATGGCGGCGGCGATGGACTCGTCATCGGCCTCGGGCACGCATCTCAAGTCGACGAGGCATCGGCCCTGGTGGACGCGGGCGACGACGGCCGGTTCGCCGAGCCGCAGCCCGGCCGCGCAGTCCTCGGGCAGTTCGACCGCCCAGCCGGGCAGGGGCACCCCCGGGGCTCCCCCGCCGCCGACCCGACCGTCGTGGGCGACGACGGCGGCACCGGCCGCCTCGGCGAGGGCTTCGGTGCGGGCCCGCAGCCGGTCGGGGTCGATATGGAGAGCGTCGTGGATCGGGTTGGCGGTGTGGATGATCGTCGCTTCGAGGGCGGCGAGGGTGAGCTTGTCCGTGCGCAGCGCCCGAGCCAGTGGATGCTCGGCCGCTGTCTGCACCGCATCGGCGCGGCCGAGGACGATTCCGG
>DWZN01000191.1 GCA_019117545.1 Candidatus Brevibacterium intestinavium
AATCGACCGCCAAGGGACACTCGGCCGGTGCCGGGCAGTCGGCCGGCAACCGATCGGGGTCGGGCAAGATCGGGTTCGCAGAACTCAGCGCGGCCAACCGCAGAGCCAAGAAGCAAGGGGCATCGGCACCGGCCGGTGCCGGTCAGCAGGTGTCGGCCGTCAAGCTCGACCCTCATGCCGCCGCCATCCACCGCGCCCTGCTGACCGGACTGCTGACGATGATCGGCTCGCGTTCCGAACGCCACAAGGACTACCAGGGAGCGCGCGGCACCCGCTTCGCCATCTTCCCCGGATCCGGACTGTTCAAGGTCAACCCGGACTTCGTCATGGCCGCCGAACTCGTCGAGACCTCCCGTCTGTGGGCCCGCACGGTCGCCGCGATCGACCCCGACTGGGTCGTCGAAGCCGCCGGGGACCTCGTCACCCGTCAGCATTCGGATCCGCACTGGTCGACGAAGGCCGGCGCATCGATGGTCTACGAGAAGATCTCGCTCTACGGGGTCACGCTCATCACCGACCGGAGGGTCGGCTACGGCGCCTTCGACCGGGAAGGCGCCCGCGATATGTTCATCCGCAAGGGACTCATCGAAGGCGATTGGCATGAACGCTTCGGATTCCTCGAGCACAATGCCGCTGTCATCGACGAGGCCGAGGAACTGGCGTCACGGACCCGGAACCGGCGCGTGCTCGACCAGGACGATGCCCTGTACGAATTCTTCGACGAGCGCATCCCGGAGGGGATCACCTCGGCGGCGGATTTCCGTTCCTGGTGGAAGAAGCAGAAGCGTCGGGACGCACATCTGCTCGACCTCACGACCTCGGTCCTGCTCAGCGACGACAGCGAGGAGCTGACCGCCTCGGTGGCGGCCGACTTCCCGATGGAATGGGAGCTGGCCGACGGCACCCAGGCCAAGCTGCGCTACTCCTTCGATCCCGGCAGCACCGATGACGGAGTGACCGTGGAGATCCCCGCCGAGGCGGTGCCGGCCGTCGACGCCGATGAATTCAGCTGGCAGGTGCCGGGGCTGCGCGAGGAGCTCGTGGCCGCCTACATCCGATCGCTGCCGAAGAACAAGCGACGCTACTTCGTGCCTGCCCCCAACGTCGCCCGCGAGATCCTTCCCGCGCTCACCCCGTATCAGGGCAGCCTGCCCGAGGTGCTGGCCGCGCACCTGAGCGAACGCGCCGGCGGGGGAGGGCTGAACGACCTGGTGCCGATCACGGTCACGGCCTCCGATTTCGACCGCGAGCGGATCCCCGCCCATCTGCGCATGACCTTCCGCGTCGTGGACGGGAAGAAGACCGTCGGCCTCGGCGAGGATCTCGCGGCGCTGACCACCCGGGCCGAACCCGAGGTGCGCAAGGTACGGCAGAAGCAGGCCGCGTTCACACCGACGACGGGTCTGACCGGCTGGACGTTCGGGCCGCTGGACGAACCGGAACAGGCGACGGCGGGGGTTGTGCCGGGACTGGCCGACCGGTCGCGATCGGTCGACCTGGTCGCCTTCGACTCCGCGGACGAGGCCAGGTCGGCCACGCGGGAAGGCCTCATCACGCTCCTGGCCCTGCACGCAGGTGAGACCCTGAAGTACCTGCAGGACGGGCTGACGACCGAGGAGAAGCTCGTCCTCGCCGGTCACCAGAAATCGACCGACGCGCTGCTGACCGCCCTCATCCGGGTCGGCATCCGCGGACTCGTCTCGGATCGTCTGGGACCGGCCGAATCCTCGTGGGTGGCCACGGCCGAGGAGTTCGACCGGCTGCGCACGGAGGTCCACGCCCGGCTGCCAGTCAGCTGCTCGTCGCTGCTGCCCCACCTGATGAAAGCGCTCAAGACCGCCACCGAACTCGACAGGCTGGTGACGAAGGCATCGTCATTGGCGATCCTGTCCAACCTCGCCGATGTGCAGGCCTGGCGCGGCTCCCGGCTGAGCGAATCGGCCGTGGCCGCGATGACTCCGCAGATGTTGCGTGAGCTGCCCCGCTGGGTGCAGGCCGAGGTGGTGCGCATCGCGGGAATGCAGGATTCGCCGATCCGCGACAAGCAGCTGATGGACCGGGTCACGACCAGCAGCGATGGCGTGGCCAAGAAGATCGGCAATCGGTTCCCAGCACTGGCCAAGGCCGAATGGTCGCAGCTGATCGTGTCTCTGCCGGGGGCCTGGGTCGAGGTCGTGCTGATGCTCGAGGAGCTGCGAGTGTCTCTGTTCGCGAACTCGCTGGGCACCGCACACCCGGTCTCGGAGAAGCGCATCGCGAAGGCACTCGCTCAGCTCTGACACGGGACGCTCAGCTCTGACACGTGATGGGTGCCCCTCGCCGAGGCTTTCGAAGCTCAGGCGGGGGAGCCGGAGAAGAAGCCGCCGAAGACCCACCACAGCGGCAGGACGCCTGCGGCCAGCACCGTGGCGACGGCCCACCAGATGCGCCACTTCCACGTGCGCCGACGGGTGCCGATGAAGAGGAACGCGAGGTAGAGGATCAGGCAGAAGCCGCCGGAGAGGCTGAGCAGCACCATGACAGTGGCGTCCAACCCCGAGGTGCCGAGATCGAAGAGGTACTTCGTCACCTGCGCGATCTGGACGGAGAAGTCGATTGCGGCGGCCAGCAGCGGGATGCCCAACACCCCGGCGATGATGAGCGGCAGGGCCTTGAGCCATCGCTCCTTCGGCTCCGAACGGCCGGCATACTCTGCGAATTCCTCAGACATCGCCCACCAGCATATGGGCAGATTCCGACAGGACGCTGGACGCAATGCCGACAGGGCACGCGGCCCGCCCCAGACCGTCGGCAGGACGCACAGCCAGCTTGGGAACAGCGGCCCTGGCCACTGTGACTGAACGGACACGCCGAGGCAGGACGAAGGACGATAGGATATTTCGGTGACTTCTGGCCAGTATTCCGATAAGGACATCCGACACGAGGCGTCCCGCCGACGCACCTTCGCTGTCATCTCCCACCCCGATGCGGGCAAATCGACGACGACCGAGGCGCTCGCCCTGCATGCACGCGCCATCGGCCAGGCAGGAGCCACTCACGGCAAGGCAGGCCGCCGGGCCACCGTCTCCGACTGGATGAAGATGGAGCAGGACCGCGGGATCTCGATCTCCTCGGCCGCGCTGCAGTTCGAATACCGGGACGCAGTGTTCAACCTCGTCGACACCCCCGGCCACGCGGACTTCTCCGAGGACACCTACCGGGTGCTCTCGGCCGTCGACTGCGCCGTCATGCTCATCGACGCGGCCAAGGGCCTCGAGGCCCAGACGATGAAGCTCTTCGAAGTCTGCGCCCACCGCAACATCCCGATCATCACCGTCGTCAACAAGTGGGACCGTCCCGGCCTCGACGCGCTCGAGCTCATGGACGAGGTGCAGCAGCGCACCGGTCTGCTGCCGACCCCGATCACCTGGCCCGTCGGCCAGTCCGGCGACTTCCGCGGCGTCCTCGACCGGGCCACCGGCGAGTACACGAAGTACACGCGCACCGATGGCGGTGCGACCATCGCCGGTGAGGAGACCTACTCCGCCGAGGCGGCCGCCGACCTCGAGGGCGAGGCCTGGACGACGGCCGTCGACGAATCGGACCTGCTGGAGATGGAGGACCAGAACCACGATCAGGAGACCTTCCTGGCGGGGAAGACGACCCCGGTGATGTTCGCCTCCGCCGTGCTCAATTTCGGCATCCACAAACTCCTCGACATGCTCGTCGACTTCGCCCCCGCCGCCGAGGCACGGCTGGACAAGAACGATCAGCCCCGTCCCGTCGACGCTCCGTTCTCCGGATTCGTCTTCAAGGTCCAGGCCGGAATGGACTCGAACCATCGCGACCGTCTCGCCTTCATCCGCGTCTGCTCCGGCGTGTTCGAACGCGGGGCGGTGCTCACCCACGCGGCCACCGGCAAACCCTTCGCCACGAAGTACGCGCAGCAGGTCTTCGGGCGCGGTCGCGACGTCGTCGACGAGGCCTTTCCCGGCGATGTCGTCGGACTCGTCAACGCCTCCGCACTGCGGGTCGGTGATTCGCTCTACCTCGACAAGAAGGTCGAGTTCCCCGGCATCCCGACGTTCTCGCCCGAGCACTTCATGGTCATCCGCGCCAAGGACTCCTCGAAGTACAAACAGTTCCGCCGCGGCATCGAGCAGCTCGACCACGAGGGCGTCATCCAGGTGCTTCGATCGGATCTGCGCGGCGATCAGGCTCCCGTGCTCGGTGCGGTCGGACCCATGCAGTTCGAGGTCGCCGAGGATCGGATGAACAACGAATTCAACGCCCCCTGCAGCCTCGAGCGGCTCAACTTCTCTCTGGCCCGGCGCACCACTGCCGAATGTGTGCCGACCCTGTCCCGAGAACGGTCCGTGGAAGTCCTGCACCGTTCGGACGGTGAACTGCTTGCGCTGTTCTCGGACCGGTGGCGGCTGCAGGGGGTGCAGAAGAACCACCCCGATCTGGTGCTCGAACCGCTGGTCGTCAGCTGAGACGAGAACCGCTGCCGTCGGATGCCGGTTCACGGTGTTTTTGACGGGATGACTATTATGGATCGTCGGGGCCGAAAGCATGGGGCCCCGCTTGGGGAGACCGCCCGCCGGACAGCCCTGCGGCGCGGTGAGACCCGAAACGACAAAGGAGAACTGTGGGAACGAAATCGATTCGAGTCGCGATTGCCGGACTGGGCAACTGCGCCTCGTCCCTGATCCAAGGTGTTGAGTACTACCGGAATGTGTCCCCGGGGACGAAGGTTCCTGGTCTCATGCACGTGGAGTTCGGGGATTATCACGTCGGTGACATCGATTTCGTTGCCGCCTTCGATGTCGACGGCAAGAAGGTCGGCGTCGACATCGCCGAGGCGATCACGGCCAGTGAGAACAACACCATCAAACTCAGCGATGTCGAGCCGACCGGCATCGAGGTCCTGCGCGGACCGACTCTCGACGGCCTCGGACAGTACTACCGCGACGCGATCGTCGAATCCGATCGTGACCCGGTCGACGTGGTCAAGGCGCTCAAGGACGCCGAGGCGGACGTGCTCGTATGCTACCTGCCCGTCGGTTCGCAGGAAGCGGTGGAGTACTACGCTCAGGCGGCCATCGACGCGAAGGTCGCCTTCGTCAACGCTCTGCCCGTCTTCATCGCCGGGACCAAGGAATGGGACGAGAAGTTCCGTGCCGCCGGAGTCCCGATCGTCGGCGACGACATCAAGTCCCAGATCGGTGCGACCATCACCCACCGTGTGATGGCGAAGCTGTTCGAGGACCGCGGCGTCGTCCTCGACCGCACCTACCAGCTCAACGTCGGCGGCAACATGGACTTCAAGAACATGCTCGAACGCCAGCGCCTCGAGTCGAAGAAGATCTCGAAGACCCAGGCCGTGACCTCGAATACGAGCGCCCAGCTGTCCGATCGCGATGTCCACATCGGACCCAGCGACTACGTCGAATGGCTCGACGACCGCAAATGGGCCTTCGTCCGCCTCGAGGGCCGCAACTTCGGCGACGCTCCCGTGTCCCTGGAGTACAAGCTCGAAGTCTGGGACTCCCCGAACTCAGCCGGCGTCATCATCGACGCCGTCCGCGCAGCCAAGATCGGCCTCGACCGCGGCATCGGCGGGGCCCTCATCTCCGCCTCCTCCTACTTCATGAAGTCGCCTCCGGAGCAGAACGACGACGAAGGAGCCCACGAAGCCGTCGAAGCGTTCATCCGCGGAGACCTCGAACGCTGAAACGCCCCTTCAACCCCACGCAGAGCCGGCCGCACATGTTCTACGGTCGGCTCTGGTGTTTTCCCGCCGAGGCGCGAATCGGCAGATTCGGACTCCGGCCCGGGAGGCGAGTGCAGGCGGCTGACCGGCATAGCTGAGCCGGGCCCCGGGACAGGATCAGGCGGATCCGGATTGTCCGCGTTTGCGACCCAGGAGCCTGTCGACCAGCCAAGCGATGGCCCCGGTCACGGCACCGACGGATGTGCCGGTGATGAGGCTGGACCCCGCGGCGAAGAGGCGCACTATGAGGTTCGACAACCCGGGATCGAGGTCCGCGAGGTTCCCGCCGAGGCGGGGCGGGGCACCGTCGAACTGTGCGGTCCAGAAGATCTGATGCCCTGCGGCCAGGAGAATTCCGTAGAACACCCCGACGGTCAACAGGGTCAGGAAGGGATTCGGCACCTTGGCCCACAGAGTGACGATGATCCAGACGAGGAGCGGGCCGAAGACGAAGAGGGCGTTGGTCGCCGTGCCCTCACTGATGATGTCGAGATCGTGGAGGACGACGCGTGGTGCGGCGAGCAGGGCGAGGCCGATGAGGGCGATCAGCGGGAGTCCGAGCCGCCGTGCGGATCGGCCGGGACGGTCCGTCTGGTCGGCGGCGTTGGAAACACGGCGGTTGTCGTGCGCAGAGAATGAGTTCATACCTCAACGCTAGGCATCCCACCGGTGCGACACAGTCCCCTGAGAGCGACATCTGTCTACGTCGGATGATGACGTCGATATGCATCGCAGCGAACCGTCTCATGTCTTCGCAGGGGAGGACATCTTCCAGGATCTGGGACTGCCTCGGCGCATCCGGAATATGAGATGGCCGTGACACAACGGCATCTGTCCAGGACACTTGTCTCTTCGAAGTGATCGCACTCACATGCGAATCACTCGGCCCAGCGCACCGCGGGGTGCCATCACGACCGAGGAGACACCCATGTCGAGCAACACCGCCGGCACCGAAGAGAAGTCGCACAGCACCGCCGAACTCAGCTGGCTGATGCGACTGCTGATCGTCATCGAGAAGGTCGGCAACAAGCTGCCGCACCCATTCTGGCTGTTCCTGTCCCTGGCGGTCATCGTCATGGCCCTGTCCGCCATCTTCTCGGCCACCGGTCTGAGCGCGGTCAATCCGGCCACCGACGAGACGGTGTCGGTGACGAACCTCTTCTCCACCGAGTCCCTGCGGGAGATCGTGGCCGGGGCGACCGACAACTTCGTCACCTTCCCACCTCTGGGACTTGTCATCATCGTCCTCTTGGGTGTCGCGGTGGCCGAACAGTCGGGACTCATCGCCGCTATGCTGCGCGGCACCATCGCCGGAGCCTCCCCGAAGTGGATCACCTTCATCGTCGCACTGGCCGGCACGGCCTCGTCGATCGCGTCCGACGCCTCGTACATGATCATGATCCCCCTCGGCGGACTCGCCTTCAAAGCGGTCGGGCGCAATCCGCTCCTCGGCTGCGTCGTCGCCTACGCCGCGACCTCGGGCGGGTACTCGGCCGCTCCCATGGTCAACTCTCTCGACACCATCCTCGGCGGGCTCTCCACTTCGGCAGCCCACATCATCGACGACAGCTACACGGTCAGCCCGGTCGCGAACTTCTATTTCAACTTCGTCTCCATGTTCGTCGTCGCCGCAGCGGTGACGCTGATGACGGAACTGGTGCTGACCAAACGCGCCGATCAGCTCGAGCTCGACCCCGAGGACGAGAACGACCCGGAGAACTTCGACGTCACGATGGCACTCGAGCCCAAGGAGAAGCGAGGTTTGGCAGTCGCCGTGATCGGCATCGTCGCCTGCGCGGCGATCCTGTTCTTCCTCGCCCTTCCGGCAGATTCCTTCCTCCGTGACGAATCCGGGTCATTCGGTCCCGAATCAGGTCTGATGGCGGGCATCGCGGGCATCATCGGCGTCGGATTCTTCCTCGTCGGCATCGTCTACGGCTACGCCACGGGATCGATCAGGAAGACAGGGGACATCCCCGACATGATGAGCAGGGGACTGCTCCCGTTCGTCCCCGTCATCGTGCTGTTCTTCGCGGCCAGCCAATTCCTCGCACTGTTCACGATGTCCAACCTCGGCGAGATCCTGGCCATCAAGGGCGCCGAATTCTTCGGCTCGCTCAACACCGGAACCTTCGTCATCCTCCTCGGAGGGTGGCTGCTGACGGCACTGGGCGCAATGTTCCTCACCTCGGGGTCAGGACTGTGGACGCTCATGGCTCCGGTCCTCGTCCCGATGTTCATGCTGCTCTCGATCTCTCCGGAGACCACTCAGGCCCTCTACCGCATCGGCGACTCGACGACGAACATCATCTCGCCGATGAGTCCCTACTTCGTCCTCGTGCTCGGGTTCATCCAGCGGTACCGGAAGGATGCCGGCATCGGCACGCTGCTGTCATTCACGATTCCGCTGTCGTTCGCGATGTTCGTCTTCTGGGGACTGCTGTTCTTCATCTGGTGGGCCACGGGCATTCCCTGGGGCCCGGGAGCGACGACGAGTTACCAGATGGGATGAGCCGCCGCCCTGCGCGATCGAGGGGACGGGAACGAGGCTGCGGGAATGAACAGCCGTTCGAAAGCGTTACGATCGTGCAACGCTCGTTGCTTCGGGCGCTCGATCTTCAGTGACCGTCCAGGTCATCCGTCTACACTGGACACGTGATTCCACTCTCGTGCGGCGCCTCGTTCGTACGTGCAACCTACTCAGATCGAAAGGATCTCGACCGTGAGTAACCCAATGATGAACCGGGCGATCAACCAGGGCGCCCAGGCCGGCCGCAATGAGCCGGTCATGTCGGACCAGGAGCTCAACGACCTGTTCAACAAGCCGGCGGCCGAGAACCGCAATGCCGGCCCGCAGGTCGCCGACCGGGCGATGACCTACGACGATGTGATGATGAAGACCGGCGTGCTCTTCGCCATCCTCCTCGGCGGTGCCGTCGTCGGCTGGTTCGTACCGGCCCTGGCCTTTCCCGCGATGCTCATCGCGCTGGTCCTCGGCCTCGTCAACGCCTTCAAGAGGGAACCGAGCAAGGCCCTGATCATCGGCTATGCGGCGTTCGAAGGAGTCTTCCTCGGCGGCATCTCCTCGTTGTTCGAGACCATGTACCCCGGCATCGTCGTCCAGGCCGTGCTCGCCACGCTCTGCGTCTTCGGCGTCATGCTCGCCCTGTTCAAGTTCAAGGGCGTGCGCTACGGCTCGAAGACGAAGAAGTTCCTGCTCATCGCCGTCGGCGGGTATGCGATCTTCAGCATCATCAACCTCGGCGTGGCCATGTTCACCGGCACCGGCGGGGCCCGCAGCATCGAGATCAACATCATGGGGATGACGATGCCGCTCGGTGTCGTCATCGGCATCCTCGCCACCGTGCTGGCAGCGATGACCCTGATCATGGACTTCCAGATGGTCGAAGAGGGCGTCAAGCACAGGATCCCGGAGAAGTACTCCTGGATGTGCGCGTTCTCGCTCATGGTCACCCTCGTGTGGCTCTACATCGAGATCCTGCGCCTCATCTCCTACTTCAGGGACTGAACACGCTTCCTGACACCCGTACCGCGCGGGCGTCCGGCAGGTGAAGAGAGGGCGGACCCCGATCAGGGGATCCGCCCTCTTCTCTGCCCGGAGTCGGCGGGTGAGGCGCTCACCGGGGCGTTCTCTTCTCTTTGCGATGCGTTGGGAGTATGGTGTTGAGCACCGACAATGCAGTCGGATGGGTTCCCCGGTGACCGGTGCCGTCGGGACGGGCCGGGGCCCTTGGTGCGGTGGTGTTCCCGACGAGTGGGAGGACCATCATGGCCGTACGCACCGGCGAGTTCTTTGCGAACCGCTTCACTTTCGTCGCCGCGGCGATCGGAATGGCCGTCGGGACCGGCAACCTCTGGCGGTTCCCGCGCGTCATCGGCGAATGGGGAGGCGGAACATTCCTCATCGCCCTGATCATCGCGAATCTTCTCTGGGCGATCCCCATCCTCATGTCCGAATCGATCCTGGGCACGCACTCGCGTCTGGGAACCGTCGGCGCCTTCCGCGACTTCATGGGGCGCAGATTCACCTGGGTCGGCGGCGTCGTCGGCTTCATCGGCCTCGGCGTCGCCTTCTACTATTCGGTCGTCACCGGTTGGGCTCTGCGCTACTTCGTCTTCTCGCTCACCGGCGAGTTCGCCACGGGCACGGATACGCAGAAGGTGTGGGAGGACTTCGTCTCCAACCCGTTCCAGACCATCCTGTTCCATGCCATCGCCATCGGCCTCGTCGGGTTCGTCGTCTATCGGGGACTGAAGAACGGCTTCGAGAAGCTGCTCAACATCATCATTCCCGCGCTCTTCGTCATCCTCGTCATCCTCACCATCCGCGCACTCACTCTGCCGGGAGCGATCGACGGTCTGACCTACATGTTCGTCCCCGATTGGAGCCAATTCGGCGATGGAGAGATGTGGCGGGAGGCGTTCACCCAGATGGCGTTCTCGACCGGAGCCGGTTGGGCCCTGTACCTGACGTATTCGGTCTACGTCGACAAACGCGAGGACAAGTCCCTCAACGCCAGCGTGGTCGTCGCCGGCAACCTCTTCGCCTCGCTGCTGGCCGGCATGGCCGTGATGGGCACCGTGTTCGCTCTGCGCGGTGCCGACTTCGCGACGGAGGCCGTATCCGCCGGTGACCAGGGGTTCGCCTTCGTCTACTTCGCCGAGCTGCTCGGGCAGATGCCGGGCGGAGTGGTCTTCGGACCCCTGTTCTTCCTCGCGCTCTTCCTCGCCGGGGCATCGAGCCTCATCGCCATGGTCGAGCTCGGCACCCGCAACGTCATGGACATGGGCGTGCGGCGCACGCGAGCCGTTCCGGCGATGATCATCGTCATCTTCATCTGCGGCATCCCCTCGGCGCTGAGTCTGTCGTTCTTCACCAACCAGGACAACGTCTGGGGAATCGGACTGCTGCTCAGCGGTCTCGGCGTGGCGATGGCGATGTGGAAGTTCGGCGTGCACAGGGTCAGCGCCATGATCGAAGCGGTGGCGGACCTCCACTTCGGCCGAGCCTGGATCTTCTGCATTCGGATCTTCCCGCTGCTGTTCGTCGCTCTCTTCGGCTGGTTCATCGTCGACGCCGTCACGGGCACGGAGCAGTGGTGGAACCCGTTCCAGGAGTTCAGCCTCGGCACCATGGTCCTCCAATGGGGCCTGCTCATCATCGTCATGCTGGCCCTCAACCGCTTCCTCGCCAAGAAGGTCGTCGCCGGTCCGATGACCGAAGGTGCCGGGGGAGCATCGCCGGAGGAGGGCACCGAGGGGCCTGCACCGGATGACGGCACCGGGGGACCGCCGCCCGCGGGAGGAACGAGCGATGCTGAAGGAGGTGAGAGGTGATGGCTGAAACGATCATCTGGACCATCGTCTTCGTCGGCGGAGACCTCGCCGTCCTCGTGGGACTGCTCGGCTTCGCGGTCCGCAAGGACAAGCAGAAGCTCGCCGCGAGCGCCGGATAGCCCGCCGAGGCGAGCCGGTCCGCATCTGCAGATCTCCAGACCGCTGTGGAGAAACGGCCATTGCCTGTGATCACATACATGCTTATGGTCGGAGTATCGAGCCGAGCCCGAGGCCGATCACCGACAGTGAGGGGGAACATTCAATGACGAAACCGACCGGCGGCGTCTTCGCCGTGCCCACGACGCCATTCGGCACCGACGGGGCGCAGAACATCGAGGCATTGACCACCCGGGTCACAGAGGTCCTCGAGACCGGGGTGGCCGGGATCCTGTGCCTCGGGGCGACCGGTGAAGCACTGGCACTGAGCGACGAGGAGCGCGAAGCTCAGATCCGAGCCGTCGTCGACGCTGCCGGAGACCGGGCGAGCGTCGTCGTCGGATGCATGGCCTACACCCCGGAGCGGATGAGTCGGCACATCGCCAACGCGCAGGCGGCCGGTGCCGATGCGGTCATGATCACCCCGCCCTTCTACGGCGGGCTCGAACCCGATACGGCCGCTGCCGCCCTGCACTCGGTGATGACGGACTCCCCGCTGCCGGTGATGGTCTACAACAATCCCCATTCGACCGGCACCGATCTGCTGCCTGAGCACCTGGCCACTCTGGCCGACACCGGACGCCTGTGGAGTGTCAAGGAGACCTCGGGAGAGGCCTCCCGGGTCCGCGAGCTGCGGGCCGAACTCGGTGAGGACGTCGAGGTCTTCGTCGGCGCCGACGGAATCGCCCTCGAGGGCTTCGTCCAGGGCGCCAGCGGTTGGGTGGCCGCCTCGGCGTGGCTGCTGCCCGAGGCCTGCCAGAGGCTGTGGGCTCACGCCCGCGACGGGAACTGGGCGGCCGCCGTCGAACTGTGGCACGGCCTGTCGGCCGCGCTGGCCCAGATCGAGGACAATCCTGCGTTCATCTCACTGATCAAACAGGCACTGAGCCGCCGCAGCATCGAACAGGGGCCGGTCCGTCCGCCGCTGCCGACCGCTGACAGTCAGGCCCTGGAGACCCTGCTGGCGACGATCACCGCACTCGAGAAGGGAGACTGATATGACCGACACCGGCAAACAGGCACTGGCCGCGCTCATCGACTCGGACCTCGGGGTCTACACCACAGGCGGGTTCACCACCGGCGAAGGACCCGGCCTCGACCTCATCTCACCGATCGACGGTGAGCTCATCGGCACCGTCCGGGAGGCGTCCGAGGGCCAGCTCGACGCGGCCGTCGCCTCCGCCCGCGCCACCTTCAACGAGCGGTCCTGGGCCGATGACGGGGCCCATCGCGCCGAGGTGCTGCGCCGATTGGCCGATCTCGTCGTCGACAACGCCGAGCAGATCGCCTATCTCGACGGGATCGAGGCCGGCAAGGTCTTCGCCGACAGCGTCGCCGAAGACGTGGAGGATGTGGCAGCCAACCTGCGCTTCTCCGCCGACCTCATCTCCCGTGACGACGGCCGCCACCTGCAGGGGCCCGAGGGCTGGGGCTGGGTGCGCAGGATCCCCATCGGCGTCGTCGGCGCCATCCTGCCGTGGAACTACCCGATCGCCATGCTCGGCTGGAAGGTCGCCCCGGCCCTGGCCGCCGGCAATGCGATGATCATCAAACCCTCGGAGGACTCCACACTCAGCGCGCTGCACTTCGCGAGTCTGGCCGAGCAGGCCGGTGTGCCCGACGGCATCCTCCATGTCCTCACCGGAACCGGCGCGAACATCGGCGCCGCCATGGGGCTGCATCCCGACATCGACGTGCTCACCTTCACCGGTTCCGGCCCCGTCGGACGCTCCTTCCTCGAATCCTCCGCGAAGTCGAACCTCAAGAAGGTCTCCCTCGAGCTGGGCGGGCGGGCAGCCTACATCGTCGACGCCGAGCACGCCGGTGACTTCGATGCCATCGCCTCCGACATCGCCGGTGCCGCATTCGGCACGAGCGGGCAGAACTGCACCGCCGCCTCTCGAGTGGTCTTCGTCGGTGACGATGATGCGGCCTTCGAACGGTTCCGCTCCGCGCTCGTGGCCGCGGCCGAAGCTGTCACTGTCGGCGACCCGTTCACCGACGGCACCGACATCGGTCCCGTCATCAACGCGAAGGCCCTCGATCGGATCACCGCCTGGGTCGACGAAGCGGTGAACAAGGGAGCGCGGATCCTCAACACCACAGCCGAGGTGCCGACATCGGGGACCTGGTACCCGCCGACGGTCATCGAAGGCGTTCCCGCCGACAGCGAACTCGGACGCGGCGAGATCTTCGGCCCGCTGACCCAGCTGCTGCGCACTTCGAGCCGAGACGAGGCCGTCGCCGCGATCAACGACGAACCCTACGGTCTGGCCTCGACCGTGTGGTGCGAGGATCTGGGCACCGCGAAGTGGTGGTCCGACCGCATCCGGGTCGGAACTCTGGCTGTCAACGGCTACAGCGAAGGCACGGTGGCCACCCCGTTCGGCGGCCTGCGCCAGTCCGGGTTCTGGGGCCGCGACAACGGTCCCGAAGCACTTGAGACGTACCAGGAGACGATGACCGTGTGGATCGCACCTCAGTGAGCCGGGTCGTGACGGTCCGTGTCAGTCGCAGAGCGTTGAGGCGGTGCCAACCGAGGAGGTCCCGGAGGCGGGAACCGCTTCTGTCAGGGTAGAGTCGAAGTCCCAACCCTGAGGAGGTGCCGGCATGGGAGTCGACGCGGAAGATGTGAGGTACTTCCACGTCCTCGCCCAGGCCGGCACCCTGGTCCGTGCGGCCAAGGAGCTCGGCGTCGACCACACCACGGTGAGCCGACGGGTCCGACGCCTCGAAGCCGCCCTGGATCTGCGGCTGTTCACCCGCACCCGCAGCGGCTGGACCATCAGCCCCAACGGCGAGAGGCTGCTGCCGGCCGCCCGGATGGTTGCCCTCGGCAGCGACGCCTTCACCACCGGGGACTCTGCGCAGACGGGTCCGGAGGAGTGGACGATCCTCAGCCCCGACGGCTTCGCCGCCAGCGTGCTGACCCCGGCGTGCGTCCGCCCGCTCGGCGACGACACCGTCATCACGATCATCTCCGCCCCGTCCCTGGCAGCACGGGAGGGCACTGCCTTCGACGCCGCGATCGTCCGCTCCCGGCCGAACTCGTCCGCCGTGGCCTCCCGCGCTCTGGCCGACTACGAGATCGGCCTCTACGCCCACGAGGACTATCTGTCCGAACACGGACCGATTCGCAGCCTCGACGACCTCGAAGGGCACGTGCTGGCATGGTACGCCGATGATCCGATCGCCGGAATCCCCGAATTCGAGGCGCTGCGGCCCAAACTGCCCGAACACATCCGACTGCAGTCGAACAACCTCAACGTCCACGCCCAGGCGGCCCTGTCCGGAGTCGGCTTGGCCGTCATGCCCACTTACACCGCGACCCGCAACGACGCCCTGGTCCGCATCCTGCCCGACGAGATCGGCTACCGCGGCCACTACTGGGTTCTCGTGCCGAAGACCCAGCTGCGCGGGCCGACCACACAACGGGTCCTCGACTTCCTCGCCGAGGCAGTCGCCGCCGCCGGTCTGGCCCCGCCGTCAGCCTGAGATCCGCCGACGGCCTGAGACCGGCCGAATCCGCCCTAAGATGGGGTCATGACCGACCTGAGCGCCGAACTGCAGACCGAGATCCGACGTCTGCGCATGCGCATCATCGGCCTGAACCCGCGCCGACTCGACCAGATCGGCGGGCAGTCGGAGACCGAAGACCGTTTCGATCGGCCGGCGGGACCGGAGAGCTCCCGTCGTGAGGCCATCACGGCGGCGCTGGCCGAGTTCTCCGCTATCGCGTCGGACGGCCGCGAGGTCCCCGACCTCGGCGATGGGAGCCTGGCCGATCAGGTCGTCGTCCTGCTCGACCACGGTCAGCATGTGGCCGAGGCCCTGCCCGAGGCCGAGCGTGATCAGATGCTCACCCGCCTCCTCGACGCGGCAGTCGGGCTGCGACGCGGACTGGCCTGAGGCCCGCGCGTCGGCCCCCTCGCCGGAACCAGCCGACATCTGCTTCCCTCCCTGCCCTCCGAGACAGATCTGAGAGGGTTGCGAGGAGACTGACAGAACGCTGTATGCTCAGCTCCAGCAGCCAGAGTTCTGACATCCAGTCAGCGTTCCGACATCACAGTGAGGTGGTTGAAGCATGTTCGGCCTACCGGCGGCCACGGTCGCCATCATCTTCGGCATCCCAGCGATCTGGGTGATCTACACGCTTGTCTTCGTCTACCTCTCCCGCGGGTGGAAGGCCGAGGACGTCGCTGAGGACCGGGCCCGACTGCCCGGCGGCGGGGACGAATCCGGCGGCACGGCCGCCTCGGCGAACGGGGGAACGGCGTGAACATCGAAACCTGGTTCCTCGTCATCTACTTCGTCGCCATGGCCGGCATCGGCGTGGCCACACTGAAGATGGGCAACAGGGACAGTGAGGGCTTCCTCCTGGGCGGGCGCAGCCTCGGCCCGGCGGTGACGGCCCTGCGCCTGCAGTCGTCATCGATGTCCGGCTACATGTTCCTCGGAGCCGGATCGCTGGCGTACACGAAGGGCTACTTCTCACTGTGGTATGCGATGGGCGATATCGGCGGAGGTGTCCTCAACCTCTCGATCCTCGGTCGGCGGATGCGCAAGCTCTCACAGATCCTCGGCTCGCTGACGTCGATCGAGTACCTCGAGCACCGCTACCCCTCGCGGTGGATCCGGGCGATCGCGGCCCCCATCGCTGTGGCCTGCATCTTCTTCTACGTCATGACCCAGTTCATCGCCGGCGGTCGCGGACTGGAGATGGTCACCGGCATTCCCTACGCCTGGGCCCTGCTCATCGCCGTCGGCGTCATCGTCTTCTACACCTTCCTCGGCGGCTACCTCGCCGTGGCCTACACGGACTTCGTCCAGGCGATCATCATGCTCATCGGCATGCTGTGGATCCTCATCGGCACGATGCAGGCCATCGGCGGTTGGACGGCGGGCAATGAGGCCGTCGGACAGATCAACCCGAACCTGCTGACGATGTGGGGCCCCGACGGCTTCGAGTCCGTCCAATGGGGCGTGATCATCGGCGCGGTCCTCGTGTTCTCCATCGGCTACCTGGGCTGGCCGCACGTCAACGTCAGCCATATGGCGATGAAGCGGCCCTCGGCGGCGCGGACCGCGAGCATGTACGCCACCGGCTTCAACCTGCTGTTCATCCCCGCTCCCTACATCGTCGGCGTGATGGCGCTCATCCTGCTGCCCACCCTCGACAACCCCGAACTCGCGGTGTTCCAGGTCGCCGACACCGTGCTGCCGGACTTCGCCGTCGGCATCGTCATGGCCGGCATCATGGCCGCGATCATGTCCACCGCCGATGCCCTGCTGCTGCAGTCGGGCACGATCGCCAGCCAGGATCTGTTCCGCCGCTTCATCAAACCGGACATGTCGGACAGGCAGTCGGTGTGGATCTCCCGGTTCACCGTCCTCATCCTCGCGATCATCGGCTACTGGGTCGCCGTCAACGACCCGCCCTCGGTCGCCGAGGTCGCGATCTTCGCCACCACCGTCCTCGGCGCCGCCTTCGTGCCCGCCTATGTGGCCGCGGCCTGGTGGAAGAAGGCGAACGTGCCCGGCGCGATCGCCTCGATGATCCTCGGCACCGTGTCCTCGGTGGGCTGGCAGCTGGCCGGCCTCGTCGACAGCACGGGCATCGACCCAATGGGCATCGGAATCGTGTGCTCGACACTGGCGATCATCATCGTGTCCCTGGCCACGCAGAGGTCTCACCCGGTGCCCGACCACGTGCTCGCCGCGCTCCGGGAGACCGAGAAGATCGGCGCCATTCCCGCTCATATGCTCGCCGGACAGAACGACGCCCTGGCCGGGCAGCTGCCGAAGGACGTGTGAGGCGGATGAGCGCCGATCTCGGGGCCGAGCCGGAGGACGAACTGTCCGTCGTCGAACCCGTGCGGATGGATCCGCACATCACCGCCGCCGAGGCGCTCGCCGTCTTCCGTCGCAAACTGCCCGGCGCGGTCGCCGAGGCCCGGGAGGTCCACCACCCGTTCTGGTGGGCGGCGCTGCGGGTGCGCACCCGCAGGCTGCTGAAGCGTTCCTCGCAACGACCGGGACAGTCGATGAATGTCCTCGTCAACGCGGTGTCCGGGCGAGCGATGATCGCTGACTTCGCACCCGTGGGAACAGCGGTGACCGCGCAGCAGTGGTCGGCGCTGCTGGACGAGCACGGTGACCGGTCCCGGCTGCCCAGCCGGTCCGAGGCGGATCGGGCGGCACGCGCCCTGGCCCGGGCCGAGGTCGTCAGAACGGTGAAGCTCGGCATGGGCATCGACATCTCACCGGCGAACGGGCATGGCCTGCGCGGACTGCTCAAACCCAATTGGCTCGTGACCGGGGCGAACGCGAAGCACTCGGCGACGATCCTCGTCGACGGACTCGACTCGTCCCATTTCATCGTGCGAGTCGAGAGGCTCAGCCCCAGTTCCTCGCATCCGTGATGCAGAAGGGGTGGCCCGCGGGGTCGATGAGCACGACCCAGGTCTCACCCGGTTGCGGGTCGGCGCGTGAGGCACCGAGTTCCACACAGCGAGCCGCTGCCGCCTCGAGATCATCGGCGGCGAGGTCGAGGTGGAACTGCTTGTGCCCGTCGTCGGGCCAGTTCGGCGGCCGGTAGTCGGGAATCGCGCCGATTCCCAGGGCATGGCTCGGGCCGGTGAGCATGGCATAGTTCTCGTCCGAGTAGGCCACCGGCCACCCGAGCACGGCGGAATAGAATTCGCCGAGTGCCGCAGCATCTGGGGCGTCGAGGGTGACCATGGCCAGCCGGGCGACGGGGGCAGGGTCAGCGACGGCCGGCGCGCTGACGGTCTGGGCGTCGGCCTTCTGCGTGTCAGTCATGTCTGCCATTGTGGTGACATGGACGATGAGGTCGATAGGAAAAAGGCGTCACCGGTCTCTCGAGCGCCCGAGCACTTCTTCGGGCGGGTGCTCAGACCCGGTGAGCTGCTCGATCACGCACGGTATTCCACGCCCCGGACGGTGTCGGAGCAGCTGCGGCCCTTCGTCAAACGCTATTGGGCCGTCGAATGGGACCTTCCGGCGGGCGAGAGCTATCAGACGTCGACGGTCTCGGAGCCGACTGTCAACCTGACCTTCGAATTCGGGTCCAGCAGGCGAGCGAACACCGATGGGCCGGGCGTGTGGGTGACCGGACCGGTGACCGAGAGGCGCTTCGATGTGGGGATCTTCGGCCGGGGTGGTGTCTTCGGGGTGAACTTCCACCTCGGTGCCACGCTGGCGTTTGCGGACCTGTCGCCGTCTGGCATCCGCAACTCGACCGTCGCCGCCGCCGAATGGTTCCCCACTCTGGAGGCCGACCTCGGGCTGGCCGGTGCGTTCTCACCCGCGTCGACGGTGGAGTCCTGCCTGCACGAGACCGGGGGAGTGCGGGCCGGCCAGCCGCAGGGCGATCGGGCCGTCGGTGGGTTCGACCTCGCCGGTCTGGCTGAGTCGGTCGAGGGGTGGCTGCTCTCGCGTCGACCGCAGGTGTCTCAGGGCTACAGTCGCCTGCAGCATGTGCTCGACGTTCTCGCCGACCCCGAGGTCGTCAGTCTGCGGCTCCTGTCGCAGCGCACGGGGATCGGGGAGCGTACACTGCAGCGGATGTTCGACCGATACTGCGGTGTCGGTGTGAAGAAGATCCTGGCCAGGGCTCGGATCATCGACGCCGTCGGCGCCCTCGACCGCGGATGGGACGGCTCCCTGGCCGACCTCGGTGCACAGTACGGATGGTTCGATCAGTCCCATTTCGGCGCCGACTTCCTCAATGTCACCGGATACAGTCCGGGAGAATATGCGCGCAGGAGTCCGACGCGGTTCAACCGGGGATGATCCCCTTGCCGTCGACCTTCGGGATCGCGGCCAGCAGCTTCTTCGTATACGCATGCTGGGGGTCGTTCCAGATCTGCTCGGTCGTTCCGACCTCGACGATCCGTCCGGCCTCCATCACGGCCACCCGGTCGGCGATCTCCCGGACGACGGCGAGGTCGTGGCTGATGAAGAGCATCGAGGCGCCCGCGTCGATCGCGAGGGTTCGCATCATCCGTGCGATCCTCGCCTGCAGGAACGCATCGAGTGAGGAGATCGGCTCATCACCGATGAGCACCTTCGGGCCCACGGCCAAGGCGCGGGCGATGGCGATGCGTTGGCGCTGCCCGCCGGAGAACGCGTGCGGGAAGCGCTGCGCCGAGTCGGCGGGCAGGTCGACTGCGGCGAGCAGCGCGTCGACCGTCCAGTCGCTGTCGGGATCGAGCGCCAGACCGTCGGCGATCTGATCGCCGATCCGGCGTCGGGGGTTGAGCGAGGCGTAGGGGTTCTGGAAGACCATCTGAATGCCCAGCTGCTCTTGGGCAGCCCGTAGACCTCGCTGAGGACATCGGCGGTGAAGACGTCCTCGCAGGTGCCGACCGAGCGGATGCGGCCCCGATCGAGCAGGACCACGTGGTCGGCCACCGCGGCCGCATGTCCGAGATCGTGGAGGACGACGCCGACGGCGATGCCATGGTCATCGGCGAGTTCGCGCATGAGGTCGAGGATCTCCGCCTGGTAGCGCAGGTCGAGGTGATTCGTCGGTTCGTCGAGCAGCAGCACACCGGTGTCCTGGGCCAGGCAGGTCGCCAGCCAGACACGCTGCAGCTCGCCGCCGGAGAGCTGATCGACGGGCCGATCGGCCATCCGATCGGTGCCGGTCAGCTCGAGCGCACGGGTGATGGCCGTCCGATCGGCATCGGTGAGAGCGGCGAAGCGTCTGCGGTGCGGGTGGCGGCCGTAGGCGACGATCTCGCGGACGCTGACGCCGGACGGATGCGGACGGGACTGGGACAGGAGCGTGACGATGCGGGCGAATTCCTTGGCGCTGAGAGCGCTCGAGGCCGTCTGCGCACCATCGGTGCTGACGACCACGTCACCGGAGGCGATCGGATGGAGACGGGCCAGGGACCTCAGGACCGTCGACTTGCCCGAGCCGTTGGGACCCAGCAGCGCCGTCACCGCCCCCGGGGCGATGGACACGCTCACGTCGTGGACGACCGGAGTCCGGTCGTAGCCGAGAGTGAGGTCGGTGGCAGTCAGAGCAGCGGAGTTCACAAATGCTTAGCCTAACCTAATGACGGCCGCCCGGTCGCGCACTTGAGATGTCGTTGCCGGTGCGATCGGCCGATGCGCTCGTCCTAGGACGGTGTTCGCCCAGGTGAGGGTGCCGCCGACAGTGTGAGGTGTGATGTGCGCCACTGATGTCGGTGCCGACGTATATGGTGGCACTCGACCGTAGGATGGGAATGTCATGAGGAGGAGCAGATGAGATTCATCGCCACGGGGGACTGGCAGCTGGGCATGACCGCGCACTACCTCAGCCAGGAGGCCCGCCCGCGGTTTCACCGTGCCCGACTCGACGCCGTCGCTCGCATCGGCGAAACGGCCGCTGCGAAGGGCGCGGACTTCGTCCTCGTGTGCGGGGACGTCTTCGAGACCAACCAGCTCGACCGGGCGATCATCGCCCGCACCTTCGAAGTCCTCGCCTCCTTCACCGTTCCCGTCGTCCTGCTCCCGGGCAACCACGATCCGCTGGACGCCTCGTCGATCTATGACTCCCCGGCGTTCGTCTCCCGCGTGCCCGCCCATGTCCATGTGCTCAGAGACAGCGAACCGTTCGAGCCCGTCCCCGGCGTCGAGGTCATCGGGGCCCCGTGGTTCTCCAAGCACCCGCAAGGCGACCTCGTCGCAGCGGCGACGACGGACCTCGCCGAGGTGACCCCCGGCGCCGTGCGCATCATCGCCGGCCACGGTGCCGTGAGCGTCCTCGACCCCGACAGGGAATCCCTGGCCACGATCGACACCGACCATCTGCGGACCCTGCTGCGCGAGGACCGGGTCCAGTTCGTCGCCCTCGGCGACAGGCACGCGACCTATGAGGTCGCCGAGAGGATCTGGTACCCCGGGGCACCGGAGGTGACCTCGCGGCGAGAGGACGACCCGGGCAACGTCCTCGTCGTCGACATCGATGAGGACACGCATGAATGCCTGGTCGAGAAGATCACGGTCGGCACCTGGGCCTTCTCGGTCATCGAGGCCGATCTCAACTCGGCCGCGGATGTGGCCGAACTCGAACAGCGGATGAACTCTGTGGCGGACAAGGACCGGACCGCGCTCTGGCTCATCCTGCGCGGGACCCTGCCGACGGCTGCGAAGGCCCGCCTCGACGAGGTCCTCGACCATTTCACCGATCTGTTCGCCCTCGTCTCCCTATGGGAGCGACACATGGATCTGGCCGTCATCGCCGCCGATGAGGACTTCGCCGATCTGGGCCTGAGCGGATATCTGCAGGACACGCTCGATGAGCTCTCCGCCCGTGCCACGGCCGACGACGACACGGCGACCACCGCCCAGGACGCCCTGGGCCTGCTCTACCGATTCGCCAGGAGCGGTTCATGAGACTCCATTCCATCACCCTCGTCGACTACCGCGGCATCACGGATGCCACCGTCGACTTCGGCTCCGGCGTGACGATCGTCGAAGGCCCGAATGAGATCGGCAAGTCCTCGATCCACCAGGCCATCACACAGCTGCGCACGGACAAGGCCGGGTCGCGGAAAGCCAGCGTCAAGGACACCCAGCCGGTCGGCTCCGATGTCGGACCCCAGGTCGAACTGCACCTGAGCACGGGAGAGTACGAGGTCCGGTACCGCAAACGCTGGCTGAGGCAGCCCTTCACCGAGCTGAACATCCTGAAGCCCGTCCCTGAGCAGATCAGCGGCGACGAGGCCCACGAACGGTTCCTCAGCATCCTCGACGACACCGTCGACGTCGACCTGCTCGACGCCCTCGACGTGGCCCAGGGCAGAAGCCTGGCCCAGGCGCCGCTGGCCGAGATCAAAGCCCTGCACGGAGCATTGAATGAATCAGGGGAGGAACCGGCCGATCATGACGCCTTCCTCGACCGGGTCGAGACCGAGTACCTGAAGTACTTCACGGCCAAGGGCAAACCGACGGGGGAGCTGAGGAAACTCGCCGAGGAGCTTCCGGCCGCCGAGGAACGCTTCGGTGAGCTCGACGAACGCAGCAGGGAACTCGACGCCTTCGTCGACAGACATGCGCGAGCCACCGAACGGCTGGAGTCCGTGCGTGCCCAACTGAGTTCGGCCGTCACCGAACTCGACGAGGTCGAAGAGGCGGCGAAGGCGGTGTCCGGACTGCGGACCGAACTCGACCGGGCGGTGGAGCTGGCCGAATCGGCGGGACGCGAACAGCAGAGAGCCGAGGAGGTCAGGGACCGCAGGCTCGCCCTCGTCTCCGAAGCGACCGCTGCCGAGGAGGCCGTGCAGGCAGCCGAGGAGGCGCTCGATAAGCTCGTGGCCTCCCAGCGGGAGCGCGACGCCGACTTCTTAGCGGCGAAGAAGGCGCTCGAAGTGAAGCAGACCGAGCTCGACCGGGCCCGCGCGGATGCGAAGTCCGCCTCCGCCGCACTGGCTCAGGCCCGTGCCCGCCGAGAAGTCAGCGAACTGCGCAAGCGCTTGACGAACATCCGCGAACAGGAACGCAGAGCGGTCGAAGCGCAAGCGACGATCGAGTCGATCACCGTCAGCGCCGAGGACGTCGAAGGCTTGAGCGATCTGGTCACCGAAGTGCGCATCGCGGAGAATGCGAGGACCGCAGCTGCCGCCCAGATCGTGGCCCGGCGGCTCGGCGACACCGAAGTCAGCGTCGATGGGGCGGCCCTACCCGACGACACTGCGGAGGAGTTCGCCGTCGTCAAGGACATGAGGGTCCACATCGACTCGGTCGTCGACATCACCGTCCGCCCCGGCCAGTCCTCGGCCGAACTCGACCGAGCCGTCGAATCGGCGCAGGCCGGCCTCGATGCCGAACTGGAGCGCCTCGGCGTCGAATCCCTCGACCAGGCACGTCACCGAGCCGAAGAGCGCGCCAGTGCCGAGGCGGTGCTGGCGGAGGCGAACTCGACCCTGCGCGTGCTCATCGGCAGCGATGATCGGGCCGGACTCGATACCGCACTGTCACGAGCCGAGCACCTGGCGGGAGAATCTGCGGAATCGAGTGAGCCGGGGAACGAACCGGCCGGGATCGACGAGCTCGAAACCGCTGTCGAATCGACCGCCGCAGCCGTCGATGCCGCACAGGAGGCCGTCGACACCGCGCGAGAGGCTCTCGAGCGCTCTCGGACCGACCGGGACGAGGCTCGGGTGGCAGCCGTTCGGGCGCAGACGACCCACGAACAGGCGACGACGACAGCGCAGAATCTGAACGCGCGCCTGGCCGCCGACCGGGAGTCGGACTCCGACGAGTCGCTCGACGAGCGCGTGACCGAGGCGAAGGCTCAGGCACAGGAACGCGAAGAAGCCGTCGCCTCGGCCCGCGCGCGGTATCAAGCCTCTGATCCGGAGACCTTGGAGATGCGGCTGCAGAACGCCCGCGGGCTTCTCGAGAGCAAGCAGAAGCAGCAGGAATCCGACCGCCAGGAGGTCGACCGGCTGGCTGCGCTCATCGACGACCGTGCGGGGGAGGGCATCTACGACAAGCTCAAAGCCGCAGAGGAGTCACTCGAGTCCCTGCAGTCGCGACTGGCTCGCCTGCGCCGGCAGGCCGATGCGATCGGGCTGCTGCGTGAGACGGTGCTCGCCCACAAGGAAGAGGCCCAACGGAAGTACGTGGCCCCATTCAAAGAGCAGATCGAGAGACTGGGGCGAGTGATCTTCGGCCAGGATCTGTCGGTGGAGATCTCCGAAGACCTCGAGATCGTCTCGCGCACGCTCAACGGGCGGACCGTGGCCTTCGAATCACTGTCCGGCGGGACGAAGGAGCAGCTGGCACTGATCGGTCGGCTCGCCGTGGCGACCCTGGTCGATGAGAGCTCAGGCGCCCCGGTCATCCTCGACGATGCGTTCGGCTTCGCCGATGAGAAGCGGCTGGCCGCGCTCAATGTCATCCTCGGCAATGTCGGTCGGAACGCGCAGGTCATCCTGCTCACCTGCCAGCCCGGTCGCTTCGGGGCCATCGGCGGCGCCGAGACCGTGAGCCTGGCCTGAGCGATCCGGCTGGCAAGGCGGCATGAGCTGACCTGGAGCCATGACTGAGGGAACCTACAAGGATGAGGTCATCGTTCGCTGCACCCGGGGAGGGCACTACAGGACGCGGTGGCTCCCATTGGTGTCATTCAAATCGATCCGTCTGGGCACCTATCGCCTGCAGCGCTGTCCGGTTCACCAGCGCTGGGAGATGACGAGCATCGTCGAAGACGAGGACCTGACACCCGAGATCCTCAGCGAGGCCGACCGTTATCCCGCCTCGCGGATACCCTGACCGGCAGCAGACCTGCCGACGGCCAGCTCATTCGGCAGACGCCGCGGCTTCTCCGGCTGTCGTCGCCTCCCTGGCCGAGGCGGCCGCCTCCCGCGCTGCCTCGGCGGCTTCGACCGCCTCGGCGCGGATGGTCCGGCGCAGGATCTTGCCCGAACTCGTCTTCGGCAGCTGATCGATGAACGTCACCCGATGGGGAGCCTTGTACGAGGCGAGACGGGCACGGCAGAAGCTCATGATCTCCTCGGCGTCTGCCTCGGCGTCCGGCTGCAGGGTGACGAAGGCGGCGACGTCCTCGCCGCGGTACTCGTCGGGGATGCCGACGACCGCGGCCTCCTGGACGGCCGGATGGGTGTAGAGGACGTCCTCGACCTCACGGGGCCAGACCTTGAAGCCGGAGGCGTTGATCATGTCCTTCTTCCGGTCGACGATGAACAGCCACCCGTCTTCGCGCATGAATCCGACATCTCCGGTGCGCAGTTCGCCGTTCGGGATCTGCTCGGCGGTGGCCTGCGCATTGTTGAGGTACTCGCGTACGACCTGAGGGCCGGAGACCGCGACCTCACCGACTTCGCCCGGCCCGACCGGTTCGCCGTCGTCGTCGAGGATGCGGATCAGGACGTCCGGCTGGGGAAGGCCGCAGGCGAGGTTGCCGCTGTCGGGATCCACGGGTGCCTGGAATCCGTGCGGGACGGTCGCGACCTGAGCGCAGGTCTCCGACAGTCCGTAGCCCTGGCCGACGTAGATGCCCGCACGCTGCTCGAACTTCCTGACCAGGCCCTCGGGCAGCGGTGCACCGCCGGACATCAGGGACTTGAACGAAGCGAACTTCTCGGCGTCGAAATCAGGGTGGGCCATCATCGCCGTGTAGACGGTCGCCGGTCCGGCCATGTACGCCGGCTTCTGCTCATCGCACAGCGCGATGAGCGAACCCGGCTCGAACCGATAGTTGAGGATCAGCCGCGCCCCACCGGCAACGGCGGCGAGGAACTGGCAGATGAATCCGGTGATGTGGAACAGCGGGGCGAGGGAGACATAGCCGTCGCCGGGCCCGAGCACCGAATTGCGCAGGCAGTACCGTGAATTGCTCGAGATGTTGGCGTGGGTCGCCGCCGCGCCCTTCGAGCGGCCCGAAGTCCCCGAGGTGTATGCGATGAGCGCGAGGTCATCGACGGCCGGTGAGTGCGGGGTGAAGTCGGTGTCGAGGTGATCGCGGGCGGCCGTTTCGAAGTCCGGGAGACCGGGCACCTCCGGCAGCGCTTCGAACATCGAGAAGATCGCCTCGGGCCCGTCCGTCTGGAAGCTCCGATCATCGCTGAGGATGACGAGCGGAAGCCCGGTCGCATAGTCGTCGACCCGATCGAGATACGCGGCCTTCGAGACGATGAGGCCTGTGACCTGCGCATCGGTGAAGATGTGTTCGAGCTCGCCGCGATACATGGGGTTGAGCGGGACGACAGCGCCACCGGCCTTCCAGATCGCATAGGTCGAGATCGCAAAGGCGGGTGTGTTCTGCTCGTAGATGCCGATCCGGTCTCCGGGCCTGACCCCCTGCTCTGCGAGGAAGGCGGCGAAGGCAGTCGACCAGCGGTCGAACTCCTTCCAGGTCAGCGTGAAACCGTAGTAGCTGATGGCCTCCGCGTCTCCGCGGACCTCAACGGTCGCGGCGAGGTCGGCCAGAGGGGTGGAGTCCTCGAGCACATAGGGTTGCTGGGCGACCTCACCCAGCGTTGCGATCCATGGTCGTGTCTCGAACCAGCTGTTCGTCATTGAACATCCTCTCTCGGGTGGTGTTTCTTTGGAGCGGGCGGGCCCTGTCTGTCAGCGGTGCTTCTTGATCTCGTTGCGCGCGATGGATCGCCTGTGCACTTCGTCGGGGCCGTCGGCCAGGCGCAGAGTGCGCATATGAGCCCAGAACCTCGCCAGCGGGAAGTCGTCGGTGACACCGCCTCCGCCGTGGATCTGGATCGCCCGATCGAGGACCTTGAGCGCCATCGAGGGGGCGACGACCTTGATCTCGGCGATCGCGTTCTTCGCGACCTTGTTGCCGTATCTGTCCATCATGTCCGCGGTGTGCAGGGTGAGCAGTCGGGCCTGGTCGATCTCGATCCGGGACTCGGCGATCCAATCCTGGATGTTCGCCCGACTCGAGAGCTTCTCTCCGAAGGTCACCCGCTCCTCGGCGCGCTTGACCATGAGCTCGAGGGCCCGCTCGGCGACTCCGATGGCGCGCATGCAGTGGTGGATGCGCCCGGGACCCAGTCGTGCCTGACTGATGGCGAAGCCTTCGCCCTCACCCTTGAGCACGTCCTTGAAGGGCACCAGCACATCCTCGAAGACGATCTCGGCATGGCCCTCTCGGTCGGCATAGCCGAAGACGGGCAGATTGCGCACCACCCTCACTCCGGGAGCATCGATGGGCACGACGAGCATGGACTGCTGACGGTGCACCTCGGCGGTGGGGTCGGTCTTGCCCATGACGATGAGCACGCGGCAGTTCGGGTGCATGCCGTTGGAGGCGAACCATTTCCGCCCGTTGAGCAGGAAGCCCTCTGCTGTGCGTTCCATGCGCATCTCGACGTTCGTGGCATCGGAGCTGGCCACATCCGGTTCGGTCATCGCAAATGCCGAGGCCATCGTGCCCTCGAGCAGCGGGCGCAGGTACTTCTCCTTGTGCTCATCGGTGCCGAAGAGGGTGAAGACCTCCATATTGCCCGTGTCCGGAGCATTGCAGTTGATCGCCTCGGGGGCGATCTCGATGCTGCGGCCGGTGATCTCGGCCAGCGGGGCGTATTCGAAGTTCGTCAGACCCGGGCCCCACTCCGGATGCGGATGGAACAGATTCCACAGTCCCTGCCTCTTCGCCTCCGCCTTGAGATCCTCGAGGACCGGCGGCTGCGTGTGCGGACTGGCCGTGGCCGCCATCTGTTCGGCATAGACGGGCTCGGCAGGGTAGACGAACTCGTCCATGAAGGCGTTCAGCCGATCCTGGTATTCACGGCCGCGTTCGGTGGTCTCCAACACGTGCATTCTCCTCACTGCTCGTTCAAACGGGACTGATAGCGGGACATTCCGCGAAGCCAACGATCGTAGTCGCTGCCCTTCATGCGGTACATCTCGAGGACTTCGGGGTGGGGCAGGATGAGGAACTCCTCCCGCTCCACCGCATCGACGACGACGGCGGCGACCTCGGCGGGTTCGAGGACCGTGCCGGCCTGTGTCACGGCCCGTTGCGCCCCGCCGTCACCGGCGGCGGAGTCCAGCAGGTTCGTATTCACTCCCATGGGGCAGACCACCGAGGCCCGGATGCCCTCATCCCGGTAGGTCACCGACAGCCATTCGGCGAAACCGAGCGAGGCGTGCTTGGTCACCGAGTACGCCGCCGAACCGATCTGCGTCAGCAGCCCTGCGGCCGAGGAGGTCGCGACGAAATAGCCGGACCCGGCCTCCTGCCAGCGGGGGATGAGCAGCTGGGCGGCGCGGACATGGGCCCGCAGGTTGACGTCGATGATCGCATCCCAGTCGGCATCGGAGTCCCCGAGCATGGCCGGACCGATGACCCCGGCGTTGGCGAAGTACATATCGACCCCGCCGAGGCGGCCGTCGGCGAAGGAGACGAGCTCGCCGATGCCTGCGACCGAGGCCGCGTCCCCGATCCAGGCGTGAGCGCGCGGCCCATCGCCATCGGAGGCCGCCGGATGATCCGAGGCCAGGCGCTGTGCGGTCTCGGTCACGGAGGCGGACAGATCGGCGAGGACGACCGAGGCGCCGCGGGTGATCAGCTCGGCGGCCAAGGCTGCGCCGATTCCACCGGCGGCGCCGGTGACGATGATCCGGGCGCCGTCGATCATGCCTGCTCCAGCAGGGTCAGCGCCTGCTGCGCGAGTTCCTCCACACCGGCACCGGCGACCTCCGGATCGAGGTCGAGATCGCCCATCTTCCCGGTCGCGAGCCGGGTGTAGACGCCTTCGCGGATGCAGGCGAGCTTCCACATCGCGAAGGCCGAGTAGTAGCCGACGTCGTGGACTTCGTGGCCGCTGACCTCTTGGTAGCGGGCGATCAGCTCATCCGCGGCAGGGAAGCCGTCCTCGACAGTGGGCACCCAGATGCTCGTGTACTCCTCGGGCACGGTGAGCATGGCGATGAAGTAGCCGAGGTCGGTGAGCACCTCACCGACGGCGGTCAGCTCCCAGTCGACGACGGCGTTGACCGCCCCGCTGCCCGAGAAGATGAGGTTGTTGGGTTTGAAGTCCCCGTGGGCGATCCCCACCGGGCTGCCCGCGGGATCGGGCATCGACTTCAGCAGGACGTCGTGGACTTCGTGGATCATCGGAGTCTCACGCATCGCGATCTGCTCGACCTGGCCGAGCCACCGTCGCAGCTGGCGTTCGATGAGGCCTCCGGGTCGACGCAGATCGGCCAGACCCACCTCGTCGATGTCGACGGCATGGATGGCGGCGAGGGTGTCGATCATGCCGAACGCACAGGAGCGCTTGTCGTCCGGCCCGGGCCCGTCGGGGATCCGCGCCCAGTCCTCGGCCGTGTTGATCGCGAACCCCGGGCAGTGGTCCATGAAGACGAAGGGCACGTCGAGGACCTCGGCATCGTCGACGATCTCGAGCACGTTCGGCACCGGGACCGCGCTGTCGGACAGGGCCGCCATGATCCGACCCTCACGGGCGACATTGTGGGCGCTGCCGCCCTCGTGGCCCAGCGGCGGGCGACGCAGCACCCAGCGCGGGCTGCCGTCGACGGTGATGGTGAACGTGAGGTTCGACCGACCGATGGACATGACTTCGACATCGAAGTCGTCGATCCCGAATCTCTGCTCGATCCATCTGCCGATGCTCTGCGCGTCGAATCCTGCCGGTGTCTGTGTCATCCTTGACCTTCCCGAGTGAACAATCGTTCAGTAGAATTCACAGTATTCAAGACCAGCAGGGGAGTCAAGCCATGGAAGTGATCCCCGTCACCGTGGCGGATGCGATAGGGATTGGTCCATCGCCGCTGTGAGGCGACCATCGGTCGCCGGCCCGACAACGACAGTGAGGACATCATGAAAGCCATTCGCGTCACCGCTCTGACCGGTCCCGACGATGTCGAACTCGCCGAGGTGGAGCGCCCGAGCCCCGGCCCCGAGCAGGTCCTCATCGAAGTCGCCTGCGCGGGTGTGACCTTTCCAGAACTCCTGCAGACCCGGGGCTTGTACCAGACGAAGCACGAGCTGCCCTTCGTCCTCGGCTCCGAGGCCTCGGGCATCGTCGCCGAGGCAGGACCGGGCTCCCGGTTCTCCGTCGGTGACCGGGTCGCCGCGATCACCGGAGTCGGCACCTTCGCCGAATACCTCGTCGCCGATGACGCGTCGACGATGGCTCTGCCGGACACCGTCGGTCTCGCCCAGGGCGCTGGCATGCCGATGAACGTGCTCACCGCGGACTTCGCCCTCCGGGTGCGCGCCGGCGCCCGACCCGGGCAGAGCGTGCTCGTCCACGGTGCCGCCGGCGGCCTGGGGTCGGCTGCGGTGCAGGTGAGCCTGGCCATGGGCCTCGAGGTCGTCGCGGTCGTCTCGACCGAGGCGAAGGCCGAAGCGGTGCAAGGCCTCGGGGCGACGCATGTGGTCAGGGCCGATGGCTTCAAGGATGCGGCCAAGGAGATCTGTCCGCGCGGGGTCGATTATGTCTTCGATCCGGTCGGAGGTGATCGTTTCACCGACTCCACCCGTGTGCTCGCGCCGTTCGGGCGTCTGCTGGTTCTCGGTTTCACCGCCGGCGAGATCCCCTCGATCAAGGTCAACAGGCTGCTGCTGAAGAACATCTCGGTCGACGGAGTGGCCTGGGGCGCTGCGACCCTCGGCGACCCCACTCTCATCGCCAGGCAGTGGGAGGCGCTTCGGGAGCACGTCGCCGCCGGCGGGCTGAGTCCGCTCATCCACGCGAGGTATCCGCTGGCCGAAGCCGCCTCGGCGATCAGGGAGCTCGACGATCGCTCCGTGATGGGCAAGGTCGTCCTCGACGTCGCGGATCAGTGATCCCCGGCAGGTCTCAGCGTTTGCGGTGGCGCTTGGCGATGTCGCGACCGATGAGCTCCTTCATGACCTCGTTCGCGCCGCCGAAGATCGCCTGGATGCGATTGTCCTTGTAGGCGCGGGCGATGGGGAACTCGAGCATGTAGCCGTAGCCGCCGAAGAGCTGCAGGCAGCGGTTGACGACCTCGATCTCGAGGTCGGACCCGAGGTACTTGGCCTTCGCCGCGTCCACCGCGGTGAGCTCACCGTCGTTGAGGGCCAGTGCGCAGCGGTCGATGAATGCCTCGAAGGCGTCGACGCGGGTCTCGAGTTCGGCGAGTTCGAAGCGAGTGTTCTGGAAGTCGCCGATCGTCTGACCGAAGGCGGGGCGTTCGAAGACGTACTCGGCCGTCCACTCCAGTGCCGCCCGGGCGGCGGCCAGGGAGCCCGAGCCGATGAGGAGGCGCTCGGTGGGGAGGTTGACCATGAGGTGGATGAAGCCCTGGTTGAGCTCGCCGAGGAGTGCCTCGGCCGGCACGCGGACGTCGGAGAACGAGAGTTCGGCAGTGTCCTGGGCGTCCATGCCGAGCTTCTTGAGCTTGCGGCCCTTCTCGAAACCGGGCGCGTCGGCGTCGACGATGAACAGCGAGGTGCCTTGAGAGGGCTTCGCCTCGAAATCGGTGCGAGCGACGACGATGACGAAGTCGCAGTGGATGCCGTTGGTGATGAAGGTCTTCGCCCCGTTGATGACCCAGTCGTCGCCGTCGCGAACGGCTTTCGTCGTGATGTTCTGCAGATCCGAGCCGGCATTCGGCTCGGTCATGGCGATCGCGCCGATCATGTCACCCGAGGTCAGCCCGGTCAGATACTTCTGCTTCTGAGCCTGAGTGCCGAGTTCGATGAGGTAGCCGGGCACGATGCCGTCGGACACGCCCCAGCCGCTGGTGGCCGCGCTGACCCCGCGGCGGGCGATCTCCTCCGAACGGATCATCTCGAACCGGAAGTCCGCGACTCCGCTCCCGCCGAACTCCTCGGGGATGGATATGCCGATGATTCCCGACTGGGCGGCGCTGCGCCACATCTGCCGATCGACTAGGTGGTCCTCCTCCCACTGCTCGAAGTGCGGCACGACCTCACGGTCGAGGAAGGCCGCGACCGAGCTTCGGAAGGCCTCGTGGTCGTCGTTGTACAGGTTCCTCTTCATCGGATCCGTCCTCTTCTGCGCTCTCGATCGCTGCTGTTCGGGCCGATCGCCGGTCCGCGGCGTCTGCGCGGCCCCTGTGACTGAAAGTTTGTTCAGTCTGACATTCTCGACAGAGACTATCAACACAGACTGCAAGCGTGAGGCAGCCGGTGCTGACCGCGAACGAAGCGGAGGAAGAGGCGGGTGTGGGCGATCAGGCGAACCGGACTGTGCGTTCGCGCGGGAGCTCTTCGGGCCCGAGGCCACGAAGAGGCCGGGCTGCGACGCGGTGTTCACCGTGGTCTTCGCCAGTATGTGCGGTGTGGCCGTGACCTGCACATTCTCCTGTCGCGACCCCGCGGAGAGCCGATGATCTCGACCGTTCGGGACCTGCTCTCGGTTGCAGAGGACCGGCTGTGAGGTCACACAGCCGGTCCTGTCGGCGAGGGGCATCCGAAAGCGGTCATGCGATTCCGGGAGAGGCGGTCACTCGGTCCCGAGACAGGCGGTCACTCGGTCCCGAGACAGGCGGTCACTTCGAGCCGGAGAGCGCGGCTTCATCGAAGACGATGTCCGCGCCCGTCTCGGGCAGGCCGGCTCCTCTCAGCGAGGCGCCGTTCGTCTCCTTCATGAACAGGGCCGCAATGAAGCCGATGAGGCAGGCGCCCATGATGAAGTAGGCGGGGACGATGGTGTTTCCCGTCGCGCCGATGATCGCCTCATTCGCCGAGGGGGCGGTGCCGCCGAAGAGAGCGGTCGAGACGTTGTAGGAGATCGCGAAGCCGGCGAAGCGCACGGGGCCGGGGAACATGGCCGGGAAGGTCGCCGAGATCGTCGAGATCTGTGGAATGTAGAGGATCCCGAGCACTGCCAGCCCGATCAGTGCCCAGACGAATCCGCTGGCCATGAGCATGAACATCGGGATGGCCGCGACGAACAGGCCGATGAGCGAGAAGAACCACATCGGTCTGCGGCCCAGCTTGTCCGAGAGCATGCCTCCGAAGGGGATGAGCAGCATCATGAAGGCCTGAGCCAGGAACATCACGGTCAGCGAGGCATTCGCTCCCATTCCGACGGGGCCCTGCAGGTAGGAGGGCATGTACGACAGCAGCGTGTAATTGACGACGTTGACCGCCACGACCATTCCGCCGAGGATGAGCAGCTGCTTCCAGTAGTCGGAGAAGAGGATGCGGAAGACGTCCTTGACCGACTTGTCCTGCTTGGTCTCGTCGAGCTCTTCGTAGACCGGCGACTCGTCGAGCTGGGTGCGCATATAGAGGCCGACGACGCCGAGCACGCCTGCGAAGATGAACGGGACCCTCCAGGCCCAATCCATCATCGCCTGTTCACCGAATCCGAGTTGGAGCAGGAGGACGAAGAGGGAGCCGGCGGCCATTCCGGCCAGAGTGCCGAATTCGAGGAAGCTGCCGAAGAACCCACGCCGCCGATCGGGAGCGTATTCGGCCATGAAGGTCGCGGCGCCTCCGTACTCGCCTCCGGAGGAGAATCCCTGGATGACGCGCAGCAGCACGAGGATGATCGGGGCTGCGACGCCGATCGTGGCATAGCTGGGCAGCAGAGCGATGCAGAAAGTCGATCCGGCCATGAGGAGGATGGTCAGCGCCAGCACCCGTTTGCGGCCGAGCCGGTCTCCCATCGGCCCCCAGACGATTCCGCCCAGCGGACGGAAGATGAAGGAGACGGCGAAGGTCAGCAGGGCGAGGAGCTCGCCGTGGCTGCCGGGGAAGAAATGCTGGGTGATGTAGACGATCGAGACGGCGTAGAGGCCGTAGTCGAACCATTCGGTCGCATTGCCGAGGGCCGAAGCGGTGACCGCTTTGCGCACCGTCCCGAGATCGGGCTCGGCCGGGGATGATGGTATCGCGGATCCTGAGGTATCGGGGATGCTCATGAATTCCTCCATTTATGCGGACCACCTGGTGGTGGGCCTAGTTGCGAACCGAATCCACGGTACGAGCCTGCGTTCAGGCTCTCAATGTGAAAATCGTGTCAAATCAACGGCGTGTCACTGTTGGATTTGCCTCGAAATGGGTTGCTGACCAGGAGGAATGATCTCTGGAGTGACCTCAGAGGTGACAAGTTTTCTTCACAGGGAACAGTGAAGTTATCGTTACGGGAATACGGTTGACAGAAAGTCGATTCGGTGACTGAATTTGATCGTTTCTGATCGGCGGGTATGATTCGGGCTCGATCGCTTCTTAAGCGCCTTTCCGACCCTGTGTCCGCTCTCCGTTCTCGTCGATCCAACTCCACCCGCTGGGCAGCGGTGCCCAGGCTGCAACCTCGCGGTCTTCTTTGGAGCTGTCGGCGAGTACGACGACGTCTTCGGCCCGGTCGGCGATGAGCTCCTTGGTCCGTGCCTCGGACGGGTGAAGGGGGTGTTTGGGCGATTTCGCGGGAGAAGAATGACGAAATTCTTCCGAATTCCTACACTCTTCTCCCGCGAAATCGCCAACGTGGTTCTCCGGCTCCTCATGTCGGAGCCGTCCCGGTGCTCAGGCTCGCGGGTCGACGATGATCTTCACGTGCTTCTCGTTGTTGTCGATGAGCTCGTCGAATCCGCCGGTGATGAGCTCGTCGAGACCGATTCGCGCGGTGATGAATGCCGACAGGTCGATCTTGCCGCTTTCGGCGAGTTCGATCGTCGCCGGGTGGTCGCCTGAATAGCCGATCGTTCCGCGCAGGTCGATCTCCTTGAGGACGAGCTTCGGCATGTCCACTTTTGGTTTGTGGCCCCAGATCGAGACGTTGACGATGACGCCGCCCGGGCGGACCGCGTCGAGGAGCATGTCGAGGACGACCGGCACCGAGGAGCATTCGAAGCCGACATCGGCACCTCGGCCGCCTGTGCGCTCGCGGACGGCCTCCGCGACGTCGCCGTCGCGGGGATCGAAGACCTCATCGGCGACTCCGGTCGACAGCGCCATCGACTTCCTGGCCTCGGAGAGCTCGGAGATGTAGACGGTGAGGCCTTCGGCCTTGAGAACGGCTGCGGTGAGCAGTCCGATGGGGCCGGCGCCGCCGACGATCGCGACCTGACCGGATTGCGCCTGGGAGCGGACGTAGGCGTGATGGGCGACCGAGAGCGGCTCGATGAGCGCGGCCTGGTCGAGCGGAACGCCCTCGATCGGATGCACCCAGCGCCGTTGCACCACGATCTTCTCGGCAAGGCCGCCTCCGCGACCGCCGAGGCCGATGAAGTTCATGTCCTTGGACAGCTGGTAGCTCTGTCCGATGCTGGTGTCGACGTCATCGGCGATGATATAGGGCTCGACGACGACGGTCTGGCCGACCTCGAGGTCGGTGACGCCTTCGCCGAGGGCGGTGATCGTTCCTGAGAATTCGTGGCCCATTGTCACCGGAGCCGACTCCCCGGAGATCGGGTGCGGATGGCCTGCGGGTGGGACGAAGATCGGCCCCTCGAGATACTCGTGCAGGTCGGTGCCGCAGATTCCGCACCATGCGACATCGATCGCGACTGTGCCCGGGAGCAGATCGGGCTCGGGGATGTCCTCGATCCTGATGTCCTGGCGGTCGTAGAAGCGTGCTGCTCTCATGATTCCTCCTTCGAGACGGTGGAGAGCCGCGGGCCGGCGGATCCGGATGGAACGTCGGTGGTCTGTCACAGCGGCTCCTTCGATCACAGTACGACGCAATGATGAGAGTTGCTTCGGATCGCACAGTGGCGGGGATCACCGTTGAAACATACCCTATGGGGGTATAGATTGATGGTTATGGAACCGTATGAGACTCACCGGCATCAGGGCGCTGAAGCGGTCACAGCTGCTCAGCGCGAACACTCCGATCAGTCCGGCCACGAAGCCCACGACGATCACGTGGACCACAACGGGCATCCTGGCCACAACGGACATCCTGGCCACGACGATCACCTGCGTCATGCTGATCACTCGGAGCACTCGGGCCATGAGGGGCACTCGGGCCACGCTGGGCATTCGGGCCACGGCGGTCATGCCCATCACGTGGCGCAGTTCCGGCGCCTGTTCTGGATCATGCTCATCATCGCCGTCCCCGTGGTCGCCTTCAGCCCGATGTTCGGTCACCTCCTCGGCTATGAGGTCCCCGATACGGGGGTGCTCGGCGTCCTCCGTTGGCTCTCGCCGATCCTCGGCACGGTCATGTACTTCTGGGGCGGCAAACCTTTCCTGACCGGCGGCCTCGACGAGATCAAGGGCCGCAGCCCAGGAATGATGCTGCTCATCGCCTTGGCCATCACTGTCGCCTTCCTCTCCTCCTGGGGCTCCTCGCTCGGGCTGCTGGACCCCCAGCTCGACTTCTGGTGGGAGCTGGCGCTGCTGGTCGTGATCATGCTGGCCGGGCATTGGATGGAGATGCGATCACTGGCGCAGACCACCTCGGCGCTGGACAGCCTCGCCGCGCTCCTTCCCGATGAGGCGGAGAAGGTCGTCGACGGTGAGACGGTGAGCGTGCCCCCGGACGACCTCGAAGTCGACGACATCGTCCTGGTCAGGCCCGGCTCCGCGGTCCCCGCCGATGGCCGGGTGATCGAAGGGTCGGCGAGCATGGACGAATCCATGGTCACCGGCGAGTCGACGACTGTGCGCCGCAGCGAGGGCGACGCCGTCGTCGCAGGAACCATCGCGACCGATTCGGGCCTGCGGCTGCAGATCACGGCCACCGGCGATGACACGGCGCTGGCCGGGATTCAGAAGCTGGTCTCCGATGCGCAGAATTCGTCCTCGCGTGCTCAGCGGATCGCCGACAGGGCATCGGCGTGGCTGTTCTGGTTCGCACTCGGGGCAGCGGTCATCACGGCGATCGTCTGGTCGCTGCTCGGCATGCCGGACTCCGCTGTCGTGCGCACGATCACCGTCCTCGTCATCGCCTGTCCCCATGCCCTGGGCCTGGCGATCCCGCTGGTGGTCTCCATCGCCACCGAGCGCGCCGCCCGCGCCGGAGTGCTCGTCAAGGACCGCCTGGCGCTCGAGACGATGCGCACGGTCGATTCCGTGCTCTTCGACAAGACGGGCACCCTGACCATGGGCGAACCGACCGTCACCGGTGTCGAAGCGCTCGAGCGCAGCGAGGACGAAGTGCTCGCCCTGGCCGCCGCGGCCGAGGCCGACAGCGAACATCCCTTGGCTCGCGCCATCGTCCGTGCGGCCGAAGAGCGAGGACTCGACGTGCCGTCTGCCGCCGACTTCTCCTCTTCGCCTGCGGTCGGTGTCAGAGCCGAGATCAACGGATCCACGGTCGAGGTGGGTGGTCCCAAACTGCTCGAGAAGCACAGTGCCTCCGAAGTCGCCGCTGCCGATCGGTGGCGCAGCGAGGGCGCCATCATCCTGCACGTGATCGAAGCAGGAGCGGTCATCGGCGCGCTCCGTCTGGCTGATGAGATCCGCCCGGAGTCCCGCGATGCCGTCGACGCCCTGCATGCCCTGGGCGCGCAGGTGGTCATGATCACCGGGGACGCCGAGGCAGTGGCCCGGTCGGTCGCCGCTGAGCTCGGCATCGATCGCGTCTTCGCCGGCGTTCACCCTGCAGACAAGTCCGCGAAGGTGAGCGAACTGCAGAACGAGGGCAGCCGGGTTGCGATGGTCGGAGACGGGGTCAACGACGCACCCGCACTGGCACAGGCCGATGTCGGCATCGCCATCGGCGCCGGGACGGATGTGGCCATCGGTTCGGCTGGAGTCATCCTCGCCTCCGACGATCCGCGGTCAGTCCTGTCGATCATCGAACTCTCGCGCGCGACGTACCGGAAGATGAAGCAGAACCTGTGGTGGGCCGCCGGGTACAACCTGCTGTCCGTGCCTCTGGCGGCGGGAGTCCTCGCACCGATCGGTTTCGTCCTGCCGATGAGCGTGGGGGCGATCCTCATGTCGCTGTCGACGATCGTGGTCGCTTTGAATGCCCAGCTGCTGCGTCGCCTCGACCTGGCACCTGAGGTCTCCGTCCAACGAGCCGGCCACGGCAGGTGAGGAGTCGGTGAAGGCGAGGACACGGGCCAGAGCTCGTGGCCTCGCCGGCTCCGGGCCGACCGGCAAGATGGCGACAGCCGGATGGAATAGGCTGGACTGATGCTCCGCCGCTGATGACGGGGCGCTGACTGAGGAGTCCATGATGCCGTTCGGCCCAGACGTGTCGCTGTCTGCCGGGCCGAGGGCGGATGAGTTCGTCCTCCGCCCCATCACCGCCGCCGATGCCCGACTCGACTGTGAAGCCGTGATGGACAGCCGCGAGTATCTGCGACAGTGGGAGCAGTCGACCTGGCCGGAAGACGATTTCACGGTCGCCGACAATCAGAGCGACCTCGTCGACCACGAACGATGGAACTCCGAGAACCTCGCATTCACCTATACGATCCTCGACCCGAGCGAATCCCGATGCCTCGGCTGCGTGTACATCCTTCCCCGGACGCGACGTTCCTCAGCCGCAGCGAGATCAACCCGACAGCCGAAGGCGCGGGGGAATGGTCGGACATCGACGCGGCCGTCTGTCACTGGGTTCGCAGGCGGGAGATGGACGCAGGGATGGATGCGACCGTGCTGACCGAACTGGAAGAATGGATCCGACAGGAGAGGGGATTCGACCGCATCGTATTCGTCACGAACGACC
>DWZN01000026.1 GCA_019117545.1 Candidatus Brevibacterium intestinavium
GATGCCGATGCGAGACGGCGGGCGCCTTCGGGTTCTGACACGTTCGAGCGGGACCGGCGCTGGGGCGTCACATGGGTGCCGTGCTGCGTCGCGGAGGCGGGGAGAGCGGCTCTCACTGTGTACTTAACATAATGTATATTATCGGCGTTCCACGCCGCTTCCGGACCACGATCGTCCGAGCCAGTCGCTGTCGCACGCACTCACTGCAGAGCGGCGATCGCAGAGACAGCGATGGCCGCGTACGAGACTCTTCTCGTACGCGGCCATGAAGGTCAGTCGATTGACCTCAGGGGTTCGCTGTGGACTCAGCCGCCGATGGTGACGTTGCCTCCGAGGCCGACCTTGCCGCTGTCCTTGGAGTCGCCGTCATCGCTGGAGCCGCCGCCGTCATCGGCAGCACCATTGGACTTCGTCAGACCGGCCTTCTCACCGCATACCGGCCAGGCGCCCGGTCCCTGCTCCTTGAGGACCTTCTGGGCAATGCGGATCTGCTCCTTCTTGCTGTGCTGATCGGCCGTACCGGATCCACCGAAGCCGGTCCAGGTCTGCTGCGAGAACTGCAGGCCGCCGTAGTAGCCGTTTCCGGTGTTGATGTGCCAGTCGCCGCCGGACTCACACTCGGCGACCTTGTCCCAGACGCCTCCCTCGGATGCCTGAGCCGGTTCGCCGGCGCTCAGACCGGTCATGCCCGCTGCGGCAACCGCACCGGCACCGACGAGCAGGGCGACCTTGCGAAGGCTTGTGCTGTAGAGGTTCACTGTGTCATCTCCAAAGTACGACTGCATTTCGGTTCTGTAACCCGGCCGTTACCGAGCTGTTATATACCGTAACGAATCCCACGCACTGTTTGAACCCGAAAGAGCCGAATCGGCATCCGAATCCTCTCCGCACAGCCTCAGCGGAACCTGAATGCCGCGCCCCGGCGCGACGCAGTGTCGTCACCGGGACATGCGCGCCTCTCCCCTGCGATCGCCCTGTGCCGCCCCTGCGGGGTCATTTGCTCACATAGGCGGCCAGATGCTCGGCGGTCAGCGTCGCCCCAGGTTCCGAAGCGGCGGCGACGAGTTCGGTCGGGCTGCCTTCGAACACGATGCGACCGCCGTCGTGACCTGCCCCGGGACCGAGATCGATGATGTGGTCGGCATGGGCCATGACCGCCTGGTGGTGTTCGATGACGATGACCGTGCGGCCTGCGTCGACGAGATCGTCGAGCAGGCGCAGCAGATTGTCCACATCAGCCAGGTGCAGGCCGGTCGTCGGTTCGTCGAGGATGATCACCTGCGCCGAATCGGCGGTCTTGGCCGACAGCTGCACTGCGAGTTTGAGCCTCTGCCGCTCTCCCCCGGACAGCGTCGTCAGCGGTTGGCCGAGGCTGAGATAGCCGAGTCCCACCTCATCGAGGACGGTGAGGATCTTCACAGCCGCCGCGATCCGCGACTCCCCCGCACGGAAGTGCTCGACGGCCGCGGACACCGGCAGATCGAGGACCTCGCGGATGTTCATTCCCCCGAGCGTGTATTCGAGCACCTGTGCCTGGAAGCCCTTGCCCTCGCATTCGTCGCAGGGCGCGGACACACCGCCCATGAGCGCCATGTCCGAGTAGATGACTCCGGCGCCGTTGCACGCCGGGCAGGCGCCTTCGGAGTTCGCACTGAACAGGGAGGGCTTGACGCCGTTGGCCTTGGCGAAGGCCCTGCGGATCGGTTCGAGCAGGCCGGTGTAGGTGGCCGGATTGCTGCGTCTGGATCCCTTGATCGGTGTCTGATCGATCATCACCACGCCGTCCCGACCGCGCAGCGAGCCCTCGATGAGGCTGCTCTTGCCGGAACCTGCGACACCGGTGATGACGGTGAGCACGCCGAGCGGCACGTCGACGTCGATATCGCGCAGATTGTGTGCCGCCGCTCCCCTGATCTCCAAGGCGCCCGAGGCCTCACGTACTCCGTCCTTGAGCGCGGCGGTGTATCCGAGGTGGCGACCGGTCAGGGTGTCGCTGCGACGCAGCTGGTCGACGGTGCCGGTGAAGGTGATCTCTCCCCCGCTGCTCCCGGCCCCGGGACCGAGGTCGACGATGTGATCGGCGATGAGGATCGTCTCCGGTTTGTGTTCGACGACGAGGACGGTGTTGCCCTTGTCTCGCAGCGCCAGCAGCAGATCGTTCATCGCCCGGATGTCGTGCGGGTGCAGACCGATCGTCGGTTCGTCGAAGACATACGTGACATCGGTCAGAGACGAACCGAGATGGCGGACGAGCTTGATCCGCTGGGCCTCGCCGCCGGACAGGGAACCGGCCGAACGATCGAGGGACAGGTAGCCGAGGCCGATGTCGGTGAAGGCCCGCACATCGGCGCGCAGTGACCGGATCAGCGCACTCGCCGTCGGGGCCTCGATCTCGGCCAGCCAGTCGTCGATGTCCGAGATCTGCATGGCGCACACCTCGGCGATGGATCTCCCGGCCAACAGCGATGACCTGGCCGCGGCGTTGAGGCGAGTGCCGTCGCATTCGGGGCAGACGGTGTAGACGACGGCGCGGTCGACGAATTCGCGGACATGCTTCTGCATCGCCTCACGATCCTTGGACAGGAAGGACCGGCGAATGCGCGGGAGGAGTCCGTCGAAGGTGAAGTTCGTGCCGTTGATCCGAATCTTCTCCCCGTCTGCGTGCAGAAGATGGTGCCGTTCGGTCTCCGAATAGTCCGCGACCGGTTTGTCGGGATCGAAGAACCCGGACTCGGAGAACATGCGCACCGACCAGCCGCCGGGTTTGTACCCGGGAATCGTGATGGCGCCGTCATTGAGAGATCTCGACTCGTCGATCACCTCGCCGAGGTCGATGTCCGTGGCCGTGCCCATGCCCTCGCAGTTCGGGCACATGCCGCCATTGACGGAGAAGGTGCGGCGCTCGACCTGCGTGCCCTCCCCCTTGGCGATGCTGACAGCGCCCTTGCCGCTGATCGTGGCGACATTGAACGAATAGGCGTTCGTCGATCCGAGGTTCGGTTCGGCCAGGCGGGCGAAGAGAGTGCGCAGCTTCGCGTTGATGTCGGAGACCGTGCCCACCGTCGATCTGGGGTTGGCCCCGATCCGCTCCTGGTCGACGAGGACGGCCGTCGTCAGCCCCTCGAGGACGTCGACTTCGGGGCGGGCCATAGCGGGCATGAAACCTTGGACGAAGGCCGAGTACGTCTCATTGATCATCCGCTGGGATTCGGCAGCGATGGTGTCGAAGACGAGTGAGCTCTTGCCCGAACCGGACACGCCGGTGAAGACCGTGAGACGGCGTTTGGGGAGGTCGACGGACACATTCTTCAGGTTGTTCTCCCGTGCTCCGCTGACGCGGATGAGGTCATGGCTGTCGGCCGCGTGCACCTGTCTCAGCTCCTCTGCTGGATGCGGATCATGTTCCCAGCCGGGTCGCGCAGGGCGCAGTCGCGCAGACCATAGGGCTGGTCCATCGGCTCTTGCACGATCTCAGCGCCCTCGGCTTCCACCTCGGCGAAGACCGCGTCGACATCAGCGCTGGCCAAGACGATGCCGGCGTAGCTGCCCTTGGCCATGAGGGATTCGATGACCTCGCGTTCGGTCTCGCTGATCGTCGGATCGGTGATGGCGGGGGTGAGCACGATCGAGGTGTCGGGCTGGTCGACGGGGCCGACCGTCAGCCACCGCATCCGCCCGGAACCGACGTCCAGGCGCAGCTCGAAGCCGAGGACTTCGGTGTAGAAGGCCAAGGATTCCTCGGCATCGACATGGGGCAGGAAGCTCGCGTTGATCGAGATATTCATGTCAGCAATCGTAGACTGCTGCGGCGGGTGGGACTTCTCGATTCCTGACCGGTCGCAGCGCGTTCTTGACCAGAATCGTCGGCAGGCGGTGCTCTCCGGAGACGACGCCGTCACGGTAGGCCCGAGGAGAGACGCCCACGAGTTCGCTGAAGCGGGTGCTGAAGGTGCCCAGAGAGGAGAAGCCGACGGTGAAGCAGATCTCCGTGATCGTGAGATCGCCGCGGCGGATGAGCGCCATGGCCCGTTCGATTCTGCGGGTCATGAGAAAGGAGTACGGGGACTCGCCGAACGCCGCCTTGAACTGGCGACTGAGGTGGCCGGCGGACATGTGCTCGGTCGCGGCGAGAGCCTCGACGCTCAGCGGTCGGTCGAATTCACGGTCGATGCGGTCACGGACCCGCCGCAGAGCGACCAGCTGCTGTCTCATCCCGCATCGACGCCCTGGCGCAGCGTCCGGCCGCGGAAGAAGTCCGGGTGGCGGATCGATTGGACGATCATGATGGCCGCACCGAGGAGGAGCACACCGATGCCGAGGACGAAGACGAGTCCGACGCCGAAGACCGACGAGCCCGAACCGTAGTCGGGGTCGAGCGAATCGATCGCGGTGGTGACGAATATGACCAGCAGGGTCACTCCCCCGATCAGCGGGAACAGGAACCGGAAGAAGAACGTGCGAGCCGAAGTGAACAGGGTGCGGCGGAAGTACCAGATGCAGGCCAGGCCCGTGATGCCGTAGTAGAAGCAGACCATGAGCCCGAGTGCGGTGATCGTGTCCCACAGTGCGTTCTCCGACAGCAGCCGCATGACCACGTAGAAGATGATCGCCGCCCCCGCCGAGGTGACTGTTGCGACCGAGGGCGACTTGTAGCGGGGAGAGACGCGACCGTACTTCTCCGGCAGGGCCCCGTAGTGGCCCATGGCCAGGATCGTGCGCGAGGGAGAGACCATCGTCGCCTGCAGCGACGACAGCGAACTCGAGAGCACTGCGATCGAGACGAGCACGGCGAAGGGACCCATGACCGGTCCGGCCAGTGAGGCGAAGATCGACTCCTGGTTGGCCGGATTGCCCGCGCCGAGGCCCTCGGTGCCGATTCCGGCGAACGAGATCACCGCGACGGTGCAGGCGATGTAGATGATGACGATCGCGAGGATCGTGAGCAGGGCGGCCCGTCCCGGTGTCTTCTCCGGGTCCTTGGCCTCCTCGTTCATCGTGATGACTGTGTCCCAGCCCCAGAACAGGAAGATCGACAGCGACACCGCAGCGGCGACGGTGGAGAAGTCACCGGCGGAGAACGGATTGAACCAATCGATGGACACCGGTGTCGGGTCGAAGGCGGTGCCGCCGGCGACCTGGACGAGTGCGGCGACGACGAACCAGCCCAGGGCGAGGACCTGGAACGCGACCAGCCACACCTGGAGCCTCTCGGTGGCCTCGACGCCGCGGTAGGAGATCCATGCCGCCGCTGCGGTGAGCACCACGGTGACGGGGATGTTGATCCACAGGACGCGGGTGAGTTCGGCGATCTGCGGATCGCTGAACACTTGGGACAGGAGGAGGAAGAGGAAGTCCACGGCCACGGCCGCGAGGTTCGAGAGCACGAGGACGGTTGCGGCCACCAGGCCCCAACCGCCCATCCATCCCAGCCAGGGCCCGAATGCCCGGGTCGCCCAGGTGAAGGTGGTCCCGGAATCCGGCATCGCGGTGTTGAGCTCCCGGTATCCGAAGACGACGAGGAGCATCGGCACGAAGCCGATGAGCAGCACCGACGGGGTGTGGACTCCGACTTCGGAGATCGTCGGCCCCAGTCCGGAGGTCAGCGTATAGGCCGGGGCGATGCAGGAGATGCCGATGACGGCTCCTCCGATGGCCCCGATCTTGCCGGCCGAGAGTCCCTTCGAACTCAGTCCGGTGGTCGTCGGCGACGAATGCTTGCTGCTCATGGCTCGGTCGTTTCAGGTCAGTGGCGGACGGTCGGGCACGATGATCCGGGCAGAGGACTCAGGCGTTAAGAATGCTCTCGGCAGTGGCGGTGCCGATCCGCACCGCCCCGTCGACGTGCTGGTAGCCCTCGGCCGCGATGTCGGAACTGGCGAAGCGGAGAGGACCGACCGGTTCGTTCTGGTACCGGCCCCAGCGGTGGAGACCTCCGAGGTCGTAGCTGGTCGCATACGCTCCGCGGGTCCACTCCTCGGCGCCGAAGTCCGAGAGGTAGAAGACCTCGGGCTCGAGCGCCTGAGGGCCGAGGAACTCGGCGAGGGATTGCAAGATCTGCTGCCGACGGCTGTCCTCGTCAAGAGCCCACATGGCATCGGCGCGGACATCGGAGATGAACCCGACCAGCGTTCCCTGCTCCTCGCCGTAGTTGGTGTTGTCGTAGACCTCCTGGACGAGGCGTCCGGCCCCGAATCCGGTGCCGGACAGGCCCTGTTCGCGCCAGAACGGGGTGTTGTAGGTGGCATGGACCTTGATCACCAGGCCCATCGACTGATGCTGGTGGAAGATCTGCTGCAGCCGCGGCAGGGGCGGATCGTAGCTGATGCGCGAGTAGAGGTTCGGCGGGACGGCGATGATCGCCTCGGTCGCGCGAACGGTCAGCTCATCGGTCGAGACCGTCACGCCCTCATCGGACCAGTCGATCCTGCGCACCGGCTGGTTCAGGCGCACGGTGTCGGATCCGAGCTCGTCGGCCATCTGCACCGACACCGACTGCATCCCGCCGACGACGCGACGGTCGAGGATGAAGTGATCGTCGACGAGGTGGGTGAACGACCCCGCCGAGGCGGCCATCAGCACCGCTTGGAGGGCGGAGAAGGCGGTGGCCGGTTTCGTCAGCATTCCCCCGGCGATGAATAGGCCGATGTTCTCGCAGGCGAGTTCGTCATCCGACTGCTGCCGCAGCCAGTGGTGGAAGGAGATGGAATCGAGTTCGGCCGCGTCCGGAGCGTCCCAGGGGGCCTTCGGCCCGATCCGGGCCGCGAGTCCGTCGAGGATGCCGATGAGTCGTTCCATCTCCGACTGCGTCGACTCCCCCACCGGGAACAGATCGCCGCTGTAGACGGTCTTGGTCCCGTCCGGGGCGATGTAGACGCTGTCACCGTCGCGGTACCTCGGGTAGGTCTCCTTGCCGAGTTCTGCGA
>DWZN01000192.1 GCA_019117545.1 Candidatus Brevibacterium intestinavium
CCATGTGGACGCTCATGGCCGCGGTGTTCGTGCCCCTGTTCTCGCTGCTCGGATACGAACCCGCCTTCATCCAAGCCGGTTTCCGCGTGGGCGATTCGGCCACCCAGGTCATCACTCCGCTCAACCCCTACATGATCGTCCTCCTCGGACTCGTCCGCCGCTACGAACCGGATGCCGGACTGGGCACCGTGATCTCGCGGATGTTCCCGTTCGTCATCCCGTTCTGGATCGCCTGGGCCGCGCTGCTGGCCATCTGGTACTTCTTCGATCTGCCCCTGGGCCCGGGCAACGGGATCTTCCTCTGAGCGGGCTCACAGCGTCTGCGCCACACCTTCTCGCCGATCGGTGGTGCCGACCTCGGCGGCCGGCCGCCTCGTCGGGTCCTGATCCGAGGCAGGGGTGTACCCGGGCGACAAGTCTCCTATGCTTGTCAGCCATGAGCGATTACCGTGGCCTCAGTCACTCGGGCGTCGCCAGCTCAGGCGAGATCAGTGACTCAACGTGTTCTCGCCTCACAACGAGGTGTGGAGATTCCGAACACGAACGTGTAGGAGAAGAAGACTCATGGCAGACGTGAAACCGGCTTCATCGGAACGCAGATCACCATGGCAGCGCTATTTGGCGTTTCCGCTGATCTGGAAGTTCGCCATAGCGTTGGTGGTCGGCTTGATTGTGGGGCTGATCGTGGGCCCGCCGATCGCTGTGGTGCAGCCCTTGGGCGATCTGTTCCTGCGGCTGCTGCAGATGCTTGTGGTCCCCCTGGTGTTTCTGACGCTGCTCTCCGGGGCCGCGTCTGTCTCCCCGTCCAATCTCGGCCGTGTCGGGGGAAAGGTCTTCGGATACTATTTGGCCACTTCGGCCGTGGCCATCGCTCTGGGACTCGCACTCGCGCTGGTCATCAGCCCGGGCGTGGGACTCGACATGCCGGGGACAGGTGAGACGCCTGAGGAAGCGCCTTCGCTGGTCGACACATTTCTGAACATCGTTCCGGAGAACATAGTCAGCGCGATGGCCGAAGGCAATGTCCTGGCCGTCATCTTCGTCGCTGTCATCGCCGGACTGGCATTGGGGTCCATGCTGTACAGCGACAGTGAATGGATGCGCAGCCTGGCTGAGCCGGTGAAGAAGCTGTCCGATGCCGGGTCGGAGATCATGTTCAAGATCGTGCGGGGCGTGCTTGAGTACGGGCCGATCGGTGTGTTCGCCCTGATCGCGGTCGTCGTCGGCGAGACCGGAGCCGACTCGCTGCTGCCCATGCTCGAACTGACGGTGACCGTCTATCTTGGTGTTGCGCTGATGATCGGCGTGTACATTCTGATTCTTCTGGCTTTCAAGCTCAACGTCAGACGGTTCTTCGGCGCCGCAAAGGAGCCGATGCTGACTGCGTACGTGACTCGTTCCTCGAGCGGAAGCCTGCCGGTGAGCATGCGTGCTGCCGAGAAGCTCGGCATCTCGGAGAGCACCTACGGATTCAGCCTGCCGTTGGGCGCGACGATCAATATGGACGGCACTGCCCTATACGTGGGCGTGTCAGCGATGTTCGTCGCCAATGTCTCCGGGGTTGATCTGTCCTTTGTGCAGATGCTCGAGATCGTGGCCGTCGGGGTGCTGGCTTCGATCGGTACCGCTGGCGTCCCCGGGGCTGGTCTCATCATGTTGTCGCTGGTGATCTCGCAGGCTGGCCTGCCCTTTGCCGCTGTTGCTCTCGTGGCCGGGGTGGATGCGCTGCTCGACATGGTCCGCACCATGTGCAATGTGACGGGCGATCTCACCGGAACCTATATCGTCGCGCGATCAGAAGGTCAGATCGACGATCCCGCGGCAGAGCAGAACCACCGACGCGGTGCCAGAAGCAGCGCTGCAGCCGATAGCACCGAAGGAGATCATTGAGCTGTCGGTTGCGCGGGCTCACAGCATCTGCGCCACGCCTTCTCGCCAATCGGTGGTGCCGACCTCTGCGGCGAGTTCTCCGGGGGCGATGACGCAGGGCGAGTACCAGATCGGGGCGAGCCGATTGAGTTCGAAGAAGGAGCGTTCGGCAACACCGGCTGATCGGGTCACCCAGCGCGGCACCGAGATCGGGCGCTTGGACTTCTGTCCGAGCAGGCTCGAAGTGTGCTCGGCGATCTCACCGAGCGTCGGGTTCGAGGCCGGGGCGATGAGCAGCCGGTGCGTCCCCGCGGGGACGTCCTCGATCAGCTCAGCGGCACGGACCATCGCGGACGCATGATCGGCGATGACGGTGATGCCGTGGGCGACGTCGGTGCGGGCGGGAACCACCGCGCGGCGTCCCTTGGAGATCGGCTCGGTGATGCACATCCGCACGACGGAGGACCACGGTTCGGCGCTGCGGCCCAGCAGGTCGCCGGCGATGACGCTGGCGCTGGCGGCCGAGTGCGCGGCCCGGGCTTCGAGCAGCCGCTTCCGGATCCGTCCCTTGTCCTCGACCGGGGCGAAGGGAGAGGTCTCGGTGATCGGCGTGGCCAGGCCGGCGAAGGCGTAGACGGACTCGGGGAAGACGACCGGGATGCCCCGCTCGGCCGCGGTGTCGAGGACGGCCGAGTCCAGCCGAGGCAGCACCTGCTCCCAGATCCGACTGTCATAGGGCGCGTGGGCGCAGGCGAAGATCGCATCGACTCCCTCGGCGGCCCGGGCCAGTTGGTCCCGGTCGCTCGCATCGGCCGTGATGTGCACGGGGGTGGAGGCCGGTGGTTGGTCGACCGGTGGGGCCGCCTCGGCGGTTCTCGCACCGACCGGGGCCGGTTTCCGGCCGCCCGAGCGAGTCGCGATCCGCACGGAGACTCCGGCGGCTGACAGCTGAGCTGCGATCTCCGAGCCGATCTGGCCATTGCCGATGACGAGTGCGCTTTCCATGGGGTTCCTTCCAGGGGGCGGATGCGATTGAGCCGAGAGCGGTGCTCTCGGACAATCAGCGTAGACCCTCGCGGCCTGCAAAACAAGAGCAGCGCCCACTATTGGCATCCATGCTCTCGGACAGTAGGGTGAAGTGATGACTGATACGACTCCACGGCAGCGCGCCCGCCTTGAGACCGAAGCGCAGATCACCCGCATCGGCAACCGAAT